>JBEKSN010000006.1:0-37359 GCA_049517055.1 Candidatus Acidiferrales bacterium | reverse complement strand
GAAGGCATCGCCGACATTCGCGACGAAAGCGACCGCGACGGCATGCGCATCGTCATCGAAATAAAACGCGACGAAGAGCCGCAGATTATCCTGGCTCACCTGTTCAAGCAGACGCAGATGCAGGAATCCTTCGGCATGATTCTGCTCGCCATCGTCGGCGGGCAGCCGCGCGAGCTCGGTTTGGTCGAATTACTTCAGCTATTCATCGCGCATCGCGTCGACGTAGTTCGTCGTCGCACGCAATATGAGCTGCGCAAAGCCGAGGAGCGCGAACACATTTTGCTCGGTTACCAGATCGCGCTCGACTACATCGATGAAGTGATTCGCGTCATTCGCGGTTCTTCCAGCCGCGCGAACGCCCGCGAAAACCTGCACAATGTCTTCGCTAACAAATCCATTTCCATTTCGGAAGACGGAAAAGCAAAGAGCCTCGCCGGAATTAAGCTAAGCAACAAGAAGTACGGTTTGGCCACCGAAGTTGTCGGCCTCAGTTTCGCGCAAATCGACGCCATCCTCGAATTGCAATTGCACCGCCTCACGCGTCTTTCCATCGACGACATTCTCAACGAGTTGAAGCAAATTCGCGACCATATCGCGGAATTGCGTGAAATCCTCGCCAGCGAGAAAAAACTGAAAGCCGTCATCGTCGCCGAGCTCCGCGAAGTGATGAAATCCTATGGCGACGAGCGCCGCACTCAGATTGTTGACCGCGTCGAGGAAATCAAGCTCGAAGATCTGATCAAAGACGAAGAAATGGCCATCACTGTCAGCCATGCGGGTTACATCAAACGCACTTCCGTTGACGTTTATCGCCACCAGTCGCGCGGCGGCAAGGGGCGCATCGGCGCGAAAACCCGCGAAGATGACTTCGTCGAGCACTTCTTCGTCGCCTCGGCGCACAGTTATATTCTGCTGTTTACTTCCAAAGGCCGCATTTACTGGTTGAAAGTCTATGAAATTCCCGAGGCCGCGGCCGCCACGCGCGGAAAAGCAATCGGCAATCTCGTGCGCCTCCAGGAAAATGAAAAACTTACAGCCGTGGTTCCCGCGCGAAACCTGGAAGAAGCTGACCGCTACGTCTTCCTGGCCACGCGCAACGGTACGGTGAAGAAAACTGCCATTGCTGAATTCTCGAACCCGCGTCCGTCCGGCATTATTGCCATCAACCTCGATGCCGGAGACGAGCTGATCGGCGCGAAACTCACCGACGGCAAGCAGATGATTTTCCTCGCCAGCCACCACGGCCAGGCCATTCTCTTCCGCGAAACCGAAGTCCGTTCGATGGGACGCGCCGCCGGGGGCGTGAACGGCATGGACCTGGGCAAAGGCGATTTCGTGGTCAGCATGGACGCGGCGCAGCCGGACTTCGTCATCATCCAAAAGGAATACAAGAAGAACACGCAGAATCTCGACGAGCTCGAAAGCGACCAGATCCGCGAGTCGCTTACCTCCTTGATGCTCACCGTCTCCGAAAAAGGTTACGGCAAGCGCACGCCTCTCGCTGAATACCGCGTCACATCACGCGGCGGCAAAGGTGTCATCAATCTGAAATCCACCGATCGCAACGGCTCCGTCGTCGCCGCACTCCAAGTCCGCGAGGATTCCGACGTAATGATCATCACCGGGCAAGGCAAAGTGATTCGCGTGCACTCCGGCGAGATTCGTGAAGCCGGCCGCTCCACACAGGGCGTTCGCTTACTCCGTCTCGAAGAGGGCGACCGCATCGCCGCTGCTGCTTCCATCCTCGAAGAGGAAGAAGCCGCCGCCCCCGAACCCGAACCCGAGAAAAAGTAAATGAAGTTCCGTTTCGCGGGGCGCTACAAACAGCAACAGCGGCGAGCTACGATTCCGGCGGGGCAACGTAGTAACCGGGGCGGGTGCGGACGGTGACGCCGGGCCGATCGATTTCCACTTTGATCTCGTGGTAGCCGGTAGGTTCATCTCCCGGTGGACGGTAGCCGAGCGTGTACTGCGCGTGGAGTTCGCCGCCGATTTCATCCATTGCCTTTTGAATTGAATTATCTTTCAAGGTATTCACGTGCAAGCCGCCGGTCGCTTTACTCGCGATATCGAGTGAATTCGGGCCGATTGCATTCTTCCCAGTCTTAACCAGCCATACCGCTAGCGCCAGCAGATCTATGTTTCCCTGTCCCTGCGCGGCCGCTTCGTTATCCGGCGTTTGCGCCATCCCCGGTCGTACCGGAACGGGAAACGTTCCCGGCGGTCCCATCTGCGGTCCTTGATACGGATTTCGCTTCGCGCGCAAATCAGCCATCGACGTGCTCAAACCAATCGTATAAATCGTCACGTTCGCCAGTTGCGCGTGCCGCAACACCTCGCCGAGTGTATCCTCGCTGCCCTGATCTTCCGCTTCGCCCACCACTACCAGAATTCGCCGCCGCACGGCCGGCCGCTGCTCAAGCAATGAAATACCCCGCGACATGGCGTCGTAAAGCCGCGATTGATTTACGCCAATGCGCAGGTGGTTGATCGTATCCTGCACCCCGTCCACATCCGTGGTGAATTTCTTGAGCAGCTCTACCGTGCTGTCAAAGCTGATCACAGCGGCTTCGGCTGTCTGCCCCATCACCGTCTCCGTGAAGATAATTCCGGTCTGGCGCACCGCCGGCAGCAGGGGCTCGATGTGCGAGCTGGTTTCTACAGCCAACACTACGGAAAGCGGGTCGCCGCCCAGATCGAAGTGCTCGATTTTCTGCTGCACGCCGTTGTCGTACACCCGGAAATTATCTTTGGAAAGATCCAGGATCATTTGCCCCGCCTGGTTCGTCACCGTCACCGGCGCCACCACTTCATTCACTCGCACGCGGATTGCATTCTTGTGTTGCTCGGGCGGAGCTCCCGGCTTGTGCTGCAGCGGACCAGGCGGCGCCTGGCACCACGCCGGGCCGGCCGCTCCCAGCATCATCAGCGCCAACGAAACGAGCGCCGGCAGACGATAAAAGCGTCTTCTCGCCGCGGGTGTTATGCGTTGCATCGAAATTCAGTCTATCTGATTCGCGGAAACTCAGGTGCGTTGCTTGCGGTGCAATGGCCCTCTGCACCATGACTGGCTTTTCGTCGGGGCGTTCTCCTAGAATGAATGTTCGCGCTCGTAACCAGGAGAGAACATGAGTCGTCGCAGTCGCGGGCCCCACGAAAAGGTAGCCTACCAGGATCCGAAATTCATGGAGAGCTTGGTGGCCCGGCCGCTTCGCATCATGGCGGAATACATTGACCCGCTAAATCGCCTGCGTCGCGCGAACGTGAGCGACACCATTGTGATGTTCGGCTCCGCGCGAATTTAATCGCGGGATCGCGCGCTCACGCACCTGAAAGAGGTACAACGCAATGCGCGAGGCCGCCGCACGCCCGAATGGCGTCAGAAAGTCAGCGCCGCGCGGTCTTTAGTTTCCATGTCGCGCTACTACGAAGAAGCGCGCGAGCTAGCTCACCGCCTTACGATGTGGTCCATGACCCTGGGTGACAATCCTCGCCGGTTCGTCGTCTGTTCCGGAGGCGGACCTGGAATCATGGAGGCAGCCAATCGCGGCGCAGCCGAAGCCGGCGGCCCTTCCATCGGCCTTAGCATCCAGCTTCCTCACGAGCAGGAATCGAACCGCTATATCACGCCCGAGCTGAATTTCCTTTTTCACTATTTTTTCATGCGTAAGCTCTGGTTCGCGCAAATGGCCAAGGCCCTGATTATTTTTCCCGGCGGGTTCGGCACCATGGACGAACTTTGGGAAATGCTCACACTCATGCAAACCAATAAGCTCTCTTCGCATCACTTGATTCTTATCTACGGAAGGAAATATTGGGACAAGGTTATCAACTGGCGGCACATGGTCCGCACTGGCACCATTAACGAACGCGAATTCAAGCTGCTTCAATTTGCCGACAACGTGGACGAAGCCTTCAACCACATCCGCAAAGACCTGGAAGCGCATCATCTCGAAGTCGAATCCGATTCATACACCAAACCCATGCGCCGAATGTAGGCACCCTCTGCGGATAACGCTGAAGACGACCGGCTGAAGTCACGCTTAAACCAAAAAAAACGGGGAAGGAGTCTAGGGCTCCTTCCCCGTTTTTTATTTCCGGCGCTAGGTGCCGCCGCTTTTCAAACCTTAGTTGCTCGAGAACGGCTCGACTGCGAAGACCGCCTGAAAGCGCCGCTTCTCGTCCTGATCGTGCAGCATGACGACAGGCACTACGCGCAGCGAATGTTTGCAACTCCGGCACGTAGTTGCCTCTCCCTGCAGATCCTGGACGAATCCGTCGGTGAAGTGATAAGCGGCTCGCGGCCGCCTTGCTGCTTTCGTACCCTTTTCACCGCATTGCGGGCAAGTAAACTCCACGCGATCTTCCAGCGGGTCGCGATGTAGCGCGGCCCAGCCGGTGTATCGAACGCCTATTGTTTCTATTGATTCCTTTTCCATAATTGCCTCCCCAGACGGCCTGACGAAACTGACCGCCAGTCGAATATCACAATGCTTTAGACGCATGCCGAGCCAAAAGCGATGCATTTTCCGCACAATTCTCACAAGTCACTGAATTCCCAATCGTTATGAGCGCCGGAATAGTAACCTTCCCGGCCGGTTCAGTCGTTCCAGAGGCCGGGAACCAGCGGCCACTCCCGGTGTCTATCCCTAGTAGAGATTCGCGCGAACTCCGAATGGCTCCCGATTTAGCGGAGCCGTTGTTCAGGACCAGCTCTCTTTGTTGGATCTTGCGGAGGAGGTGTGCCATGAGCAAGCGCGAAGGGTTTTCGCAGTGCTTGGTTGACGGCGACGAGCAATCTCTCGAGCGGGCTCGCCGTCTCCGTCAAAAAGCGTTGCTCGCGTCAATCGTCTTCGAGGCAGCGCTGGTGTTGGCCTTGCTTTTGTGGCCCCTCATTACTCTCGGCAAACTGCCTCGACAATTCTTCATCACTCCAACTCCGCCATACCATGGCGGCCCAGCCGCAGCACCGGGGCCCTCGCACGGGCATTCAACTCGTCTCGACGGCCCTCCGAAGCCTCACGAAATAATGGTGCAGCCTCCGAGTATTCCTTTTCACGTGCCGGAGTCACCCTCGGATGAAGCGCCAGGGATTAACTCCGGTCCCGGTTTCGGCTCAACGGACATCCCGGGCGGTGGCTCCGGTCCCGGAGACTCCGTACCCGGCGGAAGCAATTTCGGTCCAGCGATTTCGATTCCGCCTCCGCCACGGGCGGAAAAGCCCCGACGTTTGAGCGAAGGCGTGATGGAAGCGGCCTTGATTCATAAAGTACAGCCGCAATATCCCGCCGTGGCTCGATTGATGCATCTTGAGGGCACCGTGCGCTTGCAAGCCATCATTGGAAAAGACGGCAGCGTGCGCGAGCTGCAAGTCCTCAGCGGAAATCCTATTCTGGTGCAGTCGGCCTTTGCGGCCGTGCGCGAATGGCGTTATCAACCTACGCAGCTCGACGGCGAACCAGTAGAGGTTGAGACTTTCATCACCGTGAATTTCATTCTGGGTCAGAACTGAAGGGAACCGCGAGGGCGCCTCGATTTCGCGAGACGCCCCGGATTCAAGCAGCCAAGCCTCTAGAACTTGACAACGATGCCGGTCGACATCCGCGCATTGTTTTGACCGCTTCCGAAGACGCTCGAGTGAATCCAATCACCTTGGAAGATGCGCCAGTGAAACGGCCCCACGATCTTGGCATCAATCCCGCCACCGATCGCGACGGCGAAAGACGTGTCGGACGACGAGAACGTTTCGACAACCGGAGGGTTCACTTCCTCCGTGAACGTGCTGCTGACGTGCGCGCCGCCGATCAGTACGTGCCCAAATGGCGAGACGCGCGCCGGCCACGATACTTGAGGGCCGAACAGAAAGTAGGTCGTGTGCGTGCTGTTACCATAATCGCCCGAAAAATCCGCTAGAGCGCCCAGCCAAGGAGCAAACTTGTATTGCCCGGAAACTTCCCAGCCGTTTTGATTGAATGACGGAGAATTATCGAACCGCAGATAAGAATAGCCGCCGAACACCTCCACTTTGTATGTGTCCTGCGCCTGCGTCGTAAGCGAGACCACAAAAATCAATCCAGCTAATAATGCGATCCTTCTGAGCATAGATATACCCTCCTGAGAGTTATTCGGACAACCATTCACCGTTCGGCTGGGAGAAAGTAGGATGCCGGCTTGCTCGCCGGGGTTACCAACAAATCTTGAATAGTGTCCGGCCGGGATCTCAGGTTTTCACCGTAGAGGACCGTGCTGACGGTTTCCTAGAGGAGAGGTTCGCCGGAATTCTTCGCGATGATGTCCCTGGTGGAATCGCGCAAACGTACAATCTCGTGCCAATCATTTCCTGCCGCCGGGTTGGGTGTCACAAGCGGGCCGAACGTCAGCGTGACGCGCCCAGGCCGCGGCAATTTCGTTTTATCTCGTAGAATGTGCCGCGCGCCGCGCACGCTTACCGGACAAATCGAACACCGCGTATCTACCGCGGATTTGAACGCGCCCAACTGGAACGGACGAATCCCCGTGGTCGCCGTAAAAGTTCCCTCGGGATAAATCACAACAGACTCGCCGCTCTCGAGCGCTGCATTCACCTGCTCCGCCTGGCGAATACGAGCTTGCGGATCACTGCGATCGAACGAAAACTGCCCACTCCGCCCGGCAATGGTGCGAAACACCGGCATATCGTGGATCTCTCCTTTAACCACGAATCGCACATCCGGCGGCAGAAATGCAAGGTTTATGACAATATCCAGAAAGCTCGAGTGATTCGGAGCAAAAATCCAAGGCCCGGATGTTTCGCGTTGCGCTAGAATCTCGCGCCCTTCCACTCGCACCGGCACGCCCGCCATCATCAACATAAAGCGCGTGCCCTTATGCGTGATCCAAGCCGCGCGCTTTTGATTCCAGGTCAGAGCGACGATACCCCACAACGGTAATAGAAGAATTGCGAAGACCGTCATTGCGTACACGCCATAAATAAATTCGAATGTGTTTTTCGCTGCCTGCTTTGTCCAATACCAGGCATTCGGGCCCGCGCCTCGTACTGCCAGTCCCGCCACTTGCATCCATGTCGGTTGCTGGCGCTTTCCCAGGTTTCCTTCCAGGAAGAGCCGCCGTGTCTCGCTGCGCCGCAACTTTCCGCTGGAAGTTTTTGGAATGGATTGGGGCGGCAGGAGCTTGACCAGATCCGGTGGTATCCCGAGCGCTTCATTCACCGTCCGCGCAATTTCATCTTCGATGCGCTTTGCGCTGGCCATATCGCGCACTTCTGCTGTCACCACCAGGCGCTCGCTGCCCGTGCGCTCGTCCGGAGCGCCAAACGCCACGACGCAGCCTGTTCGCACTCCCTGTACGCGTCCGGCAATTTCCTCCACTTCATGCGGATACAGATTGCGTCCCGCCTTGATGATGATGTCTTTCGCGCGCCCGGTTATATAAATTTCGCCGTCAGCCCAGTACGCCAGATCACCGGAATCCAGCCAGTCGCCGTCGCGCATCAAGTTTTGCGTCGCTGCGGCATTGCGATAGTAACCGCTCGTTGCTGACGCTCCACGAAACCACAAACTCCCTTCCGCTCGTTCTCCGAGATTGCCGCCTTCGCCGTCCACGATGCGGATTTCCACTCCAGGAACCGGTTTGCCGGCATTCACAAATTCGAGCGCAGCGGCATCGCCCGCCCTGGCAGGTTTTGCGTGGCCTCCAGATTCAAAGGCTGCGCGTTCAATGCGATCCACTTTGTAACCCGCGCCCAGTTTCGGCACCGAAACGGCCAACGTCGCTTCGGCAAGTCCGTACACAGGAGTAATCGCTTCACGCTGAAAGCCATACGACGCAAAGCGAGTGGCGAATCGTTCCAGCGTTTCCGAACGCACTGGCTCCGCGCCATTAGTCGCCGCGCGCCAAGAACTCAAGTCCAGCCCTTGCAAATCCTTGTCCGGAATCTTCCTCACGCAAAGCTCGTACGCAAAATTCGGCGCTGGGCTGATCGTTCCGCGATGCTTATGAATCGCCCACAGCCAGCGCTCGGGCCGGCTCAGGAACGCAAGCGGAGACATCACCACCAGCGGAATCCCCGTGAAAATCGGAACGAACCACGCGCCAATCAGTCCCATGTCGTGATAGAGCGGAAGCCAACTCACCGCCACGTCGTCTGCTTTTATTTCGATGCCCGACACGATCGACTTAATATTTGCCAGCAGATTTGCGTGCGTCAGGATCACGCCTTTCGGATCGCCCGTCGAGCCGGACGTGTATTGCAAAAACGCAATGTCTTCGCCGCGCGCGTGATGCACAAGATTTTCAACCGGACGCCACTGCTCCGAAGCAGCCTCTTCTTCCGGCGCCTTCGCCGTTGTGGAGTTTGCAAGGCTTTGCGCGTTCAACACTTCTCGCAGCGTAGGAACGGCCGGCTTCAGCAGCCGCGCCAGCCCTTCAGCTTGCTTCCAGGTAACCAGAAAACGCGCTTCCGCGTTGCGCAGTATGTTCGATTGCCGCTTTGCGTATTCCGCGATGCGGTCCGCGCGGAACGGCGGATAAATTGGTACCGGAATACCGCCCGCAAGCAGGATGCCCGCAAACGTCCAGAAGAATTCCGCGCAAGTAGGAAGCATGATCGAAACGGTCTGACCCGGCTCCAGCCCGCGGCGCTGCAATTCGGCCGCCACCGTCGAGGCGCGTTCGTATAGCTCACCGAACGTAATCGTTCGCAATTGGTCGTTTTCTTCGTATAGATGAATGTGCGCGCGTGCAGGTTCGCCGCGCCCGCGCAGGCGCAAAATCTCAGTCAAAGTCTCCGCATTGCGTATTTGCTGCTCGAGATCCGCGCGAATGGCAGGCGAAATTGCTGGCGCAACGCCAGCCGCGGTTCCGGTGCTCGCGCCGCCCGCAGCGCGCAAGCTCGCCGCGCTCGTGGTCCCGCCAGACTCCGCCCGCAGGATGGCATCGATCAGATCCTGCACTGTATCGGCTTCAGCAACCACGCGATCAGGCAAACGCACGCCGCAAGCGTCCCCCAGGCGCAGCATTAGTTCCACGCGCTCTAGGCTCCCGAGCCCTAATTCGCGTTCCAGGTGCGCCGCAGGACCCCGCGCCGCCAGTTCTCCCAGCCCGCGCGCGCCGCCCAATTCGATCAAAAGTTGGCGCAGGGTATCGAGGGTCTGCGTAGCAACGGCCGCCGTGCGATCGATTTTTGTTCCTGTTGCGCCCATAAATCGAAAATCTGGAAATAGCTGGATGTGCAGTGACGAATGAAGGTGATGACCGCGCGGCCCGAGGAGCATTCTTGGCCGCGCTGCCAAAATCCTCGTTACTTGAGCGAGCGTATCACCGCTCGCTGCCTTGGGCAATCCAGCAATCCCTGCCGGGGAGCGAATAGCCCGCGAACTCTGTCCAAGGTACGAAGGTACCGGAAAGAATTGAACCCTTCGGCCTATCGACCCGTGCGACCCCCGCAGGCACAATCACTACGAGTTCGGGGCCCGCATAGGCGTCTCGAATGTCTACACCTCCATCACCCCATGCCCACGAGCGGCCGGCACCCCCACCGGCCGCTCCCCTTTTTCGCCTGACTCCAAGTCATTCTCCTGCACCGCTTTGACCGGCAACAATACAGAATGTTTCTTGACTTCTAGCGCACACGGTCTATAGAGTGCCGTCATAGTCGGTTGTGTGGGCTAGAGCAAATTGAGGTTGTATCCTTACGGGGCGAACTGACCCTCCGTTTTGCTTTTCGACGTGGTGCCAGCCACTCCACGGCCTGCATATCCTGGGTGCGGAAATTGCTATACCGGGGGGTGGGGTGTGAGGCTTCGAACTATCCTTTCTTGCGTGACGCTTTTCGCCGGAATTCTAATCCTCAGCGCTGGTGCTTGGGGCCAGACGAATGCCTCGCTCCGCGGCACGGTCACCGACCCATCTAGCGGCGTCGTGGTCGGCGCGAAAGTCACCCTGACAAATATAGGCACGGGAATTGCGCGCTCTACCGCCACCGGGAGTGACGGGGGCTATCTTTTTGATCTGGTGCAAGTGGGCAAGTACAAGATCACCGTAGAGAAGTCTGGCTTCGAAACATTCATCCAGGCAGGAATCGTACTTGAGCTAAATCAAAACGGACGCGCGGACATCACCCTCAAGGTAGGACAGGCCACCCAGACTGTCGAAGTGATTGCCAACGTTGCGCAGGTGGACACCACCGGCGCCGTGCTCGGCAAAGTGGAAAACCAGCGGATGATTGTCGATCTTCCTCTCGTGGATCGCGACACACTCCAGCTAGGTTTGCTTCAGGCCGGTGTTTTTAATCCGGATCCTGACGATGGTTCCGGAAACCCGTTTTCGGTCAGCGGGCAGCGTTCGGAATCCCTCACTTTTTTGCTGGACGGCGGGAACAATACCGATTTCCTGGGTAACAACATTGTTGTGAGTCCAAACCCCGATGCTGTCGAGGAATTTAAGATCCTCACAAACAATTACGACGCGCAGTACGGCCGGACTTCCGGTGGTATCGTGAATCAGATTACCCGTTCAGGAACGAACGACTTTCACGGTGATGCCTTTGAGTTCCTGAGAAATGACGTGTTTAACGCCAGAGACTTTTTCCTGCCCCCCTCCCAGCCTAAACAGTCATTCAAGCGAAATGTTTTTGGAGCTACCGTCGGCGGTCCCATCAAGAAAGATAAAACTTTTTTCTTCCTCGCATATCAAGGAGCGCGTCGGCGGGAAGGCGACACTTCTCAGCAGTTGACCGTGTTGAGCCAACCGGAACAGACCGGGAACTTTGCGGAGCTGTGCTCCGCTTACGACGGTTCCGGCAATTGCACACCCGCAGCTCTGAACGCAGGGGGCACCCAGTTGGTCAATCCGTACACCGGAAATAATATCCCGAACAATAACTTAGCGGCCCCTGGGCTCGGCGGTCCGGGCCTGGGTGGCTCGCTCGTGGATCCCGTCATTCAAAACTACATCGCAAAATACCTACCATTGCCGAATCTTCCTGGTAACGGGTTTATCGCATCACCTTCCCAATCAATTGATGAAGATCAAGGGATTCTTCATATTGACCACAATATCGGCACTCACGACACCCTCTCCTTTGTATATTTGCTTGACGACCAGCGCCAACTTTTCCCGCTTCCTTCCCAGTTGTCTTCTCCTCTCGGCGGTGCCAACGCTACCAATTTCCGAAATCAAATCGGCACGCTCACCTGGAGCCATACTTTCTCGCCTTCCAAGATCAACGAATTTCGATTCGGGGCTAACCGGACTTCCACTCACCAGGCCATACCCCTGGACACAACATCACCGGCATCGCTGGGCTTTACGAATCTGAACCCGGACGACCCTGCCGGCGTCTCGCCGCCCGTTTTCTTTACCCCCAACTTCAACTTGGGATCTTCGGTTCAAGGACCAACACAACTTAACGACAACACTTTTCAATGGGCAGATAACTTTACATGGACCCGCGGAAAGCACGAGTTTAAGTTCGGTACCGACGTTACCCGCCTTCAGCTGAACTTTCACTATGACTACTACAATAACGGAGGGTTCGATTTCGGATCGTACGCATCATCTTTTACCGGAAGCTTCTTAGCGGACTTCGTTGGCGGCTTCTGGGACAATTACTACCAGAATTCTCAAGCGACTTACGGAATTCGCACTGGTTCCGTCGGCCTGTATGCCCAGGATACCTGGAAAATCCTTCCTCGGCTGACTCTCAATTATGGCCTTCGCTGGGACTACTACATACCTCAATACGATATTCATAACGAGATTCTGGGGCTTTTCCCGGGACATCAATCCACTGTATTTCCCAATGCGCCGGAAGGAATTCTGTACCCGGGCGATCCCGGAACTCCGAATCGCGCTTTGGTTTACCCTGACTACAAGAACTTCGCTCCTCGATTCGGATTTGCCTGGGACATGTTCGGCGACGCCAAGCTCGTGATGCGCGGCGGGTTCGGAATGTTTTATGACATCGAAGATGGCGCCCTAAACCTTCAGTTTGGGGGCTTGCCGCCGTTCGCAGGTGTTGCAAACATTTACAACACGGAGCCCACCTCATATTTGGGTATAACCGGGGATCCCATTGCCGACCCATTCACACCCTTCGGCTCTACCAACGTCTTTCCGTTTCTCCCCGCGGACGTGGGGACCTTCGGCGTCCCGAAAATTTCTTACGGATATACAACCTACCCGCACTTCCGCACTCCTTATTCTGAAAACTTCAACTACGGATTCCAGTGGCAGGCCACTAAAGACACCATGGTTGAAGCCGTCTACGTCGGGAGCCTGGGTCGCAAGCTCATCTCGACAGCTGAGACAAACTTTCCGATTCCGTCGGTTGAGAAGACACAGCTGGAATTCTTCGGATTCGTCAATGAGGATTGCGCGCGTCCGCTGGCCGCGTGTACCGGCGGGACCTCGCCAACGGATCCCAATGGTTCTCCCACCGGCATCACGCAAATCTACACCAACTTCAGCAACGGTCTTTCGGATAGCGATGAGTTCCAGTTGACCGTGGATAAGAGATTCAGCAAGGGATTCGCTTTGCGCGGTGCCTACACTCTGGGCAAGGCTATTGATCTTACCTCCGGTTTCCGATCTCGCTCGTCCACCTATACGGATCCCCTGGATCCCCGGCTGGACCGCGCAGTTGCCGATTTCGACGTGCATCAGCGCTTGGTTATAAGCGGCATTTGGGAGCTTCCACTTGGCCACTTTCAGAACGAATTTGTAAGGAAGGCCACGGAAGGATGGCAATTTAATGGGATCGCCACGTTTCAAGGCGGCCAGCCCTTTACTCTGTACTCGAACAACGACTCAAGCCAGCAAGGCAACGGCCTGGATCGGCCCGACCTCATCGGACCCATTAAATATCTGAATCCGCGGTCCACCACCACCGCATTTGATCCCAGCACTGCCAGCTGTCTCGGCGCTCCGGCGCAGGGAAACTTCTGGTTCAATCCCAATTCATTCAATTGCACCTCGCCCTACAACAACGACGGCAGTATCAATCCCGCTGGCGTGCCTCTCTTTACTTTCGGCACCACTCCTCGCAACGCACTTCGCGGACCAGGCATAAACAATTTTGATCTTTCGTTGACCAAGAAAACCAAGATCACCGAAGGCAAAATGCTGGAGTTCCGCGCAGAATTCTTCAACGCTTTCAATCACGCGCAATTCCTGAATCCCGATAATTTCGGCGGCAGCTCCACCTTCGGGGAAATCTCCACCGATCGCGGAATGCGTATCATTCAGTTTGGCCTGAAGTTTTATTTCTAAAAGATTGAACAGCCGGCGGGAAAATGTCCCAGGGGTAAAGCCCTCGGGCATTTTATTGCTTTAGGATTCTTTCCAATCCACCGGGAGTGCGCGTAGGGTTTGCCCGCTCTTGCAAAACAGAAGGAATTTGCCGGTCCGCTGTTTTGCGCAGGATTTAGCGCCTGCGCCCCATCGGCCGGTAGCTCGCCCGCGTCCGCATTCGAAAACGCGGCGGGAGCGGCGGCGACACTTTGTGTAGCGCAGCGCCGCACTGGCCGCAACATTCCTGCGGCGTATCTTCCACCCGCAGCCAGTGCCCGCGCGCGGAACATTCCGGATTCAAACATTGCACGGTCCACCCTGGAAGCTGGTGCATTTTCACCTCATGGCGTGCGAAGTTTGTGCCGCTTTTCGTGGCGCCGCGCGCGGTACGAACTTGATTCCCCGTCGCTCCCGAAAGAAAAGCGTCCCCGTAAAACTGGCGGAATTGTGTGCCCGCGTTTCTGGTGTGTCAAGAAAAATGTACGCAATTACTTGTGGATAACTTCCAGCGTGGATTTTTCCCCGTGCGAGGTGAAAGAGAAAACAGAAGGCTGCCTGGGCTGGCGCTTTCGCTCGGCCCGCCGGTTCAGTTGGGATTGGGGGTCGGCGCCGGCGTTAGCGCCGTCAGCTTGGCTTGCAGTTCGTCCACTTTCTTCTGCGCGTCAGCTACTTCTTGCTGCTTCGCCGAGATTTGATCTTCTTCGTCCTGTATCTGCGCGGCGCCTTCTTTGTCGTTTTCGTGTTCCGGCTTGCTCAAATACATCTGCTGGTCCAGCACGTACTTCCGTTGCAGGATGTCGAGATCTGTCTGAAGGCTTTTCAGGTGCTCTTTTGCGGAGTTTAGTTCGGCGGAAACGGTTGCTGCATTTTCCGCAGGGGCCCCCGGGCCCGCCACTGCAGCAGCTGGCCCTGGCGTGCCACCCGGCGCAGTCGCGAGCCCAGCCGCCGGATTGGAACCACCCGTACCATTCGCGGCAGTTCCGGCCGCGGAGTCTTCCCCCACCACGCTCACTCCATTCGTCTTCGGGATGTTCTCGTCGTTCCAAACGTGCGTGGCTTTAGCCTGATCTTTTTTCTGCTCGCGCGCGCGCCGGGCAGCTTCCGCCACCGGGTCGGCCTGCGATTGCTGCGTTGATTGTTCCTGCCCCGCGACAACGCCCAGCGGCATAACCAGCAGTATTCCCAGTGCCCACAGCGCGATTTTCATGACCATCTCCCCGCGACACCGACAGCTTGCCACACATTCATCCTATCCGCTCTGCGACTACTCTTGGCGATTCGCATCCCCCGCCGCACCCAAAGAGACACCCTGCCTTTCTCCAGTCATATCGCTGCGCTCCTCTTTGCTGGGCGTGGATTGGGTGACTTCGTAGCCAACGCGTTCAAGTCTGTAATTGGCGTTTCCGGCCAAGAACCGCAACTGTCGCCATTCCTACCGTCAGCGCGAAATAGATGATGGGAACGCGCGTGGCTGCCGTTCCCGGCGCGGAGCCCATGAAATCCAGTGTCAACGTCGCGTGCATTGGCCCGACGTACCACAGCAGTAGATAGACTATTTCGAAAAGCTTGCTCGATCCGCTCCACACTCCCAGCGCCAGAGCCAGCGTAGGAATAAAAAGCGCGCCCGTTAGCCAGGCGAACAATTCGCGCCAATCTCCGCCGAGCAACACCCGGGCGCCGAATCCGCTGCCAGTCAGCAGAGCAAGTACCACTCCCGCAAGCCACACAGCCGGAAGCTGCCGCGCAATCGGGTGTGGCGCCGAAAAAAGAAGCTGGCTGGTTTGGTCGCGAACTTCGCGGACGCCCATGCTCGACCACATCAATACCGGCCACAACCACGCGCATGCCAACAGCATCCCGCGCCCCGACGCGTCCGGTGTCGCCGCACAAGCGATGATCAGGCCTCCAGCCACTGCATACCACCACCATTTCCGCCCTTTTAACATCAAGCGCAGCTCCGCAACGAGTATCGCTCCGAATCTGAGTCGGCCCGTTCTCGCCGCCAGTGGTGTCAGCGATGCTGCGTGAGCCGGCATCTGCGGCGCCGCCACGCTCTCCAACGTTTCGGCACCTACGGGCACAGCAGCGCGTCGCCAGCGTTCTTTCGATGGATCGAATCGATCGAATAACAGCGCCGCCAAAAAAGTAAGCCCTATAGCGACGGCCACCCAAAAGAGTCTCGCGAATACCAGACTCGAGGTCCACTCAACTCCATTCCACTGAAAAGTGGACACAGCCTTCGCAGCGGAGCTGGATTCAATCGAAAGCGAAAAGCCATTGTTATTCCCCGGCCCCTTTGCTACTGCACGCAGACTCCTCCAAACGATCGTGAACCCCGACCAATCCAGGGGATTCACACCCGGCCTTTCGACCGAACCTATCGGCGCCGCTAATGACGCCGCCCACACAAAAAAATAAACTATATTTCCGAAGCCACCGCGCAGCCAGGGAATCGTCTCGAATAAAACAGCAATTGCGGCAACCACTGCCATGGCAGGCAACGCGATCAACAGAAAAGGCGCCAGCAGCTTCCAAAGCTCTACATGTGAATCCTCCCCATGCCAGAACTGCATGATGATTCCGGAAATTGGAAGAATCACGATCATCGCCGTGAGCACCACAAAGTTGCTGATCGCCTTGCCCATCACATACATCATTTTCGACATTGGCGTGGAAGCCAGAATCTCGCCGACGCGCGTCGAACGGTCGCGCTCGATTGTGTTCTTCACCACGTAAAATCCGGCGAGCGTTAGAAACGTGGTGGAAACCAGCGCCATCAGACCGCCAATCCATGCGGAATTGAAAACTCCGCGCGAGTCGTTCACGCGCATCACCAGCCGTCCCGTGGCGGCTGCGTATCCCAGGTAGAGAGAAATGCCCATGGTAAAAAGAAAACTGTAGCGCCGCACGCGTTCCAGGAAATCCGCGCGAGCCAGCTGGTAGAGAATCCTGCCGCTGCTTGCCCCGGTGGCGTTCATGCCGCCACGCTCGCTCGCTGGCTCGAAATGCAATGCAGGTAGGCATCCTCAAGCGTAGGCGCGGCCAGCGCGGCGCCTGCGCCCGGCCGCTCCGCCGCGACGATTCGAACGTGCACCCCGTCCGTCCGCCGCACGCTCGTTGAAATCAGGAATTTTTGTTTTGCCGCGGCCACTTCCGCGCTCGGGACCACCCACTCCCACACTTTCCCTTCCACCGCGCGCAACAATTCTTCCGGCGCTGCATGCGCCAGCAGCCGTCCGCCGCCCAGTATGGCGATGTCCGTCGCAATCGCTTCGATGTCTGAAACGATGTGCGTGGAGAAAATCACGATGCGCTCGCCGGACAATTCCGAGAGCAAATTCCGAAATCGAGCGCGCTCTTCGGGATCCAGTCCCGCCGTCGGCTCGTCCACGATCAAAAGTTCCGGATCGTTCAGCAGCGCCTGAGCGATTCCCACGCGCTGTTTCATTCCGCCCGAAAATCCACCCAGCGACCGGTCGCGCGCCTCCGCCAGATTCACCACCGCCAAAAGCTCGTCAATCCGTTTCCGCGCTGACGCCGCATCCAGCCCCTTCACCGCCGCCATGTATTCCAGAAATTCCAGCGCCGTCAGATGCGGATACACCCCGAAATCCTGCGGCAAATATCCCAGCACCGATCGCAGTGTGTCGGGAGTCGTCGCGATGTCCGCATCGTTCCACAGCACGCGCCCCGCCGACGCGCGTGTCACCGTCGCAATAATCCGCATCAGCGTCGATTTCCCCGCCCCGTTCGGCCCCAGCAACCCCACCACGCCCGATCCGAGCTCCAGCCGCAAATCCCGCAACCCCCACACCTTCCCCGCATACTGCTTGCTCACCCCATCAATCACCAGTTTCATGAACCGCCCTCGCCTTCGCCACCGCCGTCTCCTTCACAAACGCCAAGCCGCCACAGCCGCCGCACCAATACCTTGACGCGCGATTGAGAATCTACCAGCACTAACGCACTCGGCATGAAAATAGTTTCAATCATGCCACTGCCCTGATGAAGGAAGGGGCGAGGCATGTTTTTTGGCCGCTGCGGAAATGTTTCTACTCCGCGCATGGGCGGTCGACGTGCACCACGTTTCTCGTGGGCGATGAAGCGTTTTTAAGGAAGGGAGGGGATTCATCCCCTCCAAAAAAGAAATTCCAATTCGTTCCTCTACCGCTTGCGCTGCTTCACCCGCGCAAGCGTTCGCTCTGCGGTTTCGGTCAAGCTGCGCATGCCACTCCCGGGCTTTATCAGAAGCTTTCGGTACCGAACCACCTCTTCAAGATCAACTCGGTCCCCAAAATGGGAATAGAGCCGCTTCGTAGAGTTATGCTCACAACATGCAGTCCCTTGAATTTCGCCGAATCACATGCTAGCGTCGCTCGTGATTAAAATAGAGTATCGTCGAGCGCTTCACCAAAACGGAATTCCGGCACTCTGCCCGCCCATAAGCTCAAACTTTCCGCCTGTAGATCCCACCAATCCCAACGGAATTCACCATGAGTGCATTCGCGAAGGGAGCTTTCGAGGCACAACTAAGCCCTCAAATTCGCGCTTCGCGGCTACGTTTCTATCCGGGGCCAGAATCGCGCATTTGCGTCCCGGACGGTTCAGCGGGATTGCATGTCAGCCTGCTTGCCCAGAGCGTCCGTTCCGCACGGCTCAGGGCGTTTTTCGCGAAGGATCTGTCTACTCAACCGCATTTCTACCCGGTTCTGGCCAATGTGTAGAAACGGCTGTAACCCACTCAAAACAAAAGAGCGCGACATTTCTACCCGGTTCTAGAATTGCACGCGGCGAAAAGAGGACAACAACCTCGGCGAACCACAAATTGGGAGCGGCCTTGGTTCTTCTCGCGATCTTGGGAGTTTCGCTAGCCTTCAGCCCAACTCTCGTCGCACACCCTCTCCAGCCGTCCCCGTCCGTTGCGCCGCAATATGGCGTGCCAGCTTCCAACGCTCAGGCGCCGTCTTCTCCAGCCGCCACACCGCAGCCAGCCGAAAAAAAGGTGACCGCCTACACGCTCCCTCCTGCAACCTACAAAAAGGCGCGGGACCTGAGCCGCATTCATTTCCGGTTCGCCTTGATCAGCTTCGTTTACGGACTCTTCGTTTTGTGGCTCATCCTGCAACTCAGGCTCGCGCCGAAATATCGCGACTGGGCGGAGAAATTCTCGTCCAAGCTTTTTCCGCAAGCTATCGTTTTTGTGCCGCTGTTCCTTTTAACTGCCAGCATCCTGGGCTTGCCCTCCGACATTTACGAAAACTGGGTCGAGCGAAAGTTTGGAATCTCCGTGCAGGGATGGGGTTCGTGGGCTTGGGATTGGACCAAGGGCCAGTTCCTTTCCATTGCTCTTGGAATTTGTTTCATTTCCATACTCTACCGCGTGATTCGAAGCAGCCCGCGCCGTTGGTGGTTTTATTTCTGGCTCATCTCCTTGCCCATTGCCGTTCTCCTTGTTTTTCTTCTACCGCTGGTTGTGGATCCCATGTTCCACAAATTCGAGCCGCTTGCGGTGAAGGACCCAGGCCTGACGGCGAGCCTGGAGCAAATGGTTCAGCGCGCCGGGCAGACGATTCCGCCGGAGCGGATGTTCTGGATGGGCGCGGGCGAAAAGACCACCGGGCTGAACGCGTACGTCACGGGACTCGGCGCGTCCAAGCGAATCGTGGTTTGGGATACCACCATTGCCAAGATGACCACGCCGCAGATTGTCTTCGTCGCCGGACACGAGATGGGTCACTACGTTCTCGAACACATCTGGAAAGGCCTTGCCTTCGCGTTCGTGATGCTTTTTGTTGTTTTCTACCTCGGCTATTGCACGATTGGATGGGTTCTCGAGCGCTGGGGCGGCCGTTGGGGAATTCGCGGCTTGAACGATTGGGCCTCGTTTCCTGCGCTTCTGCTCCTGCTCTCCATTTTTGGTTTTATCTCCGGGCCCATCAATAGCGCTTTCAGCCGGTACGTCGAGCATCAGGCGGACCAGTACGGCTTGGAAGTCACGCACGGCCTTACGCCGGACTCAGGCCAGACCGCAGCGCAATCGTTTCAGGTTTTGGGCGAAGTAGATCTCTCCGATCCCGAGCCGGATCCCGTGGATGTGTTTCTGTTTTATTCGCATCCGCCCATTCCCGACCGCATCATTTTTTCGCTTACCTACAATCCTTGGGCCAATGGCGGAACCGGCGAGTTCGTAAAATGATTCCTCGTTGCGTGGTGCAGGGCGCTAGCGCCGCGCATCGATCCTCATGCGAATTCCGTTTCGCGGCCTCAGCGTCACTAGCGGCTCCGGCACAATCTTCTGGCCTGCAACGAGTTGAAGCTGGAACTTCTGCGCGATCGTCGCGATCACCAGCACCGCTTCCATCAGCGCAAAATTCTGCCCGATGCACCGCCGCGGCCCGTCACCAAATGGAAAATACGCCCCCGCCGGCAGCCGGTCCTCGAGGCCGTCGAGCCAGCGCTCCGGGCGAAATGCTTCCGGATCGTCGAAGAATCGCGCGTCTCGTTGAATCACCCATTGAGAAAAAATGATCGTCGAGCCGGCCGGAAAATCGTACCCGCCGATCGTGGACGGCGCGATGGAAGTCCGCGCCAAAATATACGCGGGCGGATACAGCCGCAGCACTTCGTTAACAACCGCCAGAAGGTACGGCAGCCGCCCGAGGTCCCCGATACCCGGCGCGCGCCCTCCGAGGACATCCCGAAGCTCTTCGTGCAGCCGGACTTCGGCGGCGGGGTTTTTGCTCAGCAGATACCAGGCCCACGAAAGCGTCAGCGCCGTCGTCTCGTGCCCCGCGAGAAACAAAGTCATCGTTTCATCGCGAAGCTGCTTCGCGGTCATTTGGCTACCGTCTTCGTCCATCGCCGACATCAGCAGCGAGAGCAAATCCTTGTGCTCGCCGATATTTCCCAGGCGCTTTCGCTCATCGATAATCCTGTACACCAGCGAGTCTAGAAATTTTGTCTCGCGTTCGGCGCGGCGGTTCGCGGGCGTGGGCCAGCTTTCCGGCACTTTGATGGGCCAACGCGCCTTCCGCAGCGAGTAGCGCACCAGAAAATCCAGCGAGCGTCCCACTTGCCGCGCTTCCCCGGGCAACGTGGTGCCGAAAAGAGTGCGCACAGCGGTCTCCAGGGTGAGCGCCGTCATCTCTTGCGCGATATCGCGTTCTTCGCCGTCACTCCACTTGCGGATTTGCGTCTCCGCGCTTTCCACCATGGTCGAGGCGTACTCGTTGATGCGGCTACGATGAAATGCGGGCTGCGCCAGCCGTCGCTGGCGCCTCCAGAAATCTCCTTCGCTGATCAGCAAGCCTTCACCCAGCAAACGCCCGGTCACATCTTTCGTGAGCTTGCTCTTATGGAACTTGCTCTGCTGAATCACATTCACTTGCTCGATGTAGTCCGGGTGATTCAGCAGGATGCGGCTATCAGGCCCGATCGGTATCCTGACGATGTCGCCGTACTCGCGGGCGATCCGTTGCAGCGTTCCCAGCGGATCGTGCAACACCTGCAACGCCATGCCCACGAGCGGCAATCCTCTCGGCCCGGGGGGAACTCGCTCTCCGTTAGTAGGTAGCTTGTCGTGCATGCCGATAGACTTGAAATTCTGCGAACGCACCGTCCTCTTTGTGATCCGTCCTATTACCTTACTTTACTTCATAAATCTTTGCAGCTTAGGCAGTGGGCGGCGAATCAAATAGTGGAGACGTGTTATTCACGGCTTCCCGTGAAGCGGGTGGACGCGTTGGTGGTTTCAGGATGTTTCGGTAAGATACTCGCAAAGGGGATTTCGTGGAATTCGAACCGCCCGAGTGGTTGGCGCAAATCGAAGGTATCCTTGAGACGCTGAATGAAGGCGTGATCATTGCGGACGATTGCCCCCAAATCATCTTCGCCAACGCAAATTTCGAGGAAATGACCGGAATTCCGCGCAGCGAGTTTATCGGCTCGAACTTCGATAGGTTTTTCACTCCGGAGGAATCCGAAACACTCAACAACCAGAGACAACAAGGTATGCGGGCAGGCCATAACCGTTTTGAGTTCGTATTGCCGCGCCACGACGGCAGCCGGCTCCCCGTCATCGTCAGCGCGAGGTCGGTTGAAGATCCGGACGGCCGCCGCTTCGCAATCGTCACATTCATCGATATTTCCGACCAGAAGCGCGCCGAAGAAGGCCTTCGCACGGCCAACAAGCAGCTCGAAGAGCGCCAAAAAGAAATTGAAGAGGATCTGGTGCTGGCTGCGCGTGTGCAGCAAAGCCTTGCGCCCAAGTCGCTCGTTTGGGGAAGTGTCCACGTCGAGACCTATTACCATCCTGTACGTACGATCGGAGGCGACTTCGGTTTGGTGACGCCTTTGAGCCATGATTCTCTGAACCTTTTAGTTTGCGACGTTTCTGGACACGGCATCGGGTCCGCGCTGGTTGCCAACCGCATTTATGCTGAAACGATGACTCAGCTTCGCAACGGCGCGCCGCTTGCGACGATGCTTCGGCAGTTGAATCGTTTCGTCATGCACAATATTGGGAGTTCTGTTTTCTTTTTCACTATTGCCGCAGCGCAACTGGATCGGGCTGGCCGACGCTTACTGTTTGCTGGAGCGGGCCATCCTCCCGGTATGATCGCGCACGCCGGAGCCGAGCCACGACTGCTGGAATCCCGCAGCATGGTTTTGGGCGCGCTCCCGGATGCGGTGGGCACGGAAGCCACTCTCGACGTAACCCTGGAAGCAGGAGACCGCATCGTGCTCTATACCGACGGGATTACGGACGTTTTCAATTCCAGCGGCGATATGCTCGGGGTGGAAGGCGTGCAAAAAATTGTGCGCGAAACTTCGCTGCTTCCGTTTAAGCAAATGAAGCAGGGAATTCTCGATCTCGTCGCCGAGTGGCGCGACGGCCCGGCGACGGACGATGTGTCGCTTGTCCTTGTGGAAGTTCTTTAAGATTTCCCCTTGTGAGATACCTTTAGATCCTTCGATGGCCAATCTTGAGTTTGTCCGCGAGTTCAAAGTTCCTCCGAAAGAGATTTTTGTCTTCTTCGTTCCGCAACGCATGGCGCTCTGGTACGGCGCCGAGATGAACAGTTGTTTTCAAGTGCAGGGCGGAGCATCGGATTTTGCGGCCGGCCAAAAAGTGCGCATCACCGGCCGGCTCGGCGATCGCGAAGTCGCATTGACTGTCGTGATCACTGAGTACCAATGGGAACACGTGTTCGAGTGGCAGTTTCAGGATTCCTACGGCGTCCGCGGAAAGCAGCGCTGGGAGTTTCAGCCTCGGGGAGATACCACGCGGTTAACGATGCTTGACCAATACGAAATGCCCGGCCGCGTCGGTAAAGTTATCGATCGACTCTTCACGCGCCACGGAGTCGCCGCGCGTGACCGTTCCTGGCTCGACAGGCTGCAGCGCCTTGCCGAGCGCCGTTGAATCTCAAACTCCCACAACGCGAAGGAATCGCTTCTTGCCCACTCGCAGCGCCAGCAGGTCGCCGGGATTCAAAACAATCGTGCGTTTCACATCTTTCTCGACTTGACCGTTTACCTCCACGGCGCCCTGTTTGATTAGCCGCTCGGCCTCGCTTCTTGAGGTGGCCAATTGCGTTTCTGTCAGAACCGCGAACAGCGGCCGCGTGCCCCAGGCCAACTTCATTTCCGGCAAATCTGTGGGAGCTTTTCGGTCGCGATAGACCAGTCGGAATTCGTCAGCAGCTTCTTTGGCGGCTTCTTCACCGTGAAAGCCGGCCACAATCGAGTGCGCAAGTTGCATCTTTGCGTCCATGGGGTGCAGCACGCCCATATTGACTTCCTCTTGAAGCCGCACAATCACAGGGGAAGTGAAATCCGTGAGCAGCTCGTAGTAGGACCACATCAGTTTGTCCGAGATCGACATCAGCTTGCCGAACATTTGATCCGGAGCTTCGGTGATGCCGATGTAGTTGCCCAGGCTCTTCGACATCTTGCGCTCGCCATCGAGGCCCACGAGGATCGGCATGGTAAGCACCACCTCTCCCGGCAGACCGTATTCGCGCTGGATGTCCCGGTGCACGAGCAGATTGAATTTCTGTTCGGTGGCGCCGAGTTCCACGTCGGATTTCAGCGCCACCGCATCGTAAGCCGTTAGCAGCGGATAGAGCAGCTCGTGGACGGAGATCGGCAGGTTTTTTTCGAGGCGCGAGCGAAAATCCTCGCGCTCGAGCATGCGGGCAAGGCGGTATTTCCCGCAGAGCTGAACGATGTCAGAACTCGAAAGTTTTCCCAGCCACTCGCTGTTGTAGCGTACCTCCGTCTTCTTCTTGTCCAGGATCTTGAACACTTGTTCGAGATAAGTCTTCGCGTTCGCGTCCACTTGTTCGCGCGCCAGGGGCGGCCGCGTTTCGGATTGGCCCGTGGGGTCGCCAATCATCGCTGAAAAATCGCCGATCAGGAAAACTGCCGTGTGGCCCATGTCCTGAAATTGTTTGAGTTTGCGGAGCACCACGGTGTGGCCCAGGTGGATGTCCGGCGCCGTTGGATCCACGCCGAGATACACGCGCAGGGGCTTCTGCTCTTTGACGGACTTCTCGAGCTTGGCCTTGAGCTCGTCCTCGCGGATGATCTCCGCCGCGCCCTTTTGCAGATACGAGAACTGTTCTTGAACCGGTTTGAATTTTGTGGAAGGCACTATTTTTCTCCTATCCTTTTTCAGGAAGGACCAACACGCGGCAGCCCTCGATGCGGAATCTCTCTTCGAGGACGATGCGCACCGCCTCGGTGTAAATACGGTGTTCCTCGCGCAGAATCCGCTCGGCCAGCGTTTCCGGCGTGTCGTTATCTTCGATTGGCACGCACGCCTGCAGTACGATGGGCCCCGCATCCAGATTCTCATCCACAAAATGCACGGTGCAGCCGGAAAACTTAGCGCCGTGTTCCAGCGCCTGCCGCTGCGCTTCCAGCCCGGGAAACGCGGGCAGCAGGGATGGGTGAATATTCAGAATGCGATTGCGAAACGCGGCAACGAATTGCGGCGAAAGCAACCGCATGTAACCCGCCAGGCAAACCAGGTCCACGCTCTTTTCCTGCAGTGCCGCGAGCAACAGTTTATCGTAGGCCTCTCGTTCCAGGCCTCTTGATGAAATAACCCG
The DNA here is from genome assembly GCA_049517055.1 of Candidatus Acidiferrales bacterium. GTDB lineage: Bacteria > Acidobacteriota > Terriglobia > Acidiferrales > UBA7541 > Palsa-295. The sequence continues at coordinate 12,952 of JBEKSN010000006.1, read as the reverse complement.
TGCTTCAATTCCAAATGCGCGAGCCTTCTCGATTCCCCGCGCATCTTCGCGGTTGCTCAACGCGATAGCGATTTCAGCGTTCGGGATGCGTCCGGCCGCAACGCTCCCTGCCAACGCTTCGAAATTAGAGCCGCGCCCTGAAAGTAGCACCCCTATGCGTTTCTTCATGCAGGCCCGAAATTAGCACAGTTATGGGAGCAGGCAAAACGACCATGCTCAGAATGATTGGTAAGAGAACTTCCGGAAGAAGCAAGCCGATGGTTCGTGCAAGGTTGCCATTGATATCGACAATCTTGGACAACAACTGCGGCAGGTTCCGCCTGCAGCCTTCGGTTCTACAACGCTAGCGTGCCGGAATAGTTCACCCTCGGTTTTCCGCGCCGCGCATGTTCGATGCGGCCGATCAAATAGAACTTTTCACGGCGTCGCCGCAACTCTGTTTCCACGCGCGAGATGTGCTTGGCCGGCACCACCAGAATCATTCCCACGCCTAAATTAAAAGTCTGCAGCAGCTCGTCCCGCTCGATTTTGCCCAAGCGCGCGAGATAACTAAATATAGGAAGCACCGGCCATTGATGGAGTTCGACGACGGCCTGAACATTTGTGGGCAGAGCGCGCGGCAGGTTTCCGGTGATTCCGCCGCCGGTGATGTGGGCCATGGAAGAAACCCAGCCTCGCGCGAGAATGTTTTTCAGAAGGGGCCAGTACGCGCGATGAGGCTTCAGAAGCTCCGCGCCTATTTTGTTCCCAACATCTGCCACATATGCGTTCGGACCGAGCTTGGCGACTCCGAACACAAGTTTGCGAGCCAGAGAATATCCGTTGGTATGCAGTCCGCTGGAGGGCAGCGCCAGCAGCAGGTCGCCCGGCTTCACGCGCCGCACGTCGAGCTGTTTATTCCGCTCCACGGCCCCGACTATAAATCCGGCGAGATCGTATTCGCCCGGCGCATAGAAACCGGGCATCTCCGCGGTTTCACCGCCAATCAGAGCGCAGCCCGCTTTCCTGGCTGCGCGGCTCATGCCCTCGATCACCTGTTCGACCACGCGCGCGTCCATCTTGCCTATCGCGAGATAATCGAGAAAAAACAGTGGCTCGGCGCCCTGCGTGAGAATGTCGTTCACACAATGATTCAGGATGTCGGCGCCCACGGTGGAGTGAATTCCCGTGGCAAATGCAATTTTCAACTTGGTGCCCACGCCGTCCGCGCTAGCCACGAGAATCGGATCGCGCCAGCGCTTGCGGTCAAGTTGAAAGAGCGCGCCAAAGCCGCCGACCGGCGCCAGCACGCCGCGGCGAAATGTTTTCCCCGCCATTGCGGCGATCCGCCGTTTGACGCCGTCGGCGATCGAGATATTTACTCCAGCATCGGAATAGCGCATGAAAAGAATCTGCTTCCTGAAGGAGGCTAAATAGATTTAGAAAATATGAAACAGGCGCTTCCAGCGCACTTCGCTCGGATGGATGACGGCGTTGAGGTACGTTTCAAAGCGTTCGCCGATGTGTCCGGGCTCCCAAACTTCTTCCGGAGCGTCGATGGACATGTAAATCATAAGCGGCGTGCCGATAATATTTTCGCGCGGAACGAAACCCCAGTAGCGGCTGTCGTAAGAATTTTCCCGGTTGTCGCCCATCATGAAGTAATCGCCGGCCGGAACCTTGTAAGGCCCTCGATTTTCGAGCGCGTTGGGCGGATCCGGGCGGTATGGCTCGGCCAGGGCGGCCCCGTTGATGTAAACGACGCCTTGCTTAATTTCGATCGTGTCGCCCGGCAACCCTATGGTGCGCTTGATGAAATCGGGAAAGCCCTGCTCCGGTAGCGGCGCGCGAAAAACGATAATTTGCTGCCGCTTGGGATTGCGCCACAGCGGAACATGAATGTTCGTGAAAGGAATTCCGGCATCGTAACCGATACGGCTGACAATCAGATGATCGCCAATCAGGACTGTTTTTTCCATGGAGCCGCTCGGAATCACACGCGCCTGCACCAGCGTGCCTTCGATAAAAAGAAACGCGAGAATTACCCAGAACCACGAAATCACTTCGTGCCAGATGCGGTCGCCTGCCGTGAGCTCCTTTGGCTTTTCTTCCCGGACGTCGTCCGGGAACACGGCTTCTGTATCTACGTCAGCTTTCACGATGAGCCTCCACTTCGAGTTGCACCAGTTCAGTCGGGTAGCTGCCCGTGTAGCACGACGTGCAGAATTTTCCTTCCGTATCTTCCACGGCGGCGCGCATGGATTTGAGCGAGAGATAACCGAGCGAATCCGCGCCAAGGAATTGGCGAATCTGTTCGACGGAATTGTTCGCGCCGATCAATTCCTCGCGCCGCGGCGTGTCCACGCCGTAGTAACAAGGCGAAATTGTGGGCGGACAGCTGATGCGCACGTGCACCTCGGTGGCGCCTGCTTCGCGCATCAGGCGCACGATCTTTCGGCTGGTGGTGCCGCGCACAATGGAATCATCCACGAGAACCACGCGTTTACCCTCAAGCATTCGACGGACGGGATTGAGTTTCAGCTTCACGCCAAAATCGCGAATGGCTTGTTCCGGTTCGATGAAGGTGCGGCCGATGTAGTGATTGCGAATCAGCCCCATTTGAAACGGAATTCCCGATTCCGCCGCGTATCCGATCGCGGCAGGCACGCCGGAATCCGGCACGGGCGTGACGAGATCGGCTTGCGCCGGATGCTCTTGGGCTAGCAATCGCCCCAGGCGTTCGCGGCTTTCGTTCACCGGACGCCCGAAGACCACGCTGTCGGGCCGGGAGAAGTAGACGTGCTCAAAAACGCAATACTGGTGCGGCTTTTCGGGCGCGAAGCGAATCGATTCGATACCGCTGCGCGAAATTCGCACCATTTCGCCCGGTTCCACCTCACGAACGTATTCAGCATCAATCAAATCGAACGCGCAAGTTTCCGATGCAGCCACCCACGCTCCATTTAGCCGGCCGAGACAAAGAGGGCGAAAACCGCGAGGATCGCGGATTGCGTAAATTTCATCGCGCGTCAGCAACAGCAGCGAGTAAGCCCCTTCCACTTGGTTCAGGGCATCCGCAATTGCTCCGGAAAGATTTCGCGCGGAACTGCGAGCGATCAGATGAACGATCACTTCCGTATCGCTGGTGGATTGGAAAATGGAGCCGCGATGCTCGAGCCTGCGCCGAACTTCCAGCGCATTCGTCAAGTTGCCGTTGTGGCCCAGCGCCAGCTTGCCTTTATTGCAATCTATTACCACAGGCTGCGCATTCATCAGCGATGTGTCGCCGGCGGTGGAATATCGCGTGTGGCCGATGGCCGCCGGGCCGGGAAGCTGCGCAATCACGTCGGGCGTGAAAATTTCCTGCACGTGGCCAAGACTTTTGTGCACGTGAACATTCGCGCCATCGGTGGAAGCGATGCCGGCGGATTCTTGTCCGCGATGTTGGAGCGCGTAGAGGCCGAGATAGGCCATCTTCGCAGCTTCGGGATGGCCGAATATCCCGAAGACACCGCAATGATCGTGGAAGTGATCGTCGTCGATTTGTATTAGGCGGCTCATGCCTGTCTCATCGGGCCTCAATGGCGCTCTCGATACGGCCTGCCCAAATTTTGCGAAATGAATCGATATCCCCGTGGATTACCGGCGTCCCTTTATATTGGATGCGAAATTCACCGCGCGAGACTGTACCAATTGGCTGAACATTGACGTTATATTGTGCCGCAACCGCACGGACGCTAGCAAGCGAAGAGGAGGCAACTGATACCACAACACGCGCGCCGCGCTCGCTGAAAAGCGCGAATTCGGCAGGTTCGTTCGCCGCATCAAAATCGAGTGCGATTTCAGCAGAAAGTCCTTCGCTGCTGAAGCAGGATTCCGCGAGAGTAACAGCAAGGCCCCCGTCGCTGATATCGTGGGCGGAGAGAATTATTTTCGCGCTGGCGAGCTTAACCAGGCATTCAACGAGCCGCTTTTCAGCAGCAAGGTCTATTGCCGGAGGCGTCCCGGCGACAACTCCATGAATCGTTTTCGCGTATTCACTCGACGATAACTCGTTCAATGCATCTTTAGCGGCTGCCTTCAGGCTGGCTTCCTGGCTCTTTCCTTCCAGCAGCAGGATCGCGTCTCCCTCCTTGCGGAAGCCGGAACCGAGAGCGCATTCAGCGTCTTCCAGCAAGCCGAGCACGCCCAGAACGGGCGTCGGGTAGATCGGCTTGCCGAGAGTTTCGTTATAGAAACTGACGTTGCCGCCAGTGACGGGAATGTCGAGCGCGCGGCAGGCTTCGGAAATTCCGTCAATCGCCTCCGAGAACTGCCACATCACTTCGGGCTTCTCGGGATTGCCGAAATTCAGGCAATTCGTGGCGGCAATCGGCCGCGCGCCGGTGCACGCGACGTTGCGCGCGGCTTCTGCAACAGCGTGCATTGCGCCCAGGCGCGGAGCGAGAAAACACCAGCGGCCGTTGCCGTCGGTTGCGAGTGCAAGCGCTCGCTTTGTTTCTTTCAGGCGAAGCACGGCGGCGTCTCCAGAGCCTGGGCCGAAGCGGGTATTCGTGCGCACCATCGAGTCGTATTGCTCGGTGATCCAATATTTCGAAGCGATCGTGGGCGAAGCGAGCAGTTGTCGAAAATCTTCGGTCAGATCCGACCCTTTTGGCGCGAATTCTAGAAGCCCCACTTTTGCCTGTGGCGCGCTAGCCCGCTGCTTTGCAATGGGCCGCTCGTAACGCGGTCCCTCTTCCGCGATCGCGTGCGCGGGAATTTCAGCCGCTAAGCGGCCATGATCCAGAATGCGAAGCTTGCCATCGGCGGTGACGCGGCCGACTTCGACTGCGTCGAGCCCCCATTTCTGAAAGACCTCGAACACTTCGCGCTCGCGCCCGCGCTCGGCGACCAGCAACATGCGCTCCTGCGATTCGCTGAGCATGATTTCATACGGAGTCATTCCCGTTTCGCGTTGTGGCACGCGCGCGAGGTCAATTTCAATCCCCAGGCCGCCGCGCGAAGCCATCTCGGAGCTCGAGCTGGTGAGGCCGGCTGCGCCCATATCTTGAATCGCAACGACCGCGCCGGTGCGCATGGCTTCCAAGCAGGCTTCGAGCAGAAGCTTTTCCATGAAGGGATCGCCGACTTGGACGTTGGGGCGTTTCTGCTGCGATTCCTCGCTGAATTCCGCGGAAGCAAGCAGCGAAGCGCCGTGAATTCCGTCGCGTCCCGTTTTCGCTCCGGCGTAGATCACTGGATTGCCGACGCCGCGTGCTCGGGCAAAAAACAATTCTTCGCGCCGCGCTATGCCTAGTGCTAGCGCGTTCACCAGAGGATTGTTCGAGTAGCACGGCTCGAAGACCACTTCGCCACCGACGGTGGGAACGCCGAAACAATTTCCGTAAAATCCGATTCCGCGAATCACGCCATCCAAGGTTCGGCGGTTTCGCGCGATGTCCTCGGCAGTTGCACTTCCCGCGCCCGGTCCGGGTGCGATCGGCCCGAAGCGCAGGGAATCCAGCACCGCGATCGGCCGCGCGCCCATGGTGAAAATATCACGCAAGATTCCACCGACGCCGGTAGCTGCACCCTGAAATGGTTCGACGAAGCTGGGATGATTGTGCGACTCGATCTTGAACACGGCGCAGAGGCCGTCGCCGATATCCACGACTCCGGCGTTCTCTCCCGGCCCTTGCACCACATACTTTCCTTCGGTGGGGAGGCGCTTCAGATGCACGCGGCTGGATTTGTAGGAGCAGTGCTCGCTCCACATCACGCTGAAGATACCGAGCTCGGTGAAGTTGGGATCGCGTCCGAGGATTTTCTGGATGCGGGCGTATTCTTCGGGCGTGAGGCCGTGTTCGGAAGCGATTTGTGGCGTGACCTTGATTTCAGTGTCGATCATTTTGCTTTTGGCCAAAAGACGCCGCGCGTGTCGCGATTTTTGAACTAAAAATTGCCCGTTTCTGAACGGATTGTCCCAGCAAATTAACCTTCGAGCAAGAGCTTGAAATCCGAGCCGCATGGACGAACGGAGAAAAGCGATCGGTGAAAAGATTGGCGTGCGTCACGCGGGAACGGACGCGCGGCGCGCGAGGCTTGCGACCATCGAGCGGAAAATGACGAGACCATCGGCGGAACCGAGCGGAGATTCGACAGCGCGTTCCGGATGGGGCATCAAGCCGACCACGTTGCGCTCGCGATTGCAGATTCCGGCAATGGCGCCTAGCGAGCCATTTGGATTGGCTCCGCGATCATTTTCAGCAGCGTCGTGTCCCTCGGGTGTGACGTAACGAAAAATAATCTGGTCGTTGCGTTCGAGTTCTGCGAGTGTGGAGGGTTCGCAAAAATAGTTTCCGTCATTGTGGGCAATGGGGGCCTTCAAAACTTGGCCGCGCCGCGCCGCACAAGTGAAGGGCGTGTCCGTGGACTCCACCCGGATATGAACCTGGCGGCAAAGATACCGGAGGCCCTTATTGCGCATCATAGCGCCAGGTAAAAGTCCGGCTTCGAGGAGAATCTGAAAACCGTTGCAGATTCCTAAGACGAGGCCGCCGGAACCCGCGAATCGATCGACCGCTTTCATGACCGGAGAAAACCGCGCAATCGCGCCGGTGCGGAGATAATCGCCGTAGGCAAAGCCGCCCGGAAGAATAATGGCGTCGAACCCGGAAACTTTTTCGGATTGATGCCAGATAAATTCGACTGGCTGGCCGATGACCGACCCGATTGCGTGGTAGGCGTCGTCGTCGCAATTAGAGCCGGGAAATTGGACCACGCCGAATTTCATGAAGTAATTCTAGCACATTTGAAACTAGCGACTTTTAAATTGAGGCCAGACCTATCGGCGAGATTTTGATTTTGCTCGGCGACGGGATTTGCTGGGACGCGATGATTTCCGGCCGCGCTTTCGGGGTTTTGCCTTTGAGGCGCGGGCAATTTCCCGGCGGCGGGCGGCGGCCCAGCCGGGCTTGTTGACCTGGCGGCCGCGAGCGAGGGCCAGCGCATCAGCGGGGACGTTTTCAGTGATCGTTGATCCGGCGGCGACATACGCGCCGTGGCCTACTCGGACCGGAGCTACGAGCGCGGTATCGCTGCCGATGAAAACTCGATCGCCTATCGTCGTGGGGTACTTCGCGAAGCCATCATAGTTGCACGTAATTGTGCCCGCTCCGATGTTCGAATCGCGCCCGATCGACGCGTCGCCGATGTAACTTAAATGGGGCACCTTCGCGCCTTCATGAACAACGGACTTCTTAACCTCTACGAATCCTCCAACATGTGCGCCTGTGCGAATATCCGAGCCGGGCCGCAAATGAGAAAACGGCCCGATCTTAGCTTCGGGCCATACGTGGCTGGAATCGAGGATGGAATGGGGGCCGATGACGGCATCGTCATCCACCCGGGTATCGCGGAGAACGCTGCCGGTTTGAATCTTGCAGCGCGCGCCGATGCGTGTTTTGCCGAGAAGCTGGACGCCAGGCTCGACTAGCGTGTCAGAGCCGGCAGTGACTTCCGGATCGATGACCACAGTTTCCGGAAGGTAAATTGTGACGCCGGAGTCCATCAATTCGGCAGCTTTGCGCGCGCGAAAGATGCGGTCTACATCAGCGAGCGCAGCGCGTGTGTTGCAACCGAGAATTTCGCGAGAGTCCGGCGCGACATAAGCGAGGACGCGTTCGTTACGCTGGCGCAGGAGCCCGATCACGTCGGTGAGATAGAGCTCGCGATGAGCATTTTCCGGGCGTAGCGCGTTCAGGCAGGGCCAAAGTTTTGAGAGCGTGAAGCAATAAATACTGGAATTCACTTCGCGGATGGCGCGTTGCTCCGGCGTAGCGGCTTTTTCCTCGACGATGGCTTGTACGCGACCTTCGGTATCGCGCAAGACGCGGCCGTAGTCGGTGGGGTCATCAAGCTCAGCGGTGAGGATCGTTGCGGCCGCTTCGCCGCGGCGATGTGTTTCGAGCAGAGCCGCAAGAGTCTCAGTGCGCAGGAGCGGTGCGTCTCCGGGAACGACAAGCACCAGCTTCGCGTTTCTGCGAATAGCGCGCCGCGCGATCTGCATAGCGTGGCCGGTGCCGCGCTGCGGTCGCTGCAGAACGGTTTGCGCTCCAAGGCCGGTGACGACGGTGCTGACGTCCTCGGCCTCATGCCCTACGACGACGAGCAACTGTGCCGGCTTAAGGGGCAGACAAGCGCGCACGACGTGCTCGACGAGCGAGAGTCCCCCGGCGCGATGCAGGACTTTCGCCAGCTCGGAACGCATGCGCGTCCCTTTGCCGGCGGCCAGCAGTACGATTGCGGTGTCTTTTGCGATCATCTCGCCGATATTGTCGCTTCCTCTCGCAGCTTTAGCAATCGAAACAGCGGAACACTTTGAAATTATGCTGCGGAGACGACGATCGAAGAACAACATTGGGTCGGCCGCAGGATCAGCCTGAGCCCATTGGAGTCGTATCAGGACAATGCGGAGACCGAATCAGAAACAGCAGCAGTTTCGGGCGCGGAGGCTGAGGCATGGCCTTCGGTAGTTTCGGTCCACAGAGAGTGATCGGCTAGAAGGCGGGTGACGAGTTGCGTGTGCAACGCGTGGCCGGCCTTATGCGCTACGATGCGCGCTTTCAGCGGGTGGCCCACCAGCGCGAGGTCGCCAATCAGATCGAGTGCCTTATGGCGGCCGAATTCATCAGGAAAACGCAGCGGGCCGTTGAGTATGCTGTCATCGTCGAGAACGATGGCGTTTTCAACCGAGCCCCCGCGAATCAAACCCATTGCTTGTAATCCCGGAAAATCCTTCATAAAGCCAAAAGTACGTGCCCGGGCGAGCTCGCGGCTGAAGGATTCGCGATCCACGATCATTTCCACTTCTTGAGGGCCGACGGCAGGGTGCGCGTAATCCACGAAGCAATGCACCCGAAATTCCTCGGATGGATAAATTCCTATGCGGCGATCGCCGTCAGAAAATTCCAACGGCTTGGTGACGCGGATGTAGCGCCGGCGGCGGCGGAGAGTGCGCGTTCCAGCGCGAGCCAGAAGATCGATGTAGGGCTGCGACGAGCCGTCGAGGATAGGAAGCTCGAGCGCGTCCAGCTCAACGTAGACGTTATCAACGCCGCAAGAGTAGAGCGCTGCTAGGACGTGTTCGACGGTGGAGAGCAGCACGCCTTGTTTCATCAGGCTGGTGGCGTAACTGACGCGCGCTACGTTGCGAATGTGGGCTTCAATCTCAAATCCGTCCAGGTCCACGCGGCGGAAAACGATGCCGGTGTCCGCGGGAGCGGGTACAAATCGGAGGTGGCTGCGAACGGCAGTGTGTAGTCCGACGCCGTCAATTTCGAAGGGTCGTTGGATTGTCAGTTGATAAGGCATCGAGTACGATCATAATTATACTAACAATTCGGTATCCGCTGCGAGTTCATTTTACATCCTTGTAATCAATAAGTTACGATACTTTCCGGCGGAAATAAATTTCCCGTGTTGTAAACATACAACAGATGGGCGGTTCCGCGTGTGAACGATTTGATACAGGGAGACGGTTTCTTCACGATCGCTTGCGCCGAACAAAGAGCTAAACTACGGCGCACGTGAGTCTTTATTCATAGGTCAACCTGCCGGCTGTTTCACAAGAATCCTTGAAAACGCACCGAGGTTGTTTCAACGGTTTGGGCCGCGTAGAATAGCTTTCGAATTTAAGCAAATGGCGACTCCATTCACCATACTGCCAAACAATGCTACGCCGCCGCCGTCAGTCCATCCGCGGCCGTCCTGGTTGCGTGTGAAGTACTTTGGCGGACCGAATTACCAGGAACTCAAGCGGATCATGCGCACACTCGATCTGCACACGGTATGCGAGAGCGCTCGTTGCCCGAATATGGGTGAATGCTGGGAGCATCGCACGGCGACATTCATGATTCTTGGCAACATCTGCACGCGAGCGTGCGGATTCTGCGCGGTGCCAAGTGGAAAGCCGCTTGGTCCACCTGAGGAGGACGAGCCGGAGCGAGTGGCCGAAGCTGTGGAGCGGATGGGGTTGCGTTACGCAGTGGTGACTTCCGTGAACCGCGATGACCAAGCAGACGGAGGAGCGGCAATTTTTGCACGCACCATCACCAGAATCCGCGAGCGCGTGCCGGGATGCAGGGTCGAAGTGCTGATTCCGGATTTTCGCGGCGATTGGCAGGCGCTGGAGACAGTGATGGCGGCGCATCCCGATGTTCTAAACCACAATATGGAGACGGTGCCTCGGCTTTATCGAACGGTGCGAAAGGGCGCGGTGTACGAACGGTCGCTTGAACTATTGCGCCGGGCCGGGCAAATGATGCCTGAAGTTGCGACCAAAACCGGGATGATGCTGGGCTTGGGCGAAACACGCGAAGAAGTGCTTCGAGCGATGCAAGAAATCGCCGCGCAAGGAACGCACATTCTGACGCTGGGACAGTATTTGCAACCGACGGCGGAGCATTTGCCGATCGAGCGGTACGTACATCCGGATGAATTTGCCGAGTACAAGGGGCTGGGCGAAGCAATGGGTTTCAAGCATGTGGAAGCTGGGCCGCTGGTGCGATCCTCGTATCACGCCTTCGAACAAGAAGAAGCCGCGCGCGTCTGAAATGGACAAGGCCCACCGGGCTCCGTCTGCGAAGAAATCCCGATGAATCCCTGGCGCGGCCTGCGAGAACTTCCCCGAGAAATCTGGATTCTGTTCGCGGCGACTCTGGTGAACCGTTGCGGCACGATGGTTCTGCCGTTTCTCGTGTTGTACCTGACGCGGGTCCTTGCAATTTCCATATCGCGCGCCGCTCTTGCGCTCACGGTGTACGGAATAGCCGCGCTGCTGACTATGCCCATCGCGGGACGGCTCAGCGACCGTCTGGGTTCTCTGTTCGTGATGCGTTGCTCGCTTCTTCTCTCCGGCTTCGTGTTGTTTTTATTTCCGCGGGCACACAGTTTTGCCTCGATTCTGGCCATCACGTTTGTATTCGCCATTCTGAACGAATCGGTGAGGCCGCCGAGCCTCGCGTTGGTTTCCGATCTGGTGAAGCCGGAGCAGCGCAAACAGGCGTTCGCGCTCAGCCGTCTGGCGGTGAATCTTGGCATGAGTGTGGGTCCGGCGATCGGCGGATTCCTAGCGCTGTACTCTTTTCGATTTTTGTTTTTTGCCGATGGCGCGACGTCGATTCTCGCCGGATTGGTTCTTATGTTCGCTTGGCCAGGAACGCAGCGCACAAACGCAAGTGAGCCCGAGTGGGACGATCCCGAAGATCTTGGACGCGAAATTGAGGCGGAAGGACCGGTGCTGCTGGCTGCACCTCACCCTGCTGCGGACTTGCGCGCTTTCCGAAATCGCCGAATGCTTTATTTTCTCGCAGCGCTGATTCCCACACAGCTCGTATTCTTTCAGTTGACCTCGACCCTGCCGCTTTTTCTGGTGCGCTATCTGCGGCTCCCGGAATCGTTTTACGGCACCGTGTTCACCCTTAACACCCTGATGATCGTCGCGTTGGAAGTTCCGCTGAACAGCGCGATGTCCCACTGGTCACACCGGCGGACGCTGACGCTCGGCGCACTTCTCTACGCCATCGGTTTCGGGTCGTTCGCACTGGCCCGGGGTCCGGCGGGAGTCTTTGCGGTGGTGGCTGTGTGGACTTTTGGCGAGATGATTCTGATACCCGGCAGCGCGGCGTATGCTGCAGAAATCGCGCCCGCAGGAAGACGCGGCGAGTACATGGGGCTTTACACCATGTCGTTTAGCTTGGGATTTTCGCTGGGGCCGTGGCTCGGTGCGACGCTACTCGAAAGCCGCGGGCCGCAGGTGCTTTGGGGCGCGGCGTTTGTATCGGGATGTGTTTCGACTCTGCTGATGAGCCAGATTGGGGCGAAGCTGAATCGCGCCTCGGGCAATCCCGCGCTAGGGAAGTGAAGCAAGAAATGACTTGGCGATGTCGCGAGCACGCACGAAACAAGGCATGCAGTTGGAAGCAGAAACGCCGGGAGGAGCTTCGCAAGCGGATTGGATTGCCGGCAGTTTCAGGACAGCGTGAAAATATTCAGCAGCCTTATCGTTGCGCGATAACTCTGCATTGAGGTTGCCCAGCAGCAGAAGATAGACTGGATTGTTCGGATATCGCGCAACGAGCGGCTCGCCCACGGTGAGGGCTTGTTCGTACTGCTGATCGTACTTGCGGAGATTTTTTGCGAGATAAAAGCGCGTGTCCACCGACAACAGCACGCCGCGATCCATCCCGATTTGCATTTGCCGGATGCCTTCTTGCTTGTTTCCACCGGGAATACCCATAAAAACGCTGAGCATCTTCACGATCGACGAAAGCGAATCTACGTAATAGTTGTAAAGGCCGATGCCTGCGGTTGCGTCTGCCATTTCGGGATCGAGTTCCAATGCACGAAGAAATTCCGATCGCGCAGACACGCCCGCATGAGCTACGGCACGATGTTCGCCTCGCAGTCCAAAAAGCCGGGCTTTGAGCGCGTAGCCAGCACCGGCGTAGAGATGCATTTCCGCGGTTTCGGAGCGGGCAATCTGCGCCTGAGCCAGTTCGATCGCTTTGTCGGCTAACACGAAGTAAGCTTCGTCTTCCGGCTTCTTTCCGCGTTTCCATGCGTCGACCATTCCGTATCTAATTTCTGAGGAGGCGCAGAATGTTTTCCACCATTCGGCCTCAGCCTCGAGGATGAAGCCGAGCGGGTGATCCGGTTGCGAAAGCTGCAGCTTTTGCGCCGTGGCGATGGCGCCGTCAGGATCGCCGTCGTACATCTGTGCCATCGCTTGCATAGCTTCGGAAGGCAATGTGAGACTTCCGGCGCGAACGGGAACCGTTAAGGCCGAGACGGCGAAAAATACTGCAATCATTAGGAGGGCCGGTCGTGTCACGCGCGCGATCTTCATTTTATTTTCTTCAATTAACCGGTTAACCGTGCTGAACAACGTATATCACGAAGGATGCGGACGCAAACGGCGGAAACTTGTTAT
>JBEKSN010000005.1:0-41674 GCA_049517055.1 Candidatus Acidiferrales bacterium | reverse complement strand
GACGGCAATTGCTATGGGCCTCCAGGAAATGGCGGGGCCCGAATTTATCTCGATCTCGATTCCGCAACTTCCCCGGATCCATCGAACGGCAGGGTTCAAAATTGAATTGGACGTTTAACTTTTTCAGGCCGCGCCGTGAGCATTTCCTTTTTCAGCCTGCGTAAACGCAACCAATCGCTCCAACCGCTCGCGCGCCGCGCCTGAATCAATCGATTCCGTCGCTATCCGAACGCCGTCAAGCCAATCTGTAGCTCGCCCCGCAGCCACGAGCGCAGCCGCAGCGTTCGCGCGGACGATATCGCGGTGCGGTCCGTGCTCGTGGCGCATCAGTGGTCGGCCCAGCACCTTGTGAATGATCAGGGCATTGTGTTTCGCATCGCCGCCGAGTATCGATTCCAGCGGCGCGCGTCGCAATCCAAAATCTTCAGGGACGATCGTGTAACTTCGGACGATTCCGTCACGCAGCTCGGCCACGTTCGTTTCGCCACCGATTGAGATTTCATCCATACCGTCGGCGCCGTGCACGACAAATGCACGTTTCACACCCAACTCGCCTAGCGCCCGCGCCATCAGGTCCGTAAAACTGGCGTCGTACACGCCGGCCACTTGTGCCGAAGCTCCCGCGGGGTTGGTCAGCGGGCCCAAAAGATTGAAGACTGTGCGTCCGCGAAGCTGGCGTCGCGCGGGCATGGCATGGCGCGTGGCCGCATGCATCGCCGGAGCGAACAAAAAACCAATTCCAATTTCGTCAATGGACTGCGCCACACGTTCGGGCTCGAGATCGATTCGCACGCCCAGGGCTTCCAGAACATCCGCGGAACCACACTTCGAACTGATCGAGCGATTTCCATGTTTCGCCACGCGGACGCCCGCACCAGCGACCACAAACGCTGCGGCTGTTGAAACATTGAATGTGCCCTTGGCATCGCCGCCGGTGCCGCAGGTGTCAACGAGCGCCCGATCGCCGCGTGAGTAGCCGCTTGGAAATATCTTAGTTGCGTGACGCCGCATCGCAGTAGCGAAGCCAACCAGCTCCTCAACGGTTTCGCCTTTAATCTGCAACGCAGAGAGCAACTCCAAAATCTGCGCATCCGTGGCGCGACCGGAAAGAATCTGCTCCATCGCGCCATCGGCTTCGGCGCGCGACAGATCTACTCCCGCGCTGATTTTCTTTAACGCTTCCTGAATCATCGTGATCATCCGCGAACGAATTCTTTGGGTGGATTTTGCTCTACACCGACGAAGGGGAACGCCTTGCTCGCACTCGCGGTTGTAGGTAAACTTCTTTGTTTCGATTGCAGCCAAATTCTAGCACTAATGGATGGGCAATGAAGATTCATGAATACCAGGCCAAGGCCATCCTCGCGAAGTTTGGCGTGCCGGTTCCGCGCGGCGAGATGGTTACCAAGAAAGACGAAGCGCGTGCCGCCGCGCAGCGGCTCGGCGTGCCCGTGGTCGTCGTCAAAGCGCAAATCCATGCTGGCGGACGCGGAAAAGCTGGCGGCGTGAAGCTCGCAAAATCAGCCGACGAAGCTTACTCAAACGCCGAGCGCATACTCGGAATGAAGCTGGTCACACCGCAGACGGGCGAAGAGGGCCGCATCGTTCACCGACTGTTGATCGAAGAAGGGCTGGACATCAAGCGCGAACTTTACGTCAGCGTGCTTGTGGATCGCGTGACCGGCATGCCGATTTTCATGGCTAGCGCTTCGGGCGGAATGGAAATTGAGGAAGTGGCGAAAGACCATCCGGAAGCGATTCTGCGCGAGACGATTGACCCCGCAAGCGGTTTCCAGGCGTTCCAAGCTCGGAAAATCGCATTCGGACTGGGGCTCGCGCCCGAAGTTGTAAACGCCGCTGTCCCGTTTTTCCAATCGCTTTACCGCGCATTTATCGAAACGGATGCGTCCATGATTGAAATCAATCCCTGCGTCGTCACCGGCGACGGCCGCCTGGTTGCGCTCGATGCAAAAGTGATTTTTGACGACAACGCGCTTTATCGCCATCCCGAGTACAAAGAATTGCGCGATCTCGACGAAGAAACACCGCTGGAAGTGGAAGCCTCAAAATTCAAACTCAACTACATCAAGCTCGATGGCACTGTCGGTTGCATGGTCAACGGCGCCGGCCTGGCCATGGCTACGATGGACATCATCAAGCTGAGTGGCGGCAGCCCGGCAAATTTTCTCGATGTCGGCGGCGGCGCTTCGGAAGATCAGGTGAAGAATGCCTTTCGCATTCTACTGAGTGATCCAAACGTAAAGGCCGTGTTCGTGAATATTTTTGGAGGCATTCTTCGCTGCGACGTTCTGGCCAGTGGCGTAGTGAACGCGGCGAAAGAGTTGAGGTTTAAGATTCCGGTTGTCGTACGAATGGAAGGCACGAACGTCAAGCAAGGCCAGGAAATCCTGCGCAACTCCGGATTGAATTTCACCATCGCAAACGGCATGAAAGACGGCGCCGAAAAAGTTGTGAAACTGGCAGGAGGTGCGCGGTGAGCGTTCTCGTCGGCAAGAACACGCGCGTACTGGTGCAGGGATTCACCGGCCGTGAAGGCAGTTTTCACGCGCAACAAATGATCGAGTATGGGACGAAGGTGGTTGGCGGCGTCACACCCGGCAAAGGCGGGACCAAACATCTTGGCCTCCCGGTATTTAACACCGTAGCCGAAGCGGTGAAGGCCACACACGCAGATGCTTCCGTGATCTTTGTTCCTCCGCCGTTTGCGGCAGACGCTATTCTCGAAGCCGCCGATGCTGGGGTGCCTCTCGTCATTTGCATAACGGAAGGAATCCCTACGCTCGATATGGTCCGCGTCGCGGCCGTGTTGAAGGATTCAACGACGCGCCTCATCGGCCCGAACTGTCCCGGGATTATTTCTCCGGGAAAATGCAAAATCGGAATCATGCCGGGCTCGATCCACAAGCAAGGTCAGGTCGGTCTTGTCAGCCGCAGCGGCACGCTGACTTACGAAGCCGTGGATCAACTTACGAAGCTCGGCATTGGCCAATCCACATGTATCGGAATCGGCGGCGATCCCATCATTGGCACCAGCTTCCTGGACGCTGTGCGCATGTTCAACGAAGATCCTGACACGCATGCCATCGTCTTGATCGGCGAAATCGGCGGAAATGCGGAAGAAGTCGCCGCGGAATACATCAAGAAGCACGTACGAAAGCCCGTGGTCGGCTTCATCGCCGGCCAGACCGCGCCGCCCGGACGCCGCATGGGCCACGCCGGCGCAATTATTAGCGGCGGGCAGGGAACTGCTGCGGACAAATACAAGGCGATGCGGGCCGCCGGCATTCACACCGTCCAGAGCCCCGCGGAAATCGGCCACACGCTGGCCGACGCGCTGGGCAAGTCCGGAAAATCAAAGTCGAAGCCGAAGGCACGGCCCAATAACAAATCCAGGGTAAAGACAAAATCAAAGAAAAGAAAACGCTAGCAGTCTTTGATACAGATCTCTTAATGACGGGAGAACAGAATGGCAATAGAGCGAACACTTGCAATTATCAAGCCAGACGCAGTTGGCAGGGGCTTGACCGGTGAAATATTAAGCCGGATCCATGCGGCGAAATTCCGCATCATCGTAATCAAAACGCGGCGTCTCACGAAAAGGGAAGCCGAAGGATTTTACGCCGTTCACCGCGAGCGCCCGTTTTTCGCGGAGTTGACGGAATTCATGAGCACGAGCAAAGCGGTCGTAATGGTGCTCGAAGCGGAAAACGCAATCGCGAAATGGCGCGACACCATGGGGGCAACCGATCCGGCCAAAGCGGCCTCGGGGACCATCCGAAAAGATCTCGGCGCCAGCATTCAGTGCAATTGCACGCACGGTTCCGACGCGCCGGAAACGGCCGCCTTTGAAATCGGGTACTTTTTTTCCGGCTCGGAGTTAGTTTAGGAATTCCGGGCGGCCAAAATCTTCAAGCATTGCAAGCTTCGTCGATTTACGCCGCCCGCTTGTGCCTGCTTCAATTCTTCGGAAAGTCGGGCGATGCCTTCACTTCCAGAATTTGTTTGGTGTGACGTTCGCTGTGAGCCCCGATGAAAATGAGCCATTCGTAGGCGTCCATGGACCCGAAAGGACCGTCGCTAACGTGCTCGCGCAGATCCGGCGTGGTCTTCAAGAATTCGATCGTTCGCGCTCGGCTTTTCAGGAAATGGTCCAGGGTCTCAGCGGGCGTCCATCGTCCTGTCGGAACTAATGGCGGCGGGGCCTGCCTCTTCTCGCTGCGGTCGGGAGTCATCTGGAGAATCATGGCGTCGATCTTCGCAAAATCGCGATCGGGTGCGCCCGCTGGCCCGTTCTTCTCGGTGTTCTCCGCCGCTCCGAAAATGTAGTCCTCGGCAAGTGTGATGTGTTCGAGCGTCTCGGCCACGGACCACTTGTCCGGCGCAGCTTTGAATTTCCACTGCGCTTCAGAAAGATCTTTGGTGGCTGCAATAATTCCGTCGCGAGTTTGTTCGAGATACTTCACGCCCCGATCGCGGTCGGCTTGCGTAAGAGTCTGGCCAATCGCGGCGGGACCGAGGCAAACGGCCGCACACATAATTAATAGCGTCTTTCTCATTTAGATTTCTCCTGGAATGAATTCTTGGGTTCGTTCGCTACGATACGCCCTCCTTTGCCGATGTCAACGGCTATCGGGCTGTCCCGGTGGCTGGCGGAAAAATGCTCGTTCTATTTCCGCTTTTTGCTTCGGAAAGATTTCGCGCGGCCAGTGGGGGTAGAATAGCTGCCGATGGATTCTCTTCGCGAACTTGGAAAACTCCTGCTCATCGTCGGTATCGTTATTGCCGGCGCGGGCGCGCTGCTAATGTTTGGCGTCAAAATGCCGTTTCGGCTGGGGCGCCTTCCTGGAGATATCGTTGTGCAAGGGCGCAACAGCAGCTTTTACTTTCCGATCGTGACATGCATTGTCCTGAGCCTGGTCTTGACCCTCATAGTTTGGGTTCTGAATTCCTTCCGGCGCTAATGCCATGAGCCAAGCGAATCTCTTCAACCTGATGCCCGAGCGGCGCGTATGGAAAGTCAGCGAGCTGAACGCTCGCATATGCGAAATGCTGGAAACCACGCTGCCGGACATTTGGCTTGAGGGCGAAGTGTCCAACTATCGCCCGGCGCAATCAGGACACTTGTATTTCACGCTGAAGGACGCGAAGTCGCAAATTCGCTGCGTGTGTTTTCGCGATCAAGTGCGCGGGCTGAAATTTCGTCCGGAAGACGGGCTGCACGTCACCGTGCGCGGTGCCCTCAGCGTGTATGAACCGCGCGGCGAATATCAGATTTACGTCAGCCACATCGAGCCCGTGGGCGCCGGCGCGCTGCAAATCGCTTTCGAGCAATTGAAGAAGCGTCTCGCCGAAGAAGGCTTGTTCAACGAAGACAGAAAAAAGCCGCTGCCGCTGCTGCCGCGATGCATCGGAGTCATCACCTCCCCGGCGGGCGCAGCTATTTTCGATATCCTGCGGGTCCTAAAGCGGCGATTTTCGAACGCACACGTGATGCTCTATCCGGTGCAAGTGCAGGGCGACTTGGCGGCGCGCGAAATTGTGGAGGCTCTGCGCCATTTCAATCGTGTGAAGTCCGTAGAAGTAATTATTCTCGCGCGAGGCGGCGGGTCGCTGGAAGATTTGTGGGCCTTCAACGAAGAAATCGTGGCGCGAGCGATCGTCGCATCTGAAATTGCGGTGATCGCCGGAGTAGGCCATGAGAGCGATTTCACCATCGCAGATTTTGTTGCGGACGTGCGCGCTCCCACGCCCTCAGCCGCCGCGGAAATTGTGGTTCGCTCGCGCCAGGAATTTGAAAACAATATTGCGGAACATTTCCGCCACCTCGTGCAGCAGGTACGCTATCGGATTTCGCAATGGCGGCATCGCTCCCGCGATTTGCAAACACATCGAGCCTTCCGTCAGCTCGAATTCATGGTGCGGCGCCGTCGGCAACTGCTGGACGAACTGTCGTCATCTCTCGCCGTTGGCCTGAGGGAAAAGCTTGTAGCCTCGCGGCAACGTCTCGGTCAAGCGAACACCCGCATCGCTTCCTTCGACCTTCGAAGCCGCGGCCACGTGATTCGACGCCGCATCGAACGGGTGCAAAGCGCGCTGCAGGTTGCGCTGAACCGTGTCGTCTTGCGCAAACGCCGCCGGTTTACCGCCGCGCACGTGCAGTTCGCCGCGCTCGACTTGCGGGCTCGCGTGGGTCGCTTGCGCCGCAAGCTCGACCAACGCTCCACGGAACTGCAAGCGCGTTTAGTTCGCGCGCTGGTGACGAAGCGCCGGAGGCTCGAAGCCGCAGCTTTGCAACTGGAAGAGCGCAGCCCGTTTCAACTCCTGGAACGAGGCTACGCCATCGCTTACGACGCTGCCGGAAAGGTGTTGCGATCGCCCGACCAAGTCTCTTTGGGCGATGATATTTCAGTTCGCCTGGCCCGCGGCGGACTTGGGGCCACCGTCCGCACCAAGAAGGCGACGGAATCGCAATAGTTGAGCACTCAAGTCAGTAAACAAAGTCCTGGTGCGACCCGCAGCGGGCATTTGTCATTTCTTGTTCCCGTTTTAGCTATTCGTCGTCGTCGGACGAACTGCTGACTTTCAGCACGGCGAGGAACGCTTCCTGGGGGATGTCAACCCGGCCCACGCGTTTCATGCGTTTCTTACCCTCTTTCTGTTTCTCCAGAAGCTTTCTTTTGCGCGAGATGTCGCCACCGTAGCATTTGGCGATCACGTTCTTGCGAATGGCGCTGATGGATTCGCGGGCGATGATGCGACTGCCAATGGCGGCCTGGATAGCGATCTCGAACATCTGGCGAGGAATGAGTTTGCGGAGGCGCGAGACGAGGTCGCGTCCGCGGTCGTAAGACAGGTCGCGATGGCAGATGATGGTCAAGGCATCCACAGGTTCGCCGCCGACAAGAACGTCTAGTTTGACGAGATCGGATTCGCGATAGCCGGACAGGTGATAGTCGAGCGAAGCGTACCCGCGTGAAACGCTCTTCAGCCGGTCGTAAAAATCCAGCACGATTTCGTTCAAGGGCATTTCGTAGGTCAACATAATGCGCGTGGGTGAGAGGTACTCGAATTTCTTCTGCACTCCCCGCTTTTCTTCACAGAGCGAAAGAACCCCTCCGACGGACTCCTCGGAAGTGATAATCATAGCGGTCAAAATCGGTTCCTCGATCTTCTGAATCGAAGTAGGCGGAGGAAATTTCGTGGGGTTGTCCACTTCCAACACGTCGCCAGCGGTCGTGGTGATGCGGAATTCCACGCTCGGCGCAGTGGTGATTAGGTCGATGCCGAACTCGCGCTCCAGGCGCTCCTGCACGATTTCCATGTGGAGCAAGCCCAGGAAGCCGCAGCGAAATCCAAATCCCAGAGCGGTGGAAGTTTCCGGCTCGTAGAAAAAGGCGGCGTCGTTGAGCTGCAATTTTCCGAGCGCATCGCGCAGCAATTCGTAGTCGCTCGCGTTCACGGGAAACAGACCCGCGAAGACCATGGGCTTAATGGCTTCAAAGCCCGGGAGAGGAGGCGCAGGACGGTCTGCCTCGATGACGGTGTCGCCCATGCGGGCGTCGGCCACGCGCTTGATATTGGCGACGATGAAACCAACGTCGCCCGCGGCAAGCTCGTCCAGGGCCACGGGTTTGGGAGTGAGGGCGCCAAGCGTCTCGACTTCATGGACTTCGTTATTGGCGCAGAGGCGAATCTTCATTCGGGGCGCGATGCGCCCCTCCATCACGCGCACCAGAATGACCGCGCCGCGGTAAATGTCGAACCACGAGTCAAAAATGAGAGCCCGCAGCGGCGCATCGGACGAACCCACCGGCGGAGGCACAAGTTTTACGATGGCTTCGAGAACGTCTTCGACACCCTGGCCGCTCTTGGCGCTGATGAGAAGCGCATTATCGGCGGGAATCGCGAGAACATTTTCGATTTGTTCCTTGGCGAATTCGGGCTGCGCAGCTGGCAAATCAATCTTGTTGATGACCGGAATGATAGCGAGGTTGTGGCGCGAAGCGAGAAACGCGTTGGCAACCGTTTGCGCTTCCACGCCCTGGCTTGCGTCCACTACCAGCAGAGCTCCTTCGCAGGCGGACAGCGCGCGCGAAACTTCGTAGGAGAAATCCACGTGGCCGGGCGTGTCGATCAAATTCAGCCGGTACTCGTGGCCGTCTCGCGCGGTGTAATGGAGGCGGATGCTTTTCGCTTTGATGGTGATTCCGCGCTCGCGCTCGAGGTCCATGGAATCGAGCACCTGCGCGGTCATTTCGCGCTGGGTGAGCGCCCCTGTCAACTCAAGCAGACGGTCGGCCAGCGTGGATTTGCCGTGGTCGATGTGCGCTATGATGCAGAAATTCCGGATGAACTGAGGATCCATGGCTCTTTTTGCGCTGCGCCCAAGCGTCTAAAGCGCAAGTGTCTGCGCGCGCCCGTCGCGTCTTTCAAACTGTCGAGTTTGCCATAGATTCGCACGCCCGGCCACCGCCAAGAGTCGGGCAGGGAAGTGACCGCCGAAAATCGTAAGTGGAATCGCGTAAACGAAAGCCGCTTCCGTTGGATCTATCGTCATAATCCGTAGCGTTGTTACCGCGTTCGGACCGCCGCTCCGTCCTCGATCCAAGCTAACCAAAAAACAAGTCGCTTTATTTCTGGTACCATGGTACATATGTACCATGAAGAAAATGAGCCATCAGCCACAAATTGAAGTGGAACGAGTGCAAACAGGGGTTCGTTTGGAGAAGCGGCTGCTAAAGGTATTAAAAGCCCTTGCGGAATTGAAAGACATGTCGCTGGGAGATTTGCTGGAAGGGGTTGTGCTTCACGCGTTTGAAGGTTTGGTTCCTTTTTCCGCACAAACGCTGAAAGAGATCGAGCAGTTCAAGAAGATCTACGGATTGACTCTCAAGGCATCGGATAGCCATCAATTAAAGGAGCGACGCAAGTGAAAGCCATCTTAATCGCAATTTCGATGTTGTTGTTGGGAGTGGTCGCGACCGTTGCCTACTACCATCTGCGTTCGCTACGCGCGCCGCAAGGACCCGTAGTGCACGTTGAAAATGGATTTGAATTTACCGCCCATGGCCCATACAAGACCGTGGCTCCGCTGTTCGGTGCGTTTGTAGAGCGTGTCTGGGCAGATGGCTGGAATCCGGAATTTCTGCATCCTTCGCCTGCGCGCGACACTTTTGGAGAAGTCTTCACTATCGCTCATAGCCATCTGCGGAGTACCTGGGTAAACACCGCCTTTGATTTAGAATCAGGCCACGTTCAATACGTGTACGTGATCCCGGACACCCAAGCGGTGCTGATCGATATCCATCTAGACCAAAAAGATCCATCAATCACGGGAGTAAAGGTTGTGTACCAGCGCACGGCGCTAGATCCCAAGCTCAACGACCACATCAGTAAGCTGGGCGAGAAAGATCGAGGCATGGGCAAAGAGTGGGAGACAGCAATCGACACTTACCTGCAGGCGAACGCCAAGCGCTGATAAGTCCGCAAAGTTTCCTGCGATAGCCCCCACCACCTTCGATCCGCGAGATTCCAGCTACCGAACAAGCCCGTCGCGATGCGCCTTGCCAGCGGCAATGATGGCGTCATCGCCGCCTTCCGGCGCGGAAGCGATAAAACCACCAGCGTTGACCCCCCGCGATATTGAACCCAAAGCTATCGGGAATAACTCACGGATTGCCTCGGCGAGCCCATTGTCGTAGGCTGTACAGAGTTTCGGGTTCCCTTCGCCCGTCGGGATCTAACCGATAATTGTCAGCGGAGTTCACCGGCGCCAACTTGTGCCGAACAGTGCTCAATAAGAAAGTCTGGATTCCAATTTAAGTTTGCAATACATTTCCATACCCGTGAACTGGAGCGGGGATTGGTCGGAATGCACCCTAAATTCGCATGATGAAGAAAATCGCGCTGACCTCACCGGAACCTTCGAATTGATCACCCTGTTCCAGACCGCCGAGCCCGAGAGGTCCAAAATCCCGTTAATCCTGGGATATAGCCTGTCGATTGGGTGCCTGATATGGGTGCTGCACGACTTCCATATCGTCCAGGCAATGAAGGAGCTTTCAAACGTAAACTGGAAATGGGTGCTGATCGGTATGGGCTTCGATGTATTGAGCTATGGCATGCAAGCCTTACGCTGGAAATTTTTGCTGACGCCCTTCAAGAAAGTACCTCTCACACATGCAATTCGAGCGGTCTATGCGGGTCTCTTCGCCAATCTCGTTTTTCCTTTGCGGCCGGGCGAGCTGCTTCGTTGTTATCTCATCTCCGATTCCGAAGACATCAGCATCGGGCGCGTGCTTGGGTCGGTAGGAGTAGAGCGCCTCATCGATCTCGTAATCGCCACTGCTTCACTGGCGATAGTATCGCTGCTTGTGCCGTTGCCGCGGCGGTTCGAGCGTGTGGCTGACACGCTTGGAGTTGTGACCCTCGTTTTGCTCGCGATCATCGTGCTGATGATTTTTTATCTCGAAGTAAAGCTGGGAAAGGATCCTACTTTGGGAACAGGACCGCACCGCCTGCCGGGGAAAATGATGCGCGCCCTCCTTGGGCTGCACGCCATGGGAACCGCGCCAAGTTTCTATGCGGCGGTGCTGGCATCTGTATTCATGCCTTTATGCCAAGTGATGGGGCTGTGGGCCATGATGAAGGGATATCACCTTACGCTGCCTTTCCTTGCGGCAATCGTCGTCCTGCTCATTATCAATCTGGGCGTCTCGTTGCCGAATGCTCCTGCCAACATCGGCGCCTACCAATTTTTTTGCGTCCTGGGCCTCAGCGTTTTTAACGTCGAGAAGACAACGGCGACGGGGTTCTCATTTTTCGCCTTTCTAGCGCTCACGATTCCGTTCATCTTCCTGGGATTTGCGGCACTTTTGCGCAGCGGATTGTCGCTTAAGTCCATGCGGGAGACCGTGACTCATTTGCCCAGTGGGGCTCGTAGTTCCGCGCAATGCCCCAGCTAGTCTTCCGCGCTTTCCGAAAAACTCCGTCTGAAACCGTTCTTCTTTGCACGCCATCGGGATTTGATTTTGAGAGCGGGCAGCCGTCCGTTATATAGTGGTAGTTCAGCCACGCGCAGACTCGGTGGCGAATTTTTTAACAAAAGCAATTAGCGGACTTTCCCAGCGAGCCCGTGAAATATCGAAACACACACGCGCACTCCCATGGCTCAGGACCTAAATAAACATCTCGACCGCGCTCGACGCAACCTCGAAAAAAATAAGCTGCGCGAGGCCGTGACTGAGTATCAGGCGGTTCTCGAAGAAGCTCCCGCTCATCAGGAAGCCCTGCAAGCTCTCGCCGACATTTATACCCGGCTGAACGAGCCGTCTCTCGCCGCGCAATATTATGGCATTCAGTTTGATCGCTTATTGGAAGCGGGTGACGGCGCCAAAGCTTCGGCTGTGTTTGTGCGCTTTCTTCGCACCTTTCCCCAGCCTCCCGACCGCTTGATGCGTTACGGAACTTTGCTTCAAAGGCAAAACCGCCCGGCGGAAGCGATCGAACAGTTTGGACTGGCCGCGGAACTTTTTCAGCAACACGGACAAGGGATCGAAGCATTGGCTTGCTATGAAAGCATGGCCCAACTCGACCCCGAGAATCCGGCGCGCCATGCGGTTCTTGGAGAACAGGCCGAGCGCCTAAGGCACTCGGACATGGCCTCGCGCAGTTATCTTCGCGCCGGGCAGCTCATACAAGCGGCCGGCGCGTTGGATGCAGCGCTGGAATATTTCGGCCGAGCTCACCAGCTTTCGCCGGAAGATCGCGGAGGCGCCTTACTCTTCGCGGAAGCGAAGCTGCGGAAAGGGGACGCCGAAGGAGCTGTTCTGCTCCTTGATCCATTGTCGTCGACCACTAACGACACAACTTACCTGGCAATTTACGGCGAAGCGCTTCTTCGCACCGGGCGGTTGGATCGTGCGAAGGATGCCTTTGAGTCTTATTACAAACAGAAACCTGATAGCTTCGCGAAACTTTTCGAAGTTGCTGGGGCCTACATCCGCACGGGGCAAGAGGGGAAAGCGGCAGTGCTGCTGATGCAGACCAAGGATTGGATGCGCGCCAGCCGCAAAGAAATGGAGCTTGCGGAACAGATGGACCATCTCGCCGTGCTGTACCCCTCCTCCGTTGCACTCGCGGAAGTTGTCGCGCGGCTTTACGAAGAACTGAATCGCGAAACAAAATATTTTGACGCCTTGGTGCGCCTCTTCGATTTATATCTGGCGGCGGGACAGATGAAAGAAGCGTGCGAAGCGCTGGACCGTTTGGTGGACATCGATCCCTACGATTATCGCAACCAGGAACGCATCGCGAAACTCGAGGGCAAGGTCGATCCCGCGTTTATGCAAAATATTCTGGCGCGCGCGGCCAAGGCGGCCACCATTTCGACGCGGAACGAAGGCTTTACCGGAGCCGGAAGAGATTTGAGCGAGAACTCGGGGCACTTGCCCGAGGAAGTGCGTGCGCAGCAGGCGCTCGAGGATCTTGTCGTGCAGGTTGAGATTTTCCTGCAATATTCCCTGCAAATGAAGGCCGTCGAGCGGCTCGAGCGCATTGCCGAACTATTTCCGGGGGAAGAGGAAAAAAACGAGCGTTTGCGCACGCTTTACGAGCGCGCGAATTGGTGGCCCAAAGGTGCTCCGCGGAAAGCGGGAGCCAAGCCGGCGCCGGCCGTTGCGCCGGTAGAGCCGGTGAGCGCTGCTTCCATTGCCGCGCCTACAGCGGCGGAAACTCATCGCGATCTCGCCGCCATTGCGGAAATAAATCGGCTGATGTACCGGCAACAGACACCGCAGGAAGTTCTATCAACTACATCTTCCGAAATTGGAAAGCATCTGCGTGTTTCACGCTGTCTGGTCGCTGTGGGGACTCCGGGCCAAGGGCCGCAAGCCACCGCGGAATATTCGGCTGTGGGGCTCTCGCTTACGGGTGCGTCTCGTATTTTCAGTATCGTCGGATTATTGTCGAAAGTATCGCCGGATTCTCTCGGTGGGGTCGAACTCCAGGCGTCTACAACTCCCGCCCTGCGCGAATTGGGCTTGGAGTCGGCGCTCGGCGTTTTGCTTACGGATAAGGAAACACAAGCGCCGTCCGGGGCCCTGCTGGTCGGGGACGCGAATGCAAGAAAATGGAAGCCGAACGAGAGTTTTTTTCTCCAAGCAGTGGGCGATCAACTCGTCCTTTCGGTGAATCACACCCGCTTGAGGTCGCTGGTCCGTTCACTTGCCGTTGCCGATGAAAGGACCGGACTGTTGAACCGTGGCTCCTATATCGATTGCCTCCTGGCGGAATGCAATCGCTCTCGGGCGCAAAATAGGCCGCTTTCTCTCGTGATCATTCACGTCGATCGTGGCGGCGAATTGCTCCGCCAGCATGGTGACGCTTCCGTGGAACATTACATCGAACAACTCGCGCGCACTCTTTCTTCCGCGGTTCGGCAGACCGACATCGCGGTAAAATATACGGCATGGTCCCTGGTTTTTATTTTGCCGGACACTTCGCTCGAAAGTGCTCAGACCCTCGCCGAAAAGCTCCGCCAGGTCGCGGCCACAACGCGGCCTTCTTGGGGCGAGGCGGACCTAACTATCAGCGCGATCGTCGCGGAATCTTCCTCGCGCCCCGGAGACGAGCCGGAAGATCGCGTGACCGAGTGGATTAATCGCGCCGAAGCGGGTCTGGATGAGGCGCGTCAGCGCGGCGGCAACACACTCGTATCCCTCGCTACTCCATGAAAATGAGGTGACATGTTTATAACTGATGCCGTGATCTTGCAGGGGGCGCGTACGCCCATGGCCCGCTACATGGGCTCGTTCGAGAATACCAGCGCGATTGAATTGGGAGCAGCGGCCGGCCGGGAAGCTGTCCAGCGCGCGGGCTCCGATCCCGAGGAATTCGATCACGTGATTTTCGGTAACGTGATGCAAACCAGCGCTGACGCTCTCTATGGCGCGCGTCACGTGGGACTGAAAGCCGGGTTGCCGATTGAAGCTCCTGCCGTCACCGTGAATCGTTTGTGCGGCTCAGGCATGGAATCGATCACCCAAGCCGCGCAGCGCGTTTTGCTGGGCGAAGCGAAGCTCGTCCTGGCTGGTGGCATGGAAAATATGTCCCAGTGCCCGCACGTGATTCGCGGCGCGCGCGCCGGATTTCGTTTGGGCGAAGGAAAGCTCGAGGATTCGCTGGTGTCGGGACTCTACGATACGTATTGCGGTTTCAGCATGTCCGAGACGGCGGAAAATCTTGCTGCGGAGCAGGGAATCACTCGTACCGCATGCGATGAGTATGCCTTGCGCAGCCAGCAAGCTGCCGAAGCGGCCGTACAGGATGGCCGTATGAAAGACGAAATCGTTCCGGTGGAAGTGAAGAAAGGCAAGAAGACCGTCATGGTCAC
This sequence comes from Candidatus Acidiferrales bacterium, assembly GCA_049517055.1. Lineage (GTDB taxonomy): Bacteria > Acidobacteriota > Terriglobia > Acidiferrales > UBA7541 > Palsa-295. The sequence goes on along the minus strand of JBEKSN010000005.1, from coordinate 27,261 downwards.
CGACGATGATCACCGGCGTCCTGAGACGACGATGGCCATTCTGCAAGCCCTTCCACCCGCTTTTCGCAAGGAAGGTATCGTGACCGCAGGCAACGCCAGTGGCATCGTTGACGGGGCGGCTGCTGTTGTCGTCACACATGCAAAAATCGCGAAAGAACGCGGATGGAAGCCGCTCGGACGCATCGTCGGCTGGGCCACCGCTGGAGTCCCTCCGCAGATCATGGGCATCGGCCCGGTTCCGGCTATCCAAAAGGCGCTGGCGCTCGCGGGACTCAAGCTGGAACAAATGGATTTAATCGAAGTGAACGAAGCTTTCGCGGCGCAGTACCTTGCGGTGGAAAAAATCCTGAAACTCCCGCGCGATAAAACCAACGTGAACGGCGGCGCAATCGCGCTCGGCCATCCATTGGCCGCCAGCGGAACCCGGCTGGTGCTGACGCTTCTTCTCGAACTTCGCCGTCGCAACGCGCGTTACGGCATAGCGAGCGCGTGCATCGGTGGAGGCCAGGGAATCGCTGTCATCGTTGAATCGCTCGCCTGAAGCGCTCGATCCTGCACAATCACACCCGATTCAGTTATTATGGCGGGGCCGCAATCCGCCATTATTTGCCGGGGAAATTATGGGTTACAAAAACTTGCTGTCTGAGGTGAAAGAGCAGGCTGCGCGAACCGCTTTCAATCGTACGCGTGCGTTCATCCGGAAACGGCCGCAGTTTCAGGGGCGCTGATAATGGCCGGTGAGTCCAAGGTATCCACGATCCGCGGTGAACTGAAGGCAGCAGGCTTGCGCTTTGGAGTTGTCGTCAGCCAGTTTAACAGCTTTATTACGGACAGGCTGCTTGCCGGCGCCCTGGATGCCCTGGAACGTTCTGGCGCCGCAGAAAAACAGATCGAGATCGTGCACGTGCCGGGCTCTTTCGAAATTCCGATCGCCGCTAAGAAACTCGCCGCCACAAACCGCTTCGATTCGATCATCTGCATCGGATGTGTACTCCGCGGAGAGACTTCTCATTATGATGTCGTGGTGTCCGAGACGGCTCGCGGGATTCAGCTTGCGCAGCTTGATTCCGGAGTGCCCATGATCTTGTGCGTGTTGACCTGCGACACTCTCGAACAAGCCATTAACCGCGCTGGACTGAAAGGCGGAAATAAGGGCTACGAATCCGGGCTTGCCGCCATTGAGATGGCTCACTTGTCGCGCAAGCTCTCGAAAGGTTCTGTTCGCGGTGCAACTCGCTCGCGTCCCCATAGATGACACTTCGCCGCAAATCCCGCGAGTTCGCGCTTCAGATGTTATTTGAATGGGACGTGACGCGGCAGAAGGCCTCGCGCGTGGAGCAGCTTTTCTGGAAATCGGCGCGCGCCGCAGATTCCACGCGCAAATTTGCCAACCAACTCTTCGAAGGGGCAATTGCAGAGGCCGAAGTAACCGACAAGCTGGTTCAAAAACTTTCCGAAAACTGGAAGCTCGAGCGTTTGGCGGCCGTGGATCGAAGTATTTTACGTCTGGCGGTGTATGAACTACGCTTCGGCACCGCGCCGCCGAAAGTTGTGATCGACGAAGCGCTGGAGCTCGCTAAGAAATTTTCTTCAGCCGACGCCCCGCCGTTTCTGAATGGCATCCTCAACGCTGCGTATAAGTCTCTCGAAGCTTAGGCTCTCCTTCGGCGCTTTGAAATTTCCGCGCGCTTTGGCCTTGAATCGGGAAGCGTAAACCGTGCCCAAAACATCAGGCTTCGATTTCGCCTTCGAAAATGCGCACCGCTGAGCCGCTCACTTTGGGTGTCAGCCGCCCGCGTTCTGCCGTAATTTCCACTTGGATCTCGCTAGGGCGGCCCATTTCGACTCCCTGCATGATCGTCAATCCTTCCGATGCGCGCAATTGCCCGTGCTGCACGAGGTAAGCGCCGAGCGACCCACCTGCCGAGCCGGTCGCGGGATCTTCAATAATTCCCCACGGAACCATGCCGCGCGCAAATACGCGGCCGCGACCGCCCAAGGCAAAACAATACGCCATTGTGCCGCCGCTGGAAATCAGGTGAGCCAGGGCGCGCATATTCATATGGATGCGAGGAAGCACGCTGCGCCGGCTCACCGGCACCATCAGGTTTGAAATTCCCGTGGACACAAATTCAAGAGGCAGTGAAGCTGCGAGATCGCTCGGCTTCAATCCCAGCGTTTCCGCCAGCGCCGCGCGCGTGAATCGAGCGCGCTTGAAACTCGCGGGCTTCTGAGTCATCGTGACGCGCACCACCCGGCCATTGTGAAATGTGAACTCAACGGGCAAAATTCCCGCGCCGGTCTGCTGCAGTATGTGCACGCTTCCTTCGGAAGCGGGCACCACGCCTAGCTCCGCGAGAAGAAACCAGGTCCCAATCACCGGATGGCCGGCCAGCGGGAGTTCGCGCGTAGTCGTGAAAATGCGCAAGCGGGCCAGCGCGCGATTGTTCGTCGGCTTCTGAATGAACACCGTTTCGGAAAGATTCATTTCGCGCGCAATGGCTTGCATCTTCGCGGTGGAAAGACCGTCGCCGTCGGTAACCACGGCGAGCGGATTTCCGGCAAAACGTTTCGTGGTGAAAACATCCAGGGTGTAAAGTCGCCGCTTCATGATTCTGCTTTCTGCCCCATGGGGCGCACAGCTTTTTGATTTACAAGCGTTCTAGTTCGACGCGCGTCCGTTCGTTCCGCACATTGCCGGTGTTCAGCGTCGTCTTCGGCTCTAAAAGAACAACTTCGACTTCCTCGTCCGCGACGGGTAGATGTTCCACACCCTTCGGCACGATGATGAATTCACCCGGCGCCACCACGGCTTCGCGGTCGCGAAATTTCATGCGCAGGCGTCCTTTAATCACGAGGAATAGCTCGTCTTCATTCTCGTGATGGTGCCACACGAATTCGCCGGTGAACTTGACGACCTTCACGTAGGAATCGTTCAACTCGCCGACGATTTTCGGGCTCCAGTGTTCTTTCACTTTCGATAGCTTTTCATTTAGATTCACGACTTCCATGTTCGCTCTCCCTTTTCCGCGCCAGCAGCGCACGAATGCATTTTCAGGCCTGGTGAAGACGCTTGACCACGGCGCTAGCTTCGTCGAGAACCCGGCGTGTGGTTTCCGGCCGCGTGGTCTCGGAATAAATCCGCAACATATGTTCCGTTCCTGATGCCCGCACCATCACCCAGCCGATATCCCCAAGATACATCTTCAAGCCATCGAGATCCTCACGGCGAGTGATCGGCCAATCTAGCAGCTTGGTGAATTTGGCGTCCGTGAAATGGCTCAATGCTTTTTTCTTCTGTGCATCTGTGACGACCAGGTCCACGCGCCCGTAGTGATGTTCGCCGAATTCCCGGTGAAGCATGGCGACGAGTTCGCCAAGTCGCTTGCCGTGCCAGGCCATCACCTCGGCAAGCAACAGGGCATTCACGGTTGCGTCGCGCTCCGGCAGATACAGCTTGGTGCCGATCCCGCCGCTTTCCTCGCCTCCCAACAGGATGTCGCTCTCGAGCATCCGGTCGCAAATATATTTAAAGCCAATCGGCGTTTCCCAGACTTTGCGCCCGAAATGGCCTGCGATTTTGTCGATCATTTTCGTTGTGGAAAAGGTTTTCGCCACATCGCCAGTCAGCTTGCGCGTTCCTGCCAGATGCCACAGCAAAATAGAGAATATTTGGTGTGGCGTGATGAAAGTGCCATCGCTGTCCATGGCGCCGATGCGGTCGGCGTCTCCGTCAAAGGCAAATCCCGCGTCAAAGTGGCCTTTGCGCAAAGCCTGACGCAGCGCTTCCACGTGCGGCTCGATGGGCTCGGGATTCACGCCTCCGAACAGCGGATCGCGCGTGCCGCGAATTTCCTCGCATTCAATTCCGTTGCGGCGGAAGAGTTCGCTCAACAAACCTCTCCCCGCTCCATGCATGGGATCAATGAGGAACCGGAATTTCGCCGCGCGTATGCGGTCCCAGTCAACCAGCCCGGCAAGCGTTTCCAGATACGGTGTGCGAACGTCGAGCGAGCGGATTAGATCTTTTCTCGGCGGAAGCGGAGGCACGCCGTCACGCAAAACTTTCGTCAGTTCCGTTTCAATCTGCGCAACGATTGCGGGCGACGCGGAACTGCCGTAGCTGGCTTTGAATTTCATGCCGTTCCAGCGAAATGGATTGTGGCTCGCCGTGATTTGGATTCCGCCGGCCGCGCCGCGCATGCGGACCAGTAAGGAAAGTGCCGGCGTAGGACATGCGTCGGAAGCAAGCGAAACCGGGCTACCCGCTGCGGAAACGGTCTCGGCCACGACTTGTGCGAATTTTTCTGACCCGAAGCGTGTGTCAAATCCCACCAATATTTCCGCTCCCGGCTTTTCTGCGCGAACCACGTAACGCGCGATGGCGTGCGCCACCTTCCGCACGTTCTCGTAGGTGACCTCATCGGCAATAACGCCGCGCCAGCCGTCGGTGCCAAATTTAATTTGCGTCACGGTTCAGAGTATAAGCGATGGATTTTGCGGCGGAAAGGAAGTGTTGTAGAGCCGCGGCAAAAATAACCAGCCAAAATGGGAAAACGCCATCCGTGCCCAGATTACAGCAGTTGCTTTACCTTCCGCTCCTCGAGCCACTTGACGATTCTCCCCACGTCCTGCGATCGCTCGCGGGGACATAGAAGAATGGCGTCATCGGTCTCGACCAGCACCATGTCGCGTACCCCAATCGCAGCTATGAACTTCTTCGGACTCCAGAAATAATTTCCGCTCGCGTCAATTGAAAAGAACGGCCCGGCCGAGACGTTCGCGCCGGGTTTGGAAGCGAGCAGCTCATACACCGCGGCCCAAGATCCGATGTCGCTCCAGCCGACTTTCGCGGGAATCACGAAAACGCGCGGCTGGCCGGCTGGGCCGTTTCTCCGAGCGTTCATTCCGGAAGTGGACCGGGTAGCCGGTTCCATCACGGCATAATCAACCGATATATTTTCAAGGCGCGGATAAATTCTCCGCAGCGCGGATGCATATCGAACCGTACCGATAGTCTTCGCGAGTTCGGTAAGCGCGGCGTGTGTGCCGGGTAGAAATCGCCGAAGGTTTTCCAGGAAGGTCGAGGCGCGCCAGAAGAACATCCCTGCATTCCACAGATATTTTCCTGACTCCACGTACTTGCGCGCGACGGGCGGCCCTGGCTTTTCAGTGAATCGGCGCACAGCATAAGCTGCCAATCCGCGGGGCCGCGCGACGAGGCCACTGCGTTCGATGTATCCATACCCCGTTTCAGGCCGCGTAGGTGGAATCCCAAGTACGACCAGATTTCCTGGCGTGCGCGCCAAATCCAGCGCCGCGCGCACGAGTTTGCGATATCTCGGGGCATCGGCAATGTAACTATCGGCGGGAAGCACAGCCATCAGCGCGTCCCCGTGTACGCGTGCGAGATGGATTGCGGCGAGGCCGATGGCCGCAGCCGTGTTGCGCCCAAGAGGCTCAGCCAATATTTGCGAAGAAGGCACGCCGCGAAGTTCGCCACGGGCTGCAGCGGACTGCTCCGCGTTCGTTACAACCCAGAAATTCCGCAGCGGAACGATCGGCTCCAGCCGCGCAACAGTTTCGCGCAGCATAGTTTCGTTTCCAGCGATGTTCAGAAGTTGTTTGGGAGTGCGCATGCGGCTGCGCGGCCAGAAACGCGTGCCGCGTCCGCCCGCAAGTAGGACAGCGCATGTGGGAATTAAGGCCTTTGTTGCCGTCGTTTTCTTGGCGCGACTCACAAATGCACCAGCCTCGACCATTGCGCTTCGCTTATCCCCTGACTGATCAGTTGTCTCCCCAATTCACTTAGGTCATCAGGAACGTAAGTCCGCAACAGCTCCGAGCGCGAATTTGGTTTCATTTCATACGCGCTCAGCGCTGCGGGAATCAGCCAGACTTGTGCGGGCTCGTACTTCATGTGCTCGCCGGCCCACTGAATCTCACCCGCGCCTTCAAGAATGATCAATAGTTCGAAGCGGCCGGCCACAGCATTCGGAGTGATACGTTTCTCAAATTCCCATTTCTCAGCCACAAAATACCGGCACGCTGCAAAGTAGGTCGTCGTTACTGAATTGCGTTGGACCCGCACTGGCTCCACTTTTCCGGCGTTCTGCGCCCCAAACCGCATCACTTCGAGCGCCTTCTCGATGTGCAAAGCTCGCGCCTGCCCCTTCGCGTCGCGGTGATTGTAATCGTAAACGCGATAGGTGATGTCGGAATGTTCCTGGATCTCGCAGAGGATCAGTCCCGGTCCAATCGTGTGCGCTGTACCGGCGGGAACAAAAATTGCCTCTCCTGCCTGCACAGGAATGTGCTCCAGACAATCCTCCGCCGTACCGTCGGCTATCGAGCGGCGGAATCGCTGCAGATCCACGCCGTCCTTCAGTCCCACCATCACTTCGGCGCCTTTGCCGGCTCGCATCGCATACCACATCTCTGTCTTGCCGCGGCCCCCGGCAGACTGTTCGTGCCGTGCAGCATAATCATCATCCGGATGAACTTGTACGGAAAGCTTATCTTCCACAAACAGAAATTTCACGAGGAGCGGGAAAGAACCGTGTTCACGCTCAGACGTTCCCTTCCATTCGGCCGGCATTTCTCGCCAGGCGTCAGCGAGTTTTTTGCCCGCATAGGGACCCGACGCGAAAACGCAGTCGTTGCCCGTCAGCCAAGCTTCGCCAAGCGGTTCGGTTAAATTTGATTTGTCAGGGAAAAATGGCGCCAGAGAACGGGCGCCCCAGGGACGCGGGCTGAAAACCGGCTCCAGCCGCGCCGGACAAAGATTCACGCCGCACTGCCGAAGAAGCGCCGCATCCTGCTGAGGCCTTCTTGGATTCGCTCCATCGACGTCGCATAAGAAATACGAATGTGTCCCGGCGCGCCAAATGGTTCGCCCGGTACCACGGCAACATGCTCGCGTTCCAGAAGCTGCTTAGCCACAGCCACGTCGTCCGGCATTTGTTTGTTGAAATGCGCGCTGACATTGGGGAACACGTAGAAGGCGCCGTGCGGCGTGGCGCAACTAATTCCCGGGATGGCTCGCAAACCGGCCAATATGCTTTCCCGGCGGCGCGCATATTCGGCAAGCATGGTTGTTACGGTATCCATGCTCCCGCGCATGGCTGCCAGGGCGGCGTATTGCGTGATCGAATTCGGATTCGAAGTGGACTGGCTCTGCAATTTCGCGACTGCGTCCACCAGCGGCTTCGGCGCCAGGACGTAGCCCATGCGCCAGCCGGTCATGGCAAAAGTTTTTGAAAATGATCCGGCGATGATCGTGTGTTCGTTCGCGCCCGGCACGCTCGCTATCGAAAATGGTTTCGCGTCGCCGTAGGTGAAGTGCGAATAGCACTCATCGGAAAGCAGCCAAACGTGGCGCCGCTTGCAAACGTCCAAAATCTTCGCGAATTCATCAGGTGGAATCACCGCTCCGGTAGGATTGTTTGGAGAATTCACCATCACCATGCGTGTCCGCGGGGTGATCGCTTTTTCCACTTCCGCAGCGCGCAAAATAAATTCATCCTCGGCGCGCGTGGGCACCACCACCGGTTTTCCACCCGCATACTTAATAATATCGGGATAGCTCACCCAATAAGGCGCGCCAATGATTACTTCATCGCCGGAATCAACCAGCGCGCAAACCGTGTTGAAAATTGCGTGCTTTCCCCCGGTGTTCACCACGCACTCTGCCGGCTGGTAGGACGAACCTAATTGCGCGGCGTGCCAGTCGCAGATGGCCTGGCGCAACGGCGCAATGCCGAATACCGAAGTGTATTTCGTTCGATTTTCTTCCAGCGCTTTGATCGCGGCGCGTTTGATGTGTTCCGGCGTCGGAAAATCAGGCTCGCCGGGGCCGAAGTCGGCCACGTCAACTCCCTGCGCCTTCAGCCGCTCCGCTTCCTGCAGCACGACCATCGTCTGCGAAACGCTTATGCGATTCACGCGGTCTGCAAGGTGGAATACCTCTTCCATTTTTCTCCCCGTCGCAGGTTCCATTAGGCGTCCTCTTTACTGACTTTCGCGCGCAGCCGCTCCGCCACAATCGGCGGCACCAAATCCTTGACCGAGCCACCGAGCCGCGCGAGTTCTTTCACCAGCCGCGAACTCAAGTAGCTGTACTGTTGCGCCGGCAGCATGAATACCGTTTCCACTTGGGGCTCGATATGGCGGTTCATCATCGCCATCTGCAACTCATACTCGTAGTCGGAAACGGCGCGTATCCCTCGAACCACTACGCGCGCGTTCTTGGTGTTGGCGTATTCCATCAGCAACCCGTCGAACACGTCCACTTCCACATTTTTCCAATCGAAGGTAACAGCCTCCAGCAGCTCAATGCGTTCCTTCACTTCGAATAATGGATCTTTTTCCAGGTTGTGCGCAACGGCGACGATCAATTTGTCAAAAATCATCGCGCCGCGCGCAATCAAATCGAGATGGCCGTTGGTAACGGGGTCGAAGGATCCGGGATAGATAGCGATCACTGGTTATTGCCTTCAGAAGGCATTTCGTGCGCCATTCTAACCTACATTTTCCCGCGCTGCCGCGACAAAAATCCCGAGTGCAAACCGTGGTCACAACGATGGTTTGATTCACGCTGGAAACGCCTCCCGCGGCCATCGAAGTTTGAAGCGCTCAATGCCGGGCCGGCCGTATACGCGCAAAGACGCTCGAAAACCATTGAGCCTTCATAACTGCCATTCACAGGTGCTTTCCAGCCATTGGCTGCGTCAGATTTGACTAAGGCGACTAGAATGGTCGTTGTTTAAGCTATTGTGTCTTATAGCCTTGTGGGTGCATCTAGCCTTGACAAGCCATAAGCGTCAGACTTACAATTCAAGTGCGACTAATTCAGTCGTATTTGACTCTAATGATGAAGCTATCGAAAAAGGCGGATTACGGTCTTATCGCTCTGAAGCATTTGGCGATGCACAACGGCCACGGCTCCTGTAGCGCATCCGATATCGCCGAGGTTTACAAAATGTCCACGCCGCTGATGGCTAAAGTCCTTCAGAAGCTGGCCAAGGGCGGATTGGTCGCGGCGCGGCATGGTTCGAGTGGGGGATACACGCTGGCGCGCGATGCTTCCTTGATCACCGCGCTGGATGTGATTCGCGCGATTGATGGACCTTTGTTCATCACGTCCTGCATCACCTCGCGCGGCGCTTGCGGCGTCACTACCACTTGTTCGATTCGCGAACCGCTCCGGCGAGTGAACGACAGTATTTTGGAAGTTCTTGGGAAAGTCACGATTTCACAGATGACCGACGAAGCGCCAATGTCTGAGGTCGTCGAGTTAAGAGTTTAGGAGAATAGAATGGCAATCAAGCTCCCGATTTATATGGATAATCACGCGACCACGCCCGTCGATCCTCGCGTCGTCGAAGCCATGCTGCCCTATTTCACGGAGAAGTTCGGCAACTCCGCCAGCCGCAACCACGAATTCGGCTGGGTGGCGGAAGAAGCCGTTGAAAATGCCCGCGGCCAAATAGCCAAGCTCATCAACGCCACGCCGAAGGAAATCATTTTCACCAGCGGCGCGACGGAATCCACCAACCTCGCCATTAAGGGCGCGGCGGAAATGTACCGCGAAAAGGGCAATCATATTATTACGCAGGTCACCGAGCACAAGGCCACGCTCGACACCTGCAAGCGCCTGGAAAAATACGGTTACGAAGTCACCTATCTCCCGGTGCAGAAAGACGGCCGCATCAGCCTGGACGAATTGCGCAAAGCCATCACGCCCAAGACGATCCTGATCTCGATCATGTACGCCAATAACGAAATCGGCGTGATACAGCCCATCGCGGAGATTGGCAAGATCGCAAAAGAAAAAGGTGTCTTCTTCCATGTGGACGGCGTGCAAGCCGTCGGAAAAATTCCGGTGGACGTCCAAAAAGACGGCATCGACCTGATGTCGATTTCCGGCCACAAGATTTACGGCCCCAAAGGCATCGGCGCTCTGTACGTGCGCAGAAAGAATCCCCGCGTGCAACTTGCAGCGATCATTGACGGCGGTGGCCATGAGCGCGGCATGCGCTCCGGCACGCTCAACGTTACCGGCATCGTCGGACTCGGCAAAGCCTGCGAGCTTTGCCAGAACGAAATGGCCGCGGAAAGCGAGAAACTCCGCAAGCTTCGTGAACGTCTGACCGAACGTATCATGTCGCGCCTGGATGAAACATTCATCAACGGCTCGATGGAGCATCGCTTGCCGCACAACATCAACATCAGTTTCGCGTTCGTTGAAGGCGAATCGCTCTTGATGGGTATCAACGATATCGCAGTTTCCAGCGGCTCTGCTTGCACTTCCGCCACGCTCGAACCGAGCTACGTGCTCAAGGCGCTCGGCGTGGGCGAAGACCTGGCGCACACTTCCATCCGTTTCGGAATCGGCCGGTTTAACACCGCCGAGGAAGTTGACTATGTAGCGGACCGCGTGGTGGAAACCGTGCAACGTTTGCGCGAACTTTCTCCTCTATATGAAATGGCGAAAGAAGGCGTGGACGTCAGCAAAATGACTTGGCAGACGGCGGCTGAACACTAAAAAGATGAAATATCAGGGCACACTCGGAGTTCATGCCACGGTGAGCGAAGACACGCCGGTGTTTGACGTGTTCTTTGCGCCCAATGTGGACAAAAGCGCCTGCAACTCTCGAAGGTTTCGCGAGCTGCAGGAGCTGGGGGAATTCCTGGAAGCTCTGGACGTGCAGCATGAAGTGGTCGCGCGGACTCTCGATGAACTTCGCAAGGGCCGTTCGGCGTCCATCGAAAATATTGTTTTGTCGGACGAAGTGATTTTTGACCAAGGGTTGGACAGCACTGTTACTTTGAACAGGAGAATCAACTAATGGCTTACAGCGATAAGGTGATCGAGCATTACAACAATCCGCGTAACGTCGGCTCGCTCGACAAGAAAGACCCCAACGTCGGCACCGGCTTGGTTGGCGCGCCGGAATGCGGCGACGTGATGAAGCTGCAGATGAAAGTGAACCCCGACACTCGCATTATCGAAGAGGCGAAGTTCAAAACCTTCGGCTGCGGCTCGGCCATCGCGAGCTCCTCGCTCGCTACCGAATGGGTGAAGGGCAAGACCGTCGAAGAAGCTCTGGCCATCAAGAACACGGACATTGTGCGCGAGCTGTCGCTTCCCCCGGTGAAAATCCATTGCTCGGTGCTGGCGGAAGACGCTATCAAGGCCGCGCTATCTGACTGGAAGAAAAAACAGGGCGACGCGGAAGCAAAGCCGGCTGAACCCGCGACGGCAGCAAGCCACTAAGTTTCTTGCGGCGCAGTTCTAGCCACCAGAGTGCAAGAGAAGTTTGAAGGCTTTGTGGGTCGCGGCTTTAGCCATGACGTAAAGTTGCGAATCAGGTCGGCTTTAGCCGCTGAAGTTCCGCAGCTCGACGTTTGCAGCAAGGGCTCAAAGGAACACAGACGTATGATTCATGTAAGCGAAAAAGCGGCGGCAAAAATCCGCGAGTTGTTGGCGAAAGAGGGCGTGCCTGCTGACTCCGGTGGGTTGCGTGTAGGTGTGCAGGGAGGCGGCTGTTCTGGGCTGACGTACGCGATGCGGCTCGATACGGAAGCGCGAAATCGCGACAAAGTCTTTGAAGAGAATGGCGCTCGTATTTTCGTGGACGCGAAAAGCTATCTCTACCTTCACAACACCACGCTCGATTATCTCGAAGACCTGATGAAGCAGGGCTTCGTGTTCCAGAATCCACAGGCCACGCGGAGTTGCGGTTGCGGCAGTTCCTTCACCGCTTGAGATTTCTGATGAGCGGCACCCGCGAAGTTTCCTCCTGCGCGCTGCAGCCCGACTCCGGCCCGCATCCGGCCAAAGCCAAACGAACATGAGTATGACGCAAACACGACGCGATGAAACCGGCCCGTTTGCCGGCACGAAGTGCTGGAATTGCCAGGCTCCCGTTGCCGAGACACATTTCTGTGCCGCGTGCGGCAAGATTCAGCCCCTGCCCGAGGGCACCGATTATTTTGCATTCTTCGGTTTGCAGGAAAAATTGTCGCTCGATTCAACACAGCTCGAAGCGCAGTTTCACAAGCTCAGCTGGAAGCTTCACCCGGACAATTTCGTGCGCGCCGGCGATTTCGAACGCGAACTTTCGCTAAACCGCTCCTCGGAATTGAACGACGCCTACCGCACGCTGCGCGAACCCATCTCGCGCGTGGAATATCTGCTGTTGCGCCGCGGTCTCAGAAAAGAAGGCACCACCAAGCAGCAGGCGCCGCCCGAATTGCTCGAGGAAGTTTTTGAATTGAACGAATCGCTCGACGAGTTGCGGGAAGCGCGCGCTGAAGGCGGCGACCTGGCCGCACTGCGCGAACCGCTCGACGCCGCGCAAAAGAATTTTCAGGGAAAGCTCGAAGAAGTAGACGCCGAGCTCGTGCGAATCGGCCAGGAATGGGATGCGGCCCTCGACACCGCCGCGGATGAAGCGAAGAAGCAAGCTTTGCTGGCTCGTATGAACGAAGTGCTGAATCGCCGAAGCTACATCCGCAATCTCGTAGCCGGCGTGCAAAAAGAACTGGCCGAAGCTTAGGCCTAAGAGCCCTAAGCCGATCTGTTCTTTGTCGATGAATCGCGGTTGAAACTTTTAGCAGAAAAGTTTTACTCAGAGGACCAATGGGACGCGTTGTAGGCATCGATCTCGGCACAACTTTCAGCCTGATTGCGTATCTCGATCCGCAAACGGGCGCGCCGAAGTGTATCCCGGGCCCTTACGGTTCCACGCTGTGCCCATCTGTCGTCAGTGTCGATGAAGACGGCAAAGTAATTGTCGGTGAGCCGGCACGCGCGCTCCTCCTCACGAAACCCGATCGCACGATTTACTCAGTCAAACGACTGATGGGCCGCGGCGTCGCTGACGTCCAAGAAGAACTGAAAATCTTTCCGTTTCGCATCGATCCCGCCGGACGCAGCGTAATCCGAGTCGGCTTGGGTGACAAATGGTTCACGCCGCCGGAAATTTCCGCGTTCATCTTGCGCGAACTAAAATCCTGGGCCGACGATTATTTCAAGGAGCCGGTTGACCGCGCGGTCATCACCGTTCCAGCGTATTTTAACGACGCGCAGCGCCAAGCCACCAAAGATGCCGGCAAAATCGCCGGCCTCGAAGTCTTGCGTCTCGTAAACGAGCCCACCGCTGCCGCGCTCGCCTATGGCCTGCACAAGCAAAAACGCGGTTACGTAGCCGTTTACGACTTTGGCGGCGGCACCTTCGACATCTCGATCCTCAAGCTCGTCTCCACCACCGAAGGCGACATCTATCAGGTCCTTTCCACCAACGGCGACACGCACCTCGGCGGCGACGACATCGACAACGAAATGCAACGCAGAGCGCGCGAAACAATTCTCAAGCTATTTCAGGCCGATCTCGCGAATCGCCCGAAAGACATCCAGGAGTTGCGCCAGATCCTGATCGCTGCGAAGCACGCGCTTTCCGCGGAAGACAGCGTGATGCTTCGTTTCAATCTTTCCGGTGGCAAGATATTCGAAGAGCTTCTTACGCGAACCGAATTCGAAAAATGGATTCAGCCCATCGTCGCGCGCACTATGGCGCCCGTGAAAATGGCTCTCGCTGACGCAAAACTCACGCCGAGCCAAATCGAAGAAGTTGTCTTGGTGGGCGGCTCGACTCGTATTCCTCTCGTGCGCAAGACGGTCGGCGATTATTTCGGCCGCGCTCCACATTGCGAACTCAACCCCGACGAAGTTGTCGCTCTGGGCGCCGCTGTCCAAGCCGACATCCTCGAGTCCGGCGTAAAAACCATGCTGCTGCTCGACGTAACTCCTCTTTCGCTCGGTATCGAAACCATGGGTGGCGTGGTGGCAAAAATTATTCCGCGGAACTCGACGATCCCCGCGAGCGCCCAGGAGCTTTTCACCACCGGGGTGGAAAATCAGACCGGAATCGACGTGCACGTCCTTCAAGGCGAACGCGAACTCGCAAAAGATTGCCGCTCGCTCGCAAAGTTTCAGCTGAAAGTTCCGCCGGGGCCCGCGGGCCTGGCGCGCATCGAAGTAAAATTTCTAATCGACGCCAACGGAATTCTTCAGGTGGCCGCTCGCGATCTGCGAACGAACGCGGAGCACACCATCGAAGTGCAGCCTAGTTACGGCCTGTCGGATGAAGAAGTTGAACGTATGCTCGAAGAGTCCATCGAATTTGCCGAGCAGGATTTCTCCGAGCGCCAGGTGATCGAATCGCGCACTGAAGCCGAAACCATCCTCGCAGCCACGGAGAAGACCCTGCTGAATCCTCGCGCCGGCGAGCTTGCGCCTGAAGAGCGCCGCGCCATCAATGAATCCGTGGCGCAATTGCGCGCTGCCATGGCCGGTTCGGATTACAAATTAATGCGTGAGCGTATCGATGCTCTAAATGAAGCAACAATGCATCTAGCCGAAATACTGATGAATGGCGCGCTGCAAACCGCGCTGGAAGGCAAGCGCCTCGAAGATGTTTAGGTTGTAGCGGAAGGAGCGTTTAAGAATGGGCGGCAAGAACCCCTACATTGAAGAAACGAAGTACACGCCGGCGACGAAGAAATATAAGATCACCTTCGTCAAGGATGGCCAACCGGTCGAAGTCGATCCCGAAAAAATCCCGTACGGGCACGACGGTTTGCCCGGAAGTATCCTCGATATTTCTCAGGGCTTTCACAAGGGACTGGACCACGCCTGCGGCGGCGTCTGCGCTTGTTCCACCTGCCACGTGATCGTTCACGAGGGTCTCGATACCTGCAATGAAGCCACGGATGCGGAACTCGATCAGCTCGACGAAGCCCCCGGCGTCACACCGAAATCGCGCCTGGGATGCCAATGCGTCCCCGACGGAACGAAAGACGTCGTCATCGAAATTCCCGAGTGGAACAAGAATTACGCGAAGGAAGCCGAGCACTAAATTCTAGTTTAGCTCTCATCTCACGAACGAAGTCGAGAGGTAATCGTGCCCCACACATTTGATTGGGACGACCCGGAAGAAATCGGCCTCCAGCTTGCCGAGAAGCACCCAGGCGTCGATCCCCTCACCATCCGCTTCACCGACTTGCATAAATGGATCATCGAGCTGCCAGGCTTTACCGGCGATCCCAAGCTATCGAACGAGGGGAAGCTCGAAGCCATTCAAATGGCATGGCACGAGGAGTTTCAAGACAGCCAGCAATAGCCAAGAAGCCGGATCTCAAATTGGGAGGGAACTCGAATGGAAGCCGATCTGCGTTACCCTGTCGGAAAATATCGTCGTCCCGGCGAGCTGACCAGCGACCAGCGCCTCGAATTCATTGGCGCTATCGAGCAGACGCCTCAGCACCTGGCCTCCGCTCTGAAAAATCTCTCGGCCGGCCAGCTCGACACGCCGTATCGTCCCGGTGGATGGACCGTGCGCCAAGTTGTACATCATCTTCCCGACAGCCACATGAACGCCTACGTGCGCATGAAGCTCGCGCTCACCGAAGACGAGCCCACCATCAAGACGTATGACGAAGCACGCTGGGCCGAGTTACCTGACGGCAAGAGCTCGCCCATCGAGCCGTCCCTGGCAATCCTGGAAAGTCTGCACAAGCGCTGGGTTCTTTTGCTCAAGTCGCTCGCCCCGCCCGACTGGGCGCGCAAACTCCGCCACCCGGATCACGAGAAGCCCATGTCCCTCGACGACTCGCTCGCCCTTTACGCTTGGCACGGAAAACATCACGTCGCGCACATCACCGCCCTGCGCGATCGCAACGGCTGGCAGTAGGCCGGCAATCGCTGCGCTAAAACCTTCACGCGATAAGTGGTAGAATCCGCCCATGCCGCACGACTTCTCGGAGTATGAGCAGGAGCCCGAGGCGCAATCATCGGGCAGATTCGGCGGCTCGCCTCCAAGAAAGACAGCAGTTGGCGTTTTAGACCCTCCCGTTCCGCCGAGAAACACTCCCCGCAGCCCGCTTGGAGTTTTCCTCGCCGGCCTCCGCAAATTCTTCAGCCGTCGCTAGCTTCGTCCTTTCGTCTCCCGGCTAAGCCTATCAACTTATAGGAGGATTCTTATGGCAGGGGAGGCAGGCCGATTTGGGCCAGGATTTCGCGGAAGCGGGGTTCATCGTGGAGAGTGGACATCATCGGGTCGATTCTCAATTGAGTAAGGTACGTGTCGCGTTTCAGGTAGGAATTCTGCAAATCGTCCAGCGCTTGTTCCTTATCCCCGAGCAACGCGGATGTCTGCGCCAGGTTATACGCTCGTTCCTGCCCGCTGGCATACAAACTTTGCTGCTCTTTCAGGATTGCAAGCAACATGCCGCGCGAACCGCCGCGAGCGAAGCCTTTTTCTCCCGCTGCTACGACGTCGAGGCGATGCTCGTCGTGGAGCAGTGTGGCGCATTTTCTGGACTCCGCCAGATATTGTGGCCAATTTCCTTGCGAAGCGTATATCATCGCCAAATAAGTATGAGGGGAAAGAAAATCGGGCTCGCTGGCCTCCAGTTGCTTCAACAGCGCGAAGGCCTGATCGGTGTTGCCGGCATAAAACAAAATCAAGCCTTTATCCGCGAGTATGGACTTGGACTCCGGATCCAGCTTCTGCGCTCTCTCAATTTCCTCCAGCGATTCCGGGAAGCGGCCCAAATGCAGCAAAAACGTGGCGTACCAGTGATGCGCGCGCACGGAATTCGGGTCCAGTTCGAGCGCGCGTTTGAACTCACTTTGTGCGCTGGGAACGTCCCAGGACCAATAAAAATCTACGAATGCGAGGGAACTGTGCGCTCCTGAGAGCGAATCATTAAGGGCAATCGCGCGTTTGGCTGCCGCAGCCGCCCGCGGATACGCTTCGCTCGGCGGCATCACGGAGTATTCACGCAGCAGGTTATAACTGTCGGCCATTCCCACGTAGGGTTCCGCATACTCTGGATCGCGCACAACCGCCTGCGTGAAATAGTCCACTGCTTGATTCAGAGACTCCGGTGTCCTCTTATTAAAGTAATAGATTCCCTTCAGATAGAGTTGTTCGGCTTCCGGGTCGATCGCGTGCGGCTGTGAAAGCGCGGCTTCTTTGCGCGCCGCTCGGGCAGACCAACTGCGGCGGGTAATTGCAACGATCACGAGCGCCGCCAAGATCACCAGCGCAATTGCGAAATACCGAAATTCGCGCCGCCGGCGGTCGAATAGCGGCGATGTGCGACGGATGCCCCCCGCGTTGCGGCGCTCGCCAACGCGCCGATCGTTAACAACAGGATCGGCTAATAAAGAATCGGGCGAGGTAGGTTCCGTGAAGTACTCAGCATCTGTCTCTCCTACCTCATTGCCGGGGTTGCCCTCACCTTCGAGTTCGACGGTATCGTTTTTACCCTTCAGCCATTCGGCGAGCTCATCCGTGTTGGCATAGACATTCGCGCGTCCTGCGCCGGGGACACGACGGACTGGAAGTCCGCGCGTAGTCTCCCACCGCTTTACCGTGCGCTCGTCGCGGCCAAAGAATGCGCCAATCTCTTTCCAAGTGTCGAGACGTCTATTAGGGCCTGGTGTGCCGTCCGAAGGGGTCATATCCCGATTTGTCCCGATTTGTCCTTAATTGCCGTTTGCGTCGCGAGCCGGATTACTCGATTATACCCCGTTCATAGCGCAGGATTCACACTCTTCATTCCTCTCAGGCTTGCCGCGCGCCGGCGGAAACGGCACGGCGAAGCATCCTTGGATCGAGCGACCCACAGGTTAGCTGTCCAGGGGCGCCGCCCTAACCTATTCAAAACAAACAACGCCATGCCAGTCGGACCAGAATCGGTCTTGCTCTTGCACATCTCCGACGATGCCACGCGTTTTTGACTACAGTTGTCGCGTGGGGAAAAAGAGCGATCGCAGTAAGAAATCTTTCCGAGCGAGGTACAGTTCGGAATGGCGCTTATCGCACCGCTGAAACGAGGATGGTCTTCTTTAAGTTGGAAGGGAAGCAGGTCAAGAAAAAAGGCTTGGTAGCGCTAACGGGAATCGAACCCGTATTTCAGCCTTGAAAGGGCCGCGTGCTAACCGTTGCACCATAGCGCCGAAGGTTACTTAGCTTTTCAGAGTTTAGCGTACTCGCCTGCTTTTACCAATGCTTCGCGATGCCCAAATTTTTCGTTGTCACGCGCGGCTTCATGCTGCGTTTTCTCCCGCCGCGGCCGTTTGTGTCGTTCTTTCCGGAGGGTTAGCGATCACTAGCGGCGCGTCGATCGAACGCACGTGCACGTCCTGCTGCGGGAAGGGCATCTCGATTTTCTTCTCACGGAAGACGCGAAAGATTTCCATGAACAAGTCGCTTTTCAGGTAGCCGGTGCGATCGGTCATGGTTGTGGTCGAAACTCGCAGGCTGATGTTGACGCTGCTGTCCCCGAATCCGGTAACCATTACCGCGGGTGCGGGATCGGTCAAAACATGCTCGTTGCCTTTTGCGATATTCAGCAGCACATCGCGCACCATATGCAGGTCGCTGTCGTAAGAAACTCCCAGTGGAATTGTGAACCTCACGGTGCGGTCGTTCGCTGTCCAGTTGGCAACCCGGCTGTTGATGAATTCGGAGTTCGGCACGATTATTACTTCGTTGTCGAACGTCCGCACCCAGGTGCCGCGCGCGCCGATTCGAATTACTTCACCGTGCGTGTTGCCGACGTCAATGAAATCGCCCAGCTTGATCGGCCCTTCCCACAAAATCACGATGCCCGCCACGAAATTAGCCACGATGTTCTGCAAGCCGAATCCTATGCCAACACCCAGCGCGCCGCCCACCACCAGAAGGCTGCGCAGGTTTAGCCCGGTCGTGTCCAGGCCAATGATCATGCCCAGCACAAAAATGATGTAGCCCGTCGCGCGCACGAACGCGTATTGCTGTCCGCGGTCCATCGACGTGTGTTTCAGAATTCTGTTGCTCAGGAAGCTCCGAAATAAACGCGAAAAAAACGACAGCCCGATCAGAAACACCATGCACTTGAACAGGAACAGCGGGGTCAAGGGCACTTTCCCAATGGTAAAAAGCGGCCATTGCAAAAACCGGCGCACATCCCCGTTAAGCATGCCGAATAAGGATGTGGATTGTGGATGCCGGAGGATTCCCCAGCCCAGCAATCCCGCCACTATCACGCTGGCCAAAATAATAATCCGATTTTCCAAGTTGATTTTCATGCGCACGACTCCTTTGCGTGAACGCTCGAGTTCCGTTGCAGCATATCGCGAAGACGCACATAGAAAAACATGGGGCGCGTCAGGCGCTACCCAGATTTTCTTCTGAAGCTTTTGGGCAGGTAGCGCACCACCTCAACGGTAACATTTCCACCCCAAAAAATTCGAGGCCCCTCTTGACGCTTCCTGTCACTCCGTCCAAATAACAGAAATAAATAGAGTTATGGTGCCCATCGCATGGCCTATCAAGTGCACATCTGCAACCGGATTCCAACGCCGGCCCACGTACTTTCGGGCGGCTCAAAGGTGTAAGCGTGAAACAGTCGCACCTGAATTCCCAATTGAAAGAGCGCTGTGCAAGCGGCCAGCGCGGCTTCTCGATGATCGAGATATGCGTAGTGATCACATTGATCCTGATCATTTCGGCGATGGCCATCATGGCTCTGCAGCCCAGTCTGCAGGATGCGCGGTTCGACACGGCCATGCGTCAAGTTATCGATCAGCTGCGGCAAGCGCGAGAATATTCCATCGCGAATCGCCGCTACGTACAGGTTACGTTTCCTACGGTCGTGGTTGCCGGAAATCCTCAGTATCAGGTAGTGATGACCGAGAGGAATGCTCCCCCGTACGGCCCAGTGGGAGCAGGAGCAGACGTTATCTTAAGCACCACCCCCATTGAAGCTCCCGCCCAGTTTTTTAGGGATCCCGCTGTGCCGGATACCCCGGATGCTTTCGGAAATACCAGCGCCATCGAATTCGAAGCACAAAATCCGGGCCCCATCGGGGGCATGTTATTCCAGAGCGACGGTGAACTGGTGGACGGATTGACCTTTCAACCTATCAACGGGACGGTTTCCCTAGGATTTACCGGCCTGACAACGGCGAACCGAGCCATCACAGTCCTGGGCAGTACAGGCAGAATTCGCGGCTGGAAATACAACGGGACAGCATGGTTTCAACTATGAAGGAGACTGGGAAAATGCAGGAAGCGAAAAGACGCTTGGCAGCAGGCTTCAGCCTTCTCGAGACGCTCATCGCGCTTGTCGTCCTGGCAGTAGGCATTCTAGGTCTGGCGGCGATGCTCTACGACTCGTTGTCCTACATGCAGGGCTCGCAGGACGATTTCATCGCTCAACAGAAGGCAGAGGAAGCAGCAGAAGCGATTTTTACGGCCAAGTACAGCGCCAATGCAACTTTTGCGCAGATCTCGAATGTCAGCGGCACGAATCCTAATGGCCTCTTCTTGTCGGGTCCCATCCCGCTGCTGCAGCCCGGACCGGACGGACTTGTCGGCTCAGTGAACGACGTGGGAGCTCCTCCCGCCTACATCGTTTACCCCGGGCCCGACGGAAAGCTGGGGACTGGAGACGACATTTTCGTACCGCTTTCGAATTTCACTCGCACGATCGCCATTTCCAACCTTGCGGCCGATCCGGGCGGCAATGTTCGCGACGTGCTGATAACTATCAACTACACCACCGGAAAGTTTCAGCGCCAATACCAGCTCGAAACATATGTTTCGGCATTCTAGCGTTCCGAGGAGTACAGGAATGAAGCGGCAAAACGGATTTACATTAATCGAGTTGATGGTATCGATGGCCATCCTGGTCGCCGTAGTGGGAGTCGTGGTGGGCGCGCTGCTTCAAGCGCAACATGCCACCCAAGGCGTGGCATACGAGGCCAACACACAGGAAAATCTCCGCGCCGGAATGCATTTCATGGTTAAGGACTTGTTGCAAGCAGGCGAGGGAATTCCGCAAGGGGGAATCTCCGTTCCCTATGATGCCGCCGGGAACTCTGCCATCGTGCGCCCGGGAGTGTTTCCGCCGACCGGGCCGAATTTCCCAAACCCCGTCGGGAATGGCTTCACTTTGATGCCCGCGATTGCGCCAGGCTCGCAAATCGGCCAGGACGCAACAACCGTCAACCCGGTAACGGGCGCAGTCCTGGATGGCAATCTAAAGACCGACGTAATCAACATACTGTATGCAGACAACAGCCTGCAGGACGCGGCTGGCCACTATCTTTACAGTTTTCCAGTGGTGCAAGCGGTGGGTCCCCCGGCTTGCGCCGGGACGATCGACCCCGTTGGCGCCTCAGTGTTACTGGACCCGGGGTGTTTCGTGATGCCGGGTGTGACACAGCCCATTACCGTTGGCAATCTGATCATGTTTCACAACTCCAACGGTACTGCCCTTGAGTATGTAACGGGGGTTGCCGGACAGACCATATTGTTCGGTGGCGGGGACCCTGCCGGCCTCAACGCGACCGGCCAGCCGAATGGCACCGTAGCCCAACTGCAAAACGCCGGCGGCGGCTTCCCGCCGACAGTCATCACGCGGGTTTGGATGGTTACCTACTACATCGATTCGACCACCAATCCTACGGACCCGCAATTGATACGCCAGGTGAATTATCCCAACTATCCTGCACCGGGGATCGCCGCGGCCAATCCCCCGGCAGCGATCGCGGACAATATCGAGAACCTCTCATTCAGCTATGACATTACCGGCTCGAGCTATCCCGGTCTTGGAGTTTATCCCTTGGGGCCCGGTAACGTGCCGACTCCGCAACTCCCCGATACTCCCGCACAGATACGCGCCGTGAATGTGTTCCTGGCGGGACGATCGGAGTTGCCGTACCAGGCTTCTACATCTCCGCAGTTCTTACGAAACAATTTGAGCACACAGGTCAGTGTCCGCAGCCTGTCGTTCATAGATACCTTCACTACAGCGTCTTCGGCGACGACGCCATAAGACGCGTAAAGCATGCTTCCGAGCGGTTTTTTTAAAGGAGATTTGCAGTGAGAACTCAACGTCAAAAAGGAATTGCACTAATAACCGCCTTGTTTGTTCTGATCCTGGTCACCGCGATGGCGGTGGGCATGTGTTGGATGGTGATGACCGATCAGCGGCTGGGCGGAAATAATCAGTTCCGCGAGACGGCGTTCTACGGCGCGGAAGCGGGCATGGAGAAGCTGACCGCCGACGTGGGAAATCAATTTGCCACAAACGGCTCGCTCTCTCCCGCGGATATGGCCGCCATCACCGCGCTTCCTCCTGTAATTCCGGGCATTCAATATCTCAATGCCGCGGGCGCCTCGACCTACCAAATACTATGCGGGACTCCGCTCGTTAGTCCCTGCGTCCCGGTTTCGCAAAACGCCACAATGCTTCCCCCCAGCCCCTACGCGGGCATGCAGGGGTTGATCACACCGTTCACTCTTGAAGTGGCCGCCCAGTCAACCAGCTCGGGCGCGGAAGTGAAGTTGCAGCGGCAAGTGCAAGTGGTGGCAATTCCCGTGTTCCAGTTTGGTATTTACTCGGATTCAGATTTGAGTTATTTCAATGGACCTCCGTTTGATTTCGGAGGCCGCGTTCACACCAATGGCAATATCTGGCTAGCGGCTAATTCCGGCCCTCTCTACTTAGCTGATAAAGTAACGGCGGTCGGTGCCGTCATACGCACCAACCTCGAAAATGGTTATTCAATCACCGGCGGTGGGGATTATTCAGGCGTAGTGTCAATCGCGACTACCCCCAATCCTGCCACGCTGCCGCCTGGCCCGACTTACACGAATGCCCAATGGCGTGCTTTGGGACTGAATGAGGGCAGCACAGCCTTCGGTAGCTTCAGTGTTATCAACGGTGTGAGCCCCAGCGTGAACGTCGGCCCCCCGATAGCCTCGAGTTGGGTCAACGTACAAAATGACTATAACGGTCAGTTGCAAAATGGAGTTCCAACTCTGACATTAACGTCAACGGCGCTGGGCGGAATCACCACGCCGATTTCCTTGATTCGCCGCCCGGTTCCGGGCGAGACTGCGGCGGAATTCAACGAACAGTATTTTTCGGAGGCGACTCTACGGATTCTGTTGGATGACTATCCGGCTGGCGTGACGCCAGGCGGTGGAGGGGCGTGTCATAACGCGGATATGATGTCGGAGCAGTCGGTCAGTACGGCAACAGATCCCGTGGATTTGGCCACGCTCGCAGTCGCCCCGGGTGCGTTTCCGATTTGGTATTCAGGTGCCAACAACGTGCCTGCAATGCAGATTCCGCTTCCGATGTCCGGTGCTGGCGGCGCTTACAATCCTAGCGATGGCTACTGGATTCAGACCGCCAAGCCCATGATTGCCGGCTGTATCAAAATCGAATATCAGAATCCGGGCGGGGCCTGGGCTGATATCACGCAGGCGATCCTTAATATGGGATTTACGGGAAGGAATATTAATCCTCTGGGCGCGTACGTTCCGTCAACAACCCTCCCCGGTCTAGGGGGTAACGTCGCACAGGGTCCGACCACCAACCCCAACGTTACATCGCAAATTGGCTGCCTCGACCCAAGCCCTCACGCCATCATCCGGATCGAGCGGCTGCGGGATAATCCGTCCACTTCGAGTCCGGGCGGAGGTTGCGGGACCGCAACAACCGCGGGAGTTGACTACTGGCCCATGGCCCTCTTCGATGCTCGCGAATCGATATACCGTCCCGGCGGAAACCCAGGGAATCAGATAACCGCGGAAGGCGTGATGTATTACACAGAGTTGGACGCGGGAAACCTGGCTGCGTGGTTTAACACCAACCCATTGGGCTTGGCCCTCAACAACAGCACCGGATTCACTATTTATTTCTCGGATCGCCGCGGTGAACGGACCGATCCGAACGCGGCAAACACGAAGACCGGAAGCTTCGGATTCGACGACTTCGTCAACGTATCGGATGCCAACAACGGATGTCCGAATGGCGTTGTGGAGCAGGGCGAAAACCTTGAAGGCGATACCGTCCCCGTCCTTCGCACATATGGCGGCGCTGAAACGGTTCCCCTTTATCCGCTAGCCGTGGGTGGCGCCAACTGGACGGTAGCGCCATTGTGGAACGGAACCTACTTGACCACCGTTCTACAAGCAAACCCCGTGTGTCCGGCCCCGACTGTTCCGGGCGGCTCCAATAATTGGCCCGGAGTTGTGTACACGAATGCTCAGGAGGCGCGAGAAAATCCGCCGGTCTTTTTCCGTCGCGCGTTGAAAATCGTAGACGGAGCGATCCTGAATCTCGGCACTTCATGCGGCCCGGTCCCCTGCGGATTGACCGTGGTAGCCGAGAACCCGGTCTACATCCAGGGAGATTACAACGCCCCGGCCGACGGATCGTGGAGTGGTGTTAGCGTGGCTGCCGCAGTTGCGGCGGACGCAGTGACGTTGCTTTCAGACAACTGGAATGACGTCAACTCCTTTGCTTTTCCCTACAACGCGGGGAGCCGCAACGCAGTGCAAACCGCCTATCGTGTCGCGCTGATCGCCGGAAAGGGAATTGCATTTCCCCAGCCGGCTGGGCAGCCGGAAGACTTCGGAACGGACGGAGGAGTTCACAACTTCCTACGATTCCTCGAAGTCTGGCCTGCATGCTATTACCAGGGCTCGCTTGTCAGCTTCTACTACAACCGGCAGGGCACTGGAGTCTATAAAACTGGCGGCGCGGTTTACAGTCCGCCGGACCGGCACTACACCTTCGATCAAAACTTTACACTCGGCCCGCAATATCTGCCTCCGAGAACTCCCTCGTTGCGCTCCATCAACACGATCGGATTCTCGCAGGAGCTTCTGCCGACGCAGTAAAGCGGCTCGCAAGAGGAACCTCAAGCGGCTCCCGTCTCGTGGGAGCCGCTTTTGTTTTCGGCGGTGCTTGTGCCTTCGAACGGCGGAAGCCTGACAGCGTATGAACAGACCAGAGTTTTTTGACAGCTAGGGCGCCGCCGGCAGAGTGCGCACGTTGAAATTTGTGTTTGCGGCCGGCGCAATGCACGACGGTGTTACGTCCTGCGAGCATAGATCCCCCGGAACGGCGAAGTCAGCCGGAAGCGCAATACCAACCAGCGGTTCGGCGTACAAATTGTAATTAAGTCCCACTGGCAGGCGCTCCAGATCGTAGGAGCCATCGAATTGCGTGGGCGGACTCGATGCGTTGCAGCTCCCGCTGGAGAAAACGCCGGCGATGATCGCGCCTGTGTCTGCGTCCACCGCCACCACCTGCGCGCCTACCATTCCGGTGACGGAAGAACCCACCGACGGAGCAGGCAGAGCAGCCAGCGCAAATGGATTGGCCGGAAGGATTTGGCCGCGAATGGCTCCAATATTTAACGTGTCGTTCGGGTCTGGGTAAAGTACGCGGATGCCGGTGCGGTCATCATCGCTTAGCGGGCCGTCGGGAGTTTGCGCCGTGGGGCGAGAGCCCAGGAATTGGCCTGGCGGTGAAGCGAAGGGAAACATCATGGCGCGAATTAGTGCGGAATGATCCAGGCCCATCCAGTGGCCGAGCTCGTGGGTCAGAAGAGATTCCAGATCGTACGCGCCGGCGGCTTGGGGACTTGCGAGAGCGGCGGGCGTGGCGAAAGTTACCTCGCCGGTGTTGCAGAAGAGCGTGTCCGCGTCGAGGATTTGGCCGGCGAATGCAGCCGAGCCGCTCGTGCCCACGCTGGCACCCGGAGCGTTCGCGGTAAACGTGCGGGTGAAGGCCAGCACGCCGGGGGTGAATGCGGCGCTCGATTGGTTGAAGCAAATGGTATTCGAGCCATCGACGTTGCTTTCCGCGTCATTGGTGCAGGAATTTGGACTCGTCACGCGCGCGAAAGGAGCTTCCAGGCCCGGAAATGTGATTGCGTTGAAGGTTGTGCCGCTGACTCCCGCCCAGACGGAAAACGAATCGGAGATGGCTTGCTCGATCTCATCGAGCTGTGCCGGCGTGCCCGCGTTCGCTACGGTGAGAATCACGGGCGAGATCAGCGACGGCAATGAAGTGCTCCATTGGCGGTCGAGCGGCGAACTAACCGACAGGTTCCAACTGTTTGGCTGTGGGCATCCACCGGATTGCGGAACAGTGGAAACGAAACTGTAAGCCTGTACCGCAGGCGTGAAAATCATTGCCGCGGAAAACAGCGCTATTGTGAGGCATGCGATCGCTCGTTTCATTTTTGTGCTCCGGGTTCCTGGCGCAGCGCGGCGGCCACTTGCGAGCGCAATTCCTGCAAAGAAAGATCGTGAATGCCGGAAGCCGCGAATTTTCGAGCGAGCGGATCAAACGTTTCGAAAGAGGCGCTGTCTTGGGCGACCATGTCTTCTCCGCTGCGCTGGTCATGATGAATCCGGAAGGTTCCCTGCACCCAACTCACCACTGAAAAATCGCCGAGGGTTGTGGGGGTAAGAAAAAGCACCACATCTTCTCCGGCGCGAAAGCGCGGAACGCCGGAGACATTCGAGGTGAGGTTCCCGATTCTTCCGCCAAGCAGACGCACGCTCACGCGCGGTGGGGCGGAGCCCTTCCAAACTTCCGTGGGTTCGTACGTGGTGAACGTCCAGATTTCTCCCGCATCCCAGGCGGTGGAGTTTTCCACGCAACGCGCGCGCAGAATCAGGCGGGAGACGTGCGTTAACTTGGCTACCGACATATGGGCGAGTGTGGTGGGCGTTACGCTGGCGCACGCGAGCAGGGAAGCGCATAGCGCGATAAGCAAGGGACGCCGTAATCCAGTTTTGCATTTCATTTTATTGCACCTCCAACATTGCTGTAGCTGCTGCGCGGTCGTTGTTCAATGTGCTGACGAAAAGCGTGCGCACGCCGGGAAGTGTTGCGCTGGAAATCTGCAGATCGAGCTCGATGGTATTGGGAAACAGGCCATTGACGGCGGAGGCGGTGACGCTTATGTCGCCTCCAGCCGGGCCGGTGAAAACATAGGTGAAAGTGGGGTCGAGCAAATTCCCGTGAATGCAAAGGCTCACGGTGGAGGTACCAGAAGAAGGACGCGTGACGGTGAGCGGCGAGGCTTGCACCCCGCAGCTATCTGCGGAGAGAAAGCCGATTGAGTCCACGTTGATGGGCGCCGACGACGCAGCTGTGGTCGGCTCGGTGACAATGATGTTGGTGCCGGTAGATGCAGGCTGGCCGGCACTGAGAGCGATCACGCCGACAGAGACGTCGAACGGCGCGATGACGAATGGGACGGGATTCGAGAGTTGCGCCTGAGGAGCAGGATTCTGGATTTGGATTGTCAGCGTAGCGGCAGATTGTACGTCTGCTGGATTGAGCGCTGTGGTGCAAGTATTCGCGTTGGGACATGTGGTC
>JBEKSN010000004.1:0-42105 GCA_049517055.1 Candidatus Acidiferrales bacterium | reverse complement strand
AAAACCTTCGCGCTCCAGCGCGAGACGCGCAGTTCGTGCGAACAGCAGCACCAAATCCTTTTCTACCACTCCCCCTTGGCCGCGCGCTCCATTGTCTATTCCGCCATGCGCCGGGTCCAGCACGATTACGGGCCCCACATGTGCTGGCGTTGGTGGCGCAATTTGTTGGGAGCCAGACTGTGCCGGCACAGCTTGCGGTGGACTTGGCGCCGGTTGTTGAATTTGCTGCGGTGACGACTGGGGGGCCGCTCGCAAGACCGGCTGGCTGAGCTGCGGCCGTGCGATCAAGGCGGAAGCGCTTGCCACAAGGAGAAGAGCTGTGAATCGAAACGAATTTCGCACGCGAAAGAGAATAGCAGAAATGAAGAAGGGTACAGTCCTGAAGAAGGCTGGACGCTGACGATTAGGCATCTTCCCGAATCATGTCGGCAGCTTTCTCGGCGATCATTATTGTGGGTGCGTTTGTATTGCCGGCGATGATCCGCGGCATCACAGAAGCATCCACCACCCGCAATTTTTCGATTCCGCGGACTCGCAGCCGCGCATCCACCACGGCCATGGAGTCGTTTCCCATCTTGCAGGTGCCAACAGGATGGTAAAGCGTCTCAGCTTCGTTGCGTACGAACTCCGAAATTTCGGCGTCGCTTTTCGCTTTCGCGCCGGGATGCAATTCCTCTCCGCAGTAAGTTTCGAACGCCTTAGAGTGCGCGAGCTGTCGCGAAAGCCGGACCCCGTGGACCATGACCCGCATGTCCGCTTCCGTCGAAAGATAGTTCGCGCGAATTGCAGGCGGCTCCAGCGCGTTCGCTGAACGCAAGGAAATTTCGCCGCGGCTTTCCGGCGCTATCAGAGTAGGTCCGAAACCGAAACAATGTTCCGCGCGCGGAGTCAATCCGTGGTTCACGTAATACGCCGGCCCGAACAGAAGTTGCAGGTCCGGTTCAATACGCTCGGTGTTCGTGCGCAAAAACATGCCAGCTTCCGCAACATTTGATACAAGCGGCCCCCGCTTAAAAAGAAAATACCGCAGGAGGTTTGGCAGCGACTCGGCGCTGGCTAGGCTCACCGGCTTGGTGCAGAGATAACCGGTCGAGACCATCACATGATCCTGAAGGTTCTTGCCGACACCCGGCAGATCGTGGGCCGTCTGCACGCCCACTTTTCCGAGCTCGCCGGCCGGGCCTACGCCTGAGAGCAGCAACAACTGGGGCGAATTGATCGTCCCGCCCGAAAGGATCACTTCGCCATCAGCACGCGCTTCCTCCTTAACGCCGTCGCAAACGTAGCCAACTCCCAGAGCTCGCCCTCTTTCAATCAGCAATCGCAAAACGTGCGCGCCGGTTAAAACGGAGAGATTTTCGCGATGAAGGGAAGGCTTCAGATACGCGTCAGCCGCGCTGTGCCGCTTGCCGTTCTTCTGCGTCACTTGATACAAACCGGCGCCGTCTTGCGCCTCGGCATTGAAATCCGAATTGCTGGGGACCCCCAGCTCGCGCGCTGCTGATAGAAATGCCCGCGTAAGAGGATTCACATAACGAAGGTCCGCGACATTAACCGGACCGCCAGTGCCGTGATATCTGGAAGCACCGCGCTCTTGGTTCTCGGACTTTTTGAAGTAGGAAAGCACATCCGCAAATCCCCAGCCGACGTTGCCCAAGCTTTTCCAATGATCGTAATCGAGGGCGTTCCCGCGAATGTAAATCATGGCGTTGATCGAACTCGACCCGCCCAGCATTTTGCCGCGCGGCCAATAAAGTTGTCGCGCATTCAAATGTGGTTCAGGTTCAGTGGAATAATTCCAGTCCACTGCGGTTTTATATAATTTCGAGAACGCCGCGGGGATTTTTGATTCCCTCGGCGTGCCGGCTCCTCCGGCTTCGAGCAGCAGGACGCGTACTTGCGGATCTTCCGTCAACCGTGCGGCCAGAACGCACCCGGCCGACCCAGCTCCGATAATGATGTAATCGTAAGATTTAGTTCGGTTCGGCATGGCCGCCGCGAGATTAGATGATTACAAGGCAGTCCGCAAAAGCAACCTACAGGCGAGAGTTGATCTTGAGAAATGCCAAGGCAGGATCCTAAGCAGCCTTGCGTTGCTTGATCGCGGTGGCCACCCAACCGTTTTTCCGGACCGCTGATTGCGCCCAGTAAGCTAAAAATCCACCGGCAATGAGGAGAGCGCCAAAGACCAGCGCGCTCATACCCCAGATTTGCTCGGACTCACTGTGAACCATGGCGAAACCCAGAAGCAATACCGGACATACCCCCAGCAGCGCGGCCCCGGGCAGCCCGCCCGGAACGCGAAACGGCCGGCGCAGATTCGGCTCCTTGATGCGAAGTGCAACCAGGGCCACGAACTCGAGCGTCAGGCTCATCCCGTAAAGGAGGATATCCAGCGTTACAAGCCGCTCGAAGCCCAAGCCCAGGCACATGGCCCAACCCGCGGCGCAAACCAGTATTGCGACCCAAGGTGTACGAGTTTTCGGGTGCAACTTTGCGAATACGGGCGGCAACATGCCGTCTTGCGCCATGGCCAGCGGAAGTCGGGAATAGCTCATCACCAGCGCATTAAACATTCCGAACGCGCTCATCATACCGCCCAGCACCAACGCCACTCGGAACCCTCGAGCAACCAATGGTCCGCCGACCAAGCCGCCCATCATGCCCGCAAGGTCAGCCCATGATCCGGTCTCGAACGCCGATGATGGAACACCCGTAAGCCACATGGCCGCGAAGGGAACCACATAGCTCAATGAAACAACCGCGACCGCGAGCAGCATCGCGCGCGGATAAGTTCTTTGTGGACGCTTCACTTCGGTGGCAATCGTTGAAGCGTTATCCCAGCCCATATAATTCCACATGCAAATCAGCAGGCCGCCCATAAGACCCACAGTCGAGGTCGTCGGAGCGGTCGTCACACTCGCTAGCGCGCCCATCTTCAACGGAGCGATCAAGACGATCAGCACAAACGGAGCGGACAGAAGAAAAAACAACCACAGCGAGGTCGTCGCCACCACTCGAATCCCTGCAATGTTCATCAACGCACAAGCCGCCACCACGGCCAGCCCCACCATGACCCCGCGATGTCCCACGCTGAACCACGGAATCAGCCTGGAAAGGTAGGCAACGAACAGCGTGGGATAGATTGCCATGTCAAAGATGCTGGCAACCAAGGAGAGCCACGCCTCTTGAAATCCCCAGAAATTTCCCAGGCCCCGTCGCACCCATGCATAGAATCCGCCTTCTGCGGGAAGCGCGGCTGACAGCTCGCCGATCATGTAAGTTGTCGGAAGGCTCCAAACCAGCGGAGTCAACAACAGCAGCAAAATTCCGAGGCCGTACCCCGCACCATGGATGATGTCTTCGGTACCGTAAGTGCCGCCCGACACCATGAAGAATGTCGCCGCCACGAGCGGCCACAGTGTCAGCTTGGCAGTGCGTTTTGCTGGAGAAATCGCCCGGGTAGGGAATTGGGCTGGGAGGGATATCGTGCTCAATTTATTGTCGCGTCCTCCACTCAGCGACCCTCGCACTCTCACTAGCGCGCATTCGGCGCGAGTTCGCTTTCGCAGAATACGGATATTTGCAGCCGATGCAAGAGTTATTTGCATCTAGACGAAAGATTCTTCGGCGCGCGAGTTCCTGCCTGATTTTTCCCGGTCGGAATGCCAGGCCGATCTTAGAAGTGGGAATTCGTCGGCTGGAAATCTCAGCTCGCCCAATCGCGGGGGAGGGAAGATAGTTCTGGAGACCGAATCTTGGGCAATCGAGTCCGAGAATTACTGAGGATTTGCGTGGGTTTTGGCTTCGCGTCTCTCACGAGCCTCATCGGCCCATATCTTGCGCTGCTCTGGTGTCAAGACGCTCCACACTTGCTTGCGCGTGTCCATTTTTATCTGTTTTGCCTTTTTTTGTCTTTGATCGTCGGTCAGCGTCTTGTCTTTCTGCATGGCTTTGAGTTGTTCCTGGGTTTCCTCGCGAACGGTTTTGATCCGGGTCTTCTGGTCGTCTGTCAGCTTCAGAGAATCATCCGCTTCCGGAGTATCGGGATCAGCCTTGTCGCCCTGTGAGGCTTGCGACGGTCGCGCACTTGTACCGGCACCAGGATTCGAACCCGAGCCCCCTTGTTGCGAGGCTGCACCGAGAGCCACGCTGACAAAGAAAATAATGCTAAAGATCACCGCGGAGACTTGGCACTTTTTCATATCACTCCCTCGATTCCATTCCGCGCCGCCAATTTGACCACATTAGCCTTCCTTTCGGCCAATTTTCCTCTCCTTCCGTTGGTGCCCCACCCCGATTTGGAAGCTGGGCCGTACGGGCAGTAATGGGAAGTGTTCGCACATCAACTAGTAAACTACTTCCGTGTACAATTTTGAGAAAGGCCTTAAATCCCACCGACTGAGCCACTTGTGACTGCGCCGGTTTGGAACAGCGATTGCCATATCCCTGGTAACGCCTGCAGCAACCGCGTTTGCGCTGCAAAGAGGGGGCGGAGCAAAAAGGTGCTATATGAAGTCGCCGCTAAAGCTTGGAGCAATACTCGCAGTTCTCTTTTTCCTTTCGGCGGTTCCTGTGAAAGCCGATTCTGCACCTTCGGATACGATGACCTACACCCTTTCCGGGTCAACCACCGCCACGTTCACAATTTCCATGGGCTCAGGACCGGATTGGTCTGATAACGGCACCGCTTTGACCATGGATCCCCTCAATCTGATGGTCGATGGCACGTCCATGACGGATACAGTCGTTTTCTTTAACTCCTCGGAACTCGGCGGGCTGAACGGCGTTTTCTCGTGTCTGCCGGATTTGATTGGGCCACAGCTCTATACGGGCAGCGAGTCTGATCCCACATTTTTGACCGGAGTTTTTCAACTTTTCGACATCGAGACGGGAGCTTCGTACACGCTCACTGTTACTGAGTCGTCCTCGGTGCCGGAGCCGTCCACGATATTGATGCTGGTTTCGGGACTCTTCGCCGTCGGCCTGGGTTTCCGGCGCCGATCTTCGCACCCTACTGATGTGAACTAATCGGCCTGCGGAGCGATCCGGGACGGATCGACCCGCCATGAGCGATCTTCGCGGTTAGGTTTTTTGCAACTCCGTCAGCGCGGCTAGTACTTCTTCGCTGTGTTTGCCTGGATTCACATCGAGATATTCCCGTACGATTACGCCGTCCGGATTGATGATGAAGGTGTGCCGGGCAGACAGTTTTTTCACGCCCAAGTTCATAATGGAACCGTACTCCTCTGAAACTTTATGATCCGCGTCGGACAGAAGCTTAAAGTTCAGCCCTTCCTGGGTGCAGAACTTCTTATGTGAATCCGCGGTATCCACGCTCACGCCCAGGATGGTTACACCTTTTGCTTGATATTGCGCCAGGTCGCGCTGGAAATTATGCGCTTCCGTGGTGCAGCCGCTCGTAAAATCCTTGGGATAAAAATAAAGCACCACCCACTTCCCGCGATAGTCATGCAGGTTCACCGGCGCGCCTTCCTGCGAATTCAGCGTGAAATCAGGGGCGGCAGTTCCGGTCATGGGAGGCTTGTCGCTCGCATGCAGGACGCCATAGCCAACACCTAGTAGTGCTGCAAAAACCACTAGGGCCACAACGATACGGTTCCTCGTTATTTTTGACGCTCTCATCGTAAGGGTCTCCTCTGCCCGCGTGTATGGCGTAAAAATGGTGGAGGCGGGGGGAGTCGAACCCCCGTCCGAGAAGCCTTGCTGCGCGAAGACTACATGCTTAGCCCGTTCCGATTTTTTCGTCGCGCGCGCTCAGAG
The DNA here is from genome assembly GCA_049517055.1 of Candidatus Acidiferrales bacterium. Taxonomy (GTDB): domain Bacteria; phylum Acidobacteriota; class Terriglobia; order Acidiferrales; family UBA7541; genus Palsa-295. The sequence goes on along the minus strand of JBEKSN010000004.1, from coordinate 36,321 downwards.
CGGGCAAGACGCGCGTGCAACTAGTCCGATGATCTCGCCGCCGCATTACGGACCGAAACGCGGCAACCAGCCTACTGTGTGACGCCTCATCTCAAACGCGTAGGTGACGCCTGAGGAAGCGCGTAGCCTAATTTAAGTTAGGCTGCGAGTGCCAACTGTGAGTTGCCAGTTGTGTTGTTCCACCCTATTACGGGTAGGTGGGTCCCGGCATGCCTTCGGGCCGCGACAACTTCCGTCGAAACCGTGTCGCCCCCTTGGGACCTATAGTTTAACATTTACACGCGAGGCGGCCAAATCTACCATCGCTTTGGTGTGAGCTTTGGTATGGACCAATTAGATCTCGCCGAGCGGTTACCGGGAATATAGCTTTTTGCCGGCAGATGACGGTTTCATCCAGATATTCGGAGGCTACCCGCGTTCGATATTCTATGCTGAGAGAAGGTTTCAGCCCTTAGGAGGTCTCTTGAACATACTTTCCAATCAACGTTTTCTGGCCATTTACTCGGGCTTGCTCACTCTTATTTTCGCCGTGACCGTCTTGTGCGGTTTTTCAATAGTCCACAACGCACAATTCGGAATCATTACGGCTCGAAGGATAAACATTGTGGAACCTGACGGCACCGTTCGCCTTACGCTCTCCAACCAAGCCGACTTTCCCGGGGCATGGAACCGGCGAAAGGAGTACGCGAGGCCCGACCGCCAAGAGCAAGCCGGCTTGCTGTTCATGAGCGAGGAAGGTACCGAACAAGGCGGCCTGATATGGGGCGCAAAGCAGTTGCCTGACGGCACGATTGAGAATCACGGGCACCTAAGCCTTGATCAATATGAAGAGAACACCGTTTTTGCCATAGATGCCGGCCAAGAGGGCCAGGAAAAATTCTCACGTATTACTATCGAGGATCAAGGCGATTACTCGATACAGGAAAAGCGGACGGCAAACGATCGAATTATGAAGATGCCCTCCGATAAACAAGACGCCGCATGGGGAGATTTCTTTGCCTCCCATCGCCACGACATTAAGCGGCTCGTACTGGGGCGCGCGACGGACGGATCAGTTGGGCTCAATCTGCGCGATCGCGACGGAAAGGTGAGGATTTTGCTTGCGGTGCTGCCGAATGGTGAACCCGTTCTGCAATTTCTCGACGACAGCGGCAAGGTTGTCCGGGAGCTGCAAGGGGACAAAAAATAGGGTCCATACAGCCTGTTGCCGGTGACCGGGGGGCTGCCAGTGCGCCAACTACGCTCAGGAACGTGTGCGCGTATTGTCAGTTGACACACCACGTTACCGTTTCCATAATCGCAAAGAGGCAGGGAAACCCTTGAAAGCTCGACAAAACTCGCTCGAGCACGCACTGGAAGAGGCGGTTTCGCGCGCTTTACGCGACAATCTCGCTCCGCTCCAGCGCACCGCCGACGACCTGCAGCACGCCTATGCCGATCTGATTGCGGCTTGCTCTTCGAGCCGGCCGAGCAACGCCTTGCCTGCGCTTCTCCGCGCGCAGACGTCTGCTGCGGCACTCGCCGCCGGGCTTTCCGTGCTCTCGAATTTCGTAGCCGTTGCGCTGAACCCGCGCGAGCAATCGGGCTCTGGCGCGCGGTCTCAAGCGCTTGCAGCTGCGACTGTAGAAGTGGAAGAGGAGGAAGCAGCCGCATCCACCCCGGCGACTGCCGAACCGGAATACGAATCCGAGTGGGCCGAAGAACCCGCGGAAATGCCGGCGGGCACAATGGTTCCCGAGGATGTGCCGCTCGACGAGCCGTCCGGAACTGCGGAAATTCCGCTGGAAACCGCAGCTGCTCCAGAAGTTGCGTTCGACGTCGCCAGCCTTTCGCCGGAACTGAAAGATTTGCACCGCCGCGCGAACCGTGCAGCCAAAGTTTCCATGCAAGACATCAAACTATTAAGGCCGAAAGACGTTAAACTTGGCCGAGAGCACAAAGATATTTGTCATCGGATGCGCAGTGAACTCGATAAAGCCCGCAAAGAATACGATCGCCGGTTTCGCGCGATTCAGGATCATCCAGTGGATTACTTCCACCAGTGGATGGTGGAAATCCTCGGCGAGGGCGATAGCGAAGCCCTCGGAGAATATCCTTATCCCTCGCCCGTTCTGCGGCACTAGAACGCCCGAGATGAAATTCGCGGCACGTCTCGTTCGCTTGGGCGGAGCCTGTTTGATTTTGTCCTTCCCGGTACTCGCCGCAGCCGCACCTCAGCACAAAGTTCCGACTTCAAAAAAATTGCCCGCACCCGGCGAAAAGCAGCTCGAGCAGTTAGCGCGCGCTTTGAAACCGAAAAATCCGACGGCGGCCTATGCGCGGCTCAGCGCATTCGCCATGCAGAAATCTTCCGGCGTTCTCGGAATGCGTGCGGCGCTGGCCCTTGGTTACTACGACTACAGCAGAGCGCATTATCCGGAAGCAGCCAAATGGCTGGCGCGCGCAAAAGGCGATCCGCTTTTGGGTGACTATGCGCTGTATTGGAGCGCGGAAACGAATATCGCGTTGAACCGCAACGCAGACGCGCTGGCGCAGCTCGAAGAGTTTCGCCAAAAATTTCCTGACTCGGTGATGACCGAACAAGCGCTGCAATCCCTGGGCGTCGCTGCTCTCGCCTTGAACCGGCCGGACGAGGCACTGGCCGCGCTCGATGCCTACCCGCTAACCGTTCAGCGGCCGGGCCTTCTTTTCCTGCGCGGCGAAGTTCGCGAACAGTCGGGGCACCAGCTCGATGCCGCAGCGGATTATCAGACTATCTATTCTCTATACCCCACCAGTGAACAAGCCCGCGAGGCCGGCGAGAAATTAAATTTTCTGCGCAGCAGCAGTATCGGGCAACAAATCCCAGCCATCCCCGTCGAGCAGCAGATTGCGCACGCTGCCATGCTTTTCAACGCCAAGGAATGGGGCGATGCGCGCAACGAGTACTCGCATCTTGCGTCGCAACTTTCCGGCGCGGACCGCGAGCGCGCGACATTGCGAGTCATGGAATGCGAAGTACAGCTAGGGACCGCGCCATCTGCGCTGACAGACGTCAAGATCAGCGATCCCGACGTAGACGCGGAGAGATTTCTGGCGCTCGCGCAGTGGTATCGTTCCCAACAGCGCGAGCCCGAAATGGCGGCAGCCGTAGAATCGGCCGTATCGCGCGCACCGGCCAGCCATTGGGCCGAAGCTTCTTTGTTCTTGGCGGGCAATTATTATTGGGTGCAACTCGATCGGGATCGCGCGGCCGGATTTTACAAGCGCCTTACGGATAATTTCCCCACTTCGCCCGATGCTACGCCCGCGCAATGGCGCTTCGCATGGGTTGCCGTGCTCAAGCGCCAGCCAGACGCGGCCGGGCTGTTGGCACAACATCTTCGCCAGTACCCAGGTTCGCAGTTCACGCCGGACGCACTGTATTGGCTTGGCCGCCTCGCTGAAGAGGCAGGAGATTTGCCGCTCGCGCGCAGTTATTACGGGAAATTGCAGGAGCGCTATCAGCAGAATTATTTCGAGAGCTTGGCGGCGGTGCGCTTGCGCGCCATCGGCTCGGAGCCTACCGCAGATACGGATCTATTAACGACGATTCCGCCGGTCGCTAAGGCGCAGCCGATTGGGGACGCAATTCCCGCTGCCGCAATGGCACGGCAAGCGCGCGCCGATGCGCTACGCTCGATTGCATTTGACGCTTCCGCCGAGCTTGAATTGCGCGCGGCATACGCATCCACTGGTGAGCCGAGGCTTTTGCTGGAAGCCGCGCAGGCTGCGGTAGCCGCTGGGCATGTGGGAGCGGCTATTGTCACCATGCGGCAAATTTATCCGCAGCTTGATTCGCGCCCGTTCGATCAAGTGCCTCACGAAGTTTGGATGGCGGCGTACCCGCTTCCGTTCGGCACTTCGATCAGGCAATGGTCGGCCCACGCGGGAGTTGACCCTATGTTGACCGCCGGGCTCATCCGGCAAGAGTCGGCTTTCGCACCGGACGCGCACTCCGGAGCAAATGCGCTGGGGTTGATGCAACTGCTGCCCAAAACAGCGCGCCAAATGGCAAAGAAAGCCAAGGTCAAATATTCCCACGCGCTTCTATTCGACCCGGATTACAACGTGCGACTTGGCACCATTTATGTGGCGGGCTTGAAGAATGATTTCGGGAGTGTCGAATCCGCGCTAGCCGCGTACAATGCCGGTGAAGACCGCGTGGCCCAGTGGACCGCGGGGCAATCGTACCGCGACCTTGCCGAGTTTGTGGATTCGATCCCGTTCACCGAGACGCGCGAGTACGTGGAGATCGTCACGCGCAACGCGGTAATTTATCGCAAGCTTTACGGTGCCCAACAAAATGAACCCGTCAAAGTCGCCGCTAACCACAAACATCAGCCCTGAGCTTTCCGCAAAGACCGAGCAATTCACTGAGTCCGTAATCCGCGAGATGACTCGCTTGGCCATTCAATATAAGGCCGTAAATCTCTCGCAGGGTTTTCCCGATTTTCCGGCACCCATCGAAATCAAGCGCGCGGCGCAGGATGCGATTGCAGCGGACATCAATCAGTACGCCATCACCTGGGGCGCGAAGTCTCTGCGCAACGCCATCGCTGAAAAATTCTCACGCTCGAATGGCGTTTCAATCGATCCCGAACGAGAAATTACAGTTTGCTGTGGGTCCACCGAAGCGATGATGTCGGCCATGATGGCCATCATCAATCCGGGCGACGAAGTTGTCGTCTTCGAGCCGTTCTATGAAAATTACGGGCCTGACGCAATTCTTTCCGGAGCGCAGCCGCGCTTCGTCAAACTTCATCCGCCGGATTGGAAATTCGATCCGCAGGAATTGGCTGTTGTTTTCGGCCCCAAGACAAAAGCGATTATCTTGAATACACCTAACAATCCGACCGGAAAGGTTTTTGAACGCGCGGAGCTCGAACAGATTCGAGATCTTTGCGTCCGTTGGAATACGTTCGCCATTACCGATGAAATTTACGATCACATGTTGTACGACGGCGCGAAACATATTTCCATGGCCACGGTGGACGGAATGCGTGACCGCACCATCACGATTAACGCGCTTTCGAAAACCTACAGCGTCACAGGATGGAGAGTGGGCTGGGCCATTGCGCCCGCGGAGGCAACGTCCGCGATTCGCAAGGTCCACGACTTTCTGACGGTGGGAGCCGCTGCGCCGCTGCAAGAGGCCGGTGCCGCAGCTTTACATTTTCCGCAAGATTACTACGATACGCTGGCACGCGAATACACGGTTCGGCGCGATCGGCTGCTCGGAATTCTCACGGACGCCGGATTCCGCTGTTTCAAACCGCGCGGCGCGTATTACATCATGACGGACATCTCCTCCTTCGGGTTCCCGGATGATGTCGCTTTTGCAAAATACCTGGTGAAGGAGATTGGCGTGGCTGCAGTGCCGGGCTCGAGCTTCTATCGAGATCCCGCTGATGGTCGGGCGCACTTGCGCTTTACCTTTTGCAAAACGGAAAAAACATTTCAAGCTGCTGCCGAGAGGCTGGCAAAACTGAAAGTAGGCTCGGGAACGCGGCTGAAGTAAAAGTGCGAGGCTGTGTTAGAATCCGCGAGATTCAATCCGGAGCGCACAAGGCCATGAAACTCGATCTGATCCCGCCCGACACCCGCCTGACTGCGAATGGGGAAGGGCAGCCCCACGAAATCGCCGCGAGTGGGACTCGCACGTTTCTCTGCTCGATGTTCATTGAGGATCAGATCGAACAGGAATCCGTGGATATTTCCGTGTGGGGGTCGGCGGACGGCCAAGACTGGGGAAAATTGCCGCTGCTCAAAATGCCGCAGCGATTCTACCGCGGCGAAACTCGCCAGGTTCTCGATCTCACGCTGAAACCGGAAGTGCGTTTCCTGCGCGCGAAATGGGATCTTGCGCGCTGGGGCCGCGGGACACCGCATGCGACGTTTGTGCTCGGATTCCATCTCACCGAAATTCCCGCCTTCGCACAAACCGCCGCGGCGCAGTAGCCTTCCGCTTTTCGACGCTTCGGGCCGGCCGCTGCGAAGTCAAATCCGTTACATATTGAGATTGCTGCTGGATTGCTCAACGAGCTTGACCGAAACGCGCTGTGGCTTTAGTCTCTGCGCTTTGGCGTTCAGGCTTCGAATCGGCCGCACTGTGGCGCTCAGAGGTGGGGAAACATGAAAATTATTGCCGGGTTCGTCTTTATAATGTTGCTGGGATCGGCGGTCGGAGCGCAAGATCCGCCCGCGAATCCAATTCAAAAAGGAACCTGGGAACTGGGGCTATTCAGCGGCGGCGGAATGGGTCTGGGAAAATCCGACAACACTCAGTTTTTTTATGCCGGCGGCCGCGCCGGCCGCGTCCTGACGTCGGATCATCTCTCCGGCATCTTTCGCGGGAATTTCGAATGGGCGGTGGACGTGATGCCGATCTATGTGGTGTTTCCGCCGGAGAGCGCGGTTTATGGCGGCAGCATTAAGCCGGCGATCTGGAAATGGAATTTTACGAGCTCGAAGAAGATCGTTCCGTACTTTGCCGCGGAGGGCGGCGTCGTTTTCAGCAGAGACAATATTCCGCCGGGAGATACTTCCCAGATCAATTTCACGCCCGGAGGTGCATTTGGAGCGCACGTTTTTGTGAAACCGAAGCAAGCATTCCTTTTTGAAATCGAGTTTGGCCATTTATCGAGCGCCAGCCTGGGCCCGCATAATCCCGGATACAACGGCACATTCACGTTTACCATCGGCTATAGTTGGTTCAAGGGCCCAAAGTAAATCCCTCAGTTTCAGCCCGACGCGTTGAACGCGCATGAAACCTCTGCGCCGTTTGTTTGACGCTCGCAATCGCAAGATGCTATAAAAGCTGTAACAGTATTTGCATTCCGTGGGGCCGTAGCGCAGTTGGGAGCGCGCCTCGATGGCATCGAGGAGGTCGCGGGTTCGAACCCCGCCGGCTCCACCAATACCTTCAATGACTTGCGCCCCCTCGGGGCCGCTCCGGAGTAGTACTTTCGACGGATACCCACCAACTTATTTTCTGCTATGCTGGTAACAATCAGGGCTGAGCGGTGTCTAAACATAGCAGGGACACGCCCTGAAGGGAGACCGGCGGAAGGCATGTCCGACCTAGCACAAACTTTGCCATGGGGCCGCGACGAAGCCGTCTTAGTGACGGAGCTTCAGGCGGGGTCTGACTCGGCCTTCGACTGGCTGGTCACCTATTATCACGCCGGGGTGTACAACCTGGTTTACGGCATCCTTTCGGATGGTGCCGATGCCGCGGATGTGACCCAGGAAGTCTTTCTTCGAGCGTTTCGCGGGATTCACGGGTTCCGGCAGGGCAGTTCACTGAAGACGTGGCTTTACCGCATTTCCGTGCGGCAAGCGCTGAACCACCGCCGCTGGTGCTGGCGCCATCATCGCCAACAGGTTTCGATAGACGCCGAGGTAGAAGGGAAGAACCCGGCGCTGGATCTGAAAGACCTGGAAGCAACACCGCTGGAGCAAGTGGAAGCGGGCGAGATGCAAGCGGTGGTCCGCCGGGCGCTCGCGCAAGTGCCGGACGTGTTTCGCAGCGCGGTCATTTTAAGAGATCTAGAGGGGCTGTCTTACGAAGAGGTGGCGGAAGTGCTCGAAGTTTCGGTAGGCACGGTGAAATCACGTATCCTGCGCGGCCGCCGCGACCTAAGGGAGATTCTCGAGCCCATGCTTCACGTCTCTCATACGGAAGAATCTGCTGACGCGCGGCATCGCAGCGAGCACGCACAGGCGCCTTCGATGCAGCCGTCAAAGATCCGTGTGATTTCCACACCATCGGCGCCAATGACCGCTCGCGCCATGCCCTTCGCAACAAGACGACGCGGGGGTGCGCGATGAATTGCCGCGACGCTGCGCGCCGTCTTCCCGGATATATGGATGGCGCAATTCCGTCGAAGGATCATGCCATCGTTCGCGAGCATCTGGACTCCTGCGGAGAATGTCGCGACCTGTTGGAAAGCTATCGCCGGCTCTCCGTCTGTTTGGCAAAGGTTGAGCAAGTTGCTCCTCCGGCGGATTTGGCCATGCGAATCCGCGTGCAGGCAGCGCACTCAGTCTCCCCGTGGGTGAGTATTCGCCGTACCTGGTCGAGCGCGTTCTTGGGATTCCAGGATATTTTTAGCCGTCTTGCTGTTCCCGCGACCGGCGGAATTCTTACCGCTCTGGTGGTCTTTGTCCTGATTGTGCAGAACGTTTTGATAGGCGTTCCGATGGGCGTGGTTGCAAATGATTTGCCCTTGAACCTCGTGCAGCCCGCGCGCCTGGAAAGCCTGGCGCCATTTCCAGTCCCGGGAGTGGTAGCCACCGAAGGCCATCCGGATTCCGGTGTGTTGGTGCTTCAGGCCACGCTGAATGCTCAAGGTGAGGTGGTGTCCTATAACATTCTGTCTGGTCCGAGCGATTCCGCGGTGAGGCATCAGATTGATCAGGTTCTGCTGTTTTCGCGCTTTCGCCCGGAGCTCAGCTTCGGCCGTCCGACCGACGGCGGCCAAGTTCTGATTAGCTTTAGCGAAGTCCACGTCCACGGATAGCTTTTCTCTTTTTCTTCCACAGCTTCAAACATTATTCCAGCGCCTGGTAGCCAGCTTTCAATAATTCGACCGACCTGGAGTTAGACTGCGCTGCGATTCATATAGTGAGGCGGTTAGGGGTTACTACGCTGAAAGCCTGCTTGACCCGAGCGAGCAAGAGGTAGGCCAGCATCCAGACGGCTGTAGCCATCACCAGCAAATGGCAAAAGACCGATGGGACAGGCGGAATCACCACATATCTCCTAAAAGCGAAAAGGCTGAGAATCGTGCATCCAATCCCCGCGGCAATGGATGCGATGGATATGATCCGCGCCCATTCGCGCAGATCCAAAACGCCGATTGCCAGACAGGCGGCAACACCCGCGAGGACCAGCAGCGAAAATCCCCCCGCGACTCCCATTCCGGCGATTGCCACGGAGGCGGGGTCTCCCGCATCTCCGCCCGTCATGCCCATCACGGCAACTACAAAGAAAGCAAAAGAGCCCAGGGCCAGAGCCGCCGCTCCGAAGAAAGTCAGAGCCGCAATAATTGTCACACCGATTGGGCGTTTCATGCTCTTACCTCGTATTTGCACTTCACATCGCGCAGAAAGTGTCGTCAGACCGATTCCCCGGGATTTCCCGACAATCGGTCTGACGATGGGCTCTGTCGTTCAGCGAAAAGTTTTTCTTATTCTCAATCCGGATGGCTGTGGCGCCAGTTCCAGTAAGCGGCTTGCTGCCTGTGGTTCTGTTTGTCGTACGCGCGATAATCCTGGTGCCTTTCTACCAGGTAGCCTCGGTAGGCGTGGTCTTCGCGGTCATCCCAGTTGTGGTAATCGCGGTGGTTTGAGTCGTAGACTCGAGCTTGAACGGTTTCCTGCGCTGCCGCGCCGGCCACCATGGATCCGCTTGCCGCAAGGGCAGCGGTTAGAAATAGCGCGCCTACATATCGATGTAAACGGTTCATATGGGTTAGTCTCCCGACCGCGATTCCTGCGTTCCCAATTTTGGAATCACGGTAGCGCCTACTATGTGCGCGGCGCAGTCATAAAACTGTCCCGTACAGCACACTTGCAGAGATAAAACCTCCTGAACCAATTTGAACAAAGGGATATTGCTAATTCCTTGCTTATATCCCGAAGCTCGCGAGGCGGGCTTATCACGAGCTAAATGGGGCCCGGGTGCGGCTCTCTTCTCCCGGCAAAGTTATTGGAACTTTTGGACGCCGACCACGTCAATACAAGTACACCAGATCATTCTTGTTGAGTAGGGGGCGCTTGTATGTTCCGTCGTTCGGGATGGAGTCTGTGTGGCCCTGTCTGCGTAATTGCACTTCTTGCTGGTTTTACTGCTCCACGTCCTGCTGACGCTCAGGGATTTGTAAACGTCGTCCAGTCTCGCGCACGCGTGCTCCCGGAAATCAACTCCGGCGTTACGGCCATGAAACGCGATTCTGCCGGGCGTTACTACATTCTCGCGACGCCTCCGAACGTAATCTGGATATTCAGTCCCGAGGGAAAACGGGTCGGGCAAATACCCCGCGCGGGAGGAACCGCGAAGATTCAATACGCTGTCGACTTTGACCTGGATAGCGAAGGGTTTCTGCTCGTTGCCGATCGTGGCGCAAATGCCATCGAGATCTTCGAGCCCGACGGCTCTCTTCTCAAAACAGTTCCGGTCTTCGCTCCCACCGGCGTCGTCGCTCTCCCGGATAACCAGTTTGCCGTCTCCTCGTTGCGCCCGAAGCGTCTGGTTGAAATTCGAACTGACGAAGGTGATTTGGTTCGCAGCTTCGGCGATCCGGCACAGGCAGGCGCGGATCCGTTGAAGCAATTACAGAACCTCGGAAGGGTTTTCGGAGATGGAGCGGGTGGCATCTACTTCGCATTCACGGCACTGCCCGATCCGACCGTCCGCAAATACGACCGCCTCGGTTATGCCGCTACCGAGGTTGACTTGGCCGCGAATTTGTACGCGCCGTCTTCGGCCCCAGCCCCCGATGACCGCGTCCAGTTTGGGGTTAGTTTCAGCGAGACGAGCTTTTCTGACTCGTACAACACCTGGGCCGCTATCGGCAACAAGGGCGACATTTTTTTCGGCGGCGGCCTATCGCCCGGTCTTGGCGCACGCCTGGGAGAGGGTCCAGCAACAGCCCAATCAGCGACTGCCAGTATTCTCTCGACAGGATTCGCCTCGGGCCCGGGTGGCGGCGGTCCCGGCGGCATGGCCGGCGGTGGAATGGTATCTGCGCAAGGAACGTTTCAGGCAGATTCGCTGCAATTCCATTTAGGAGGCAAGTCCCAACACTCGGGAACTACAGCGAACTCACAGGGATCGTCTGCTTCCGATGGAACGAACGACGCGTTGCTATTCGCAGCTCAAGACTCGTCTTCAAGCGATCTCTTTGGCTCGGCCAATTCTTATGACAGTTCCCAGGCGCTCTTCTCTCTATCGCAGTCCGCCGGACAGGGGATTGGCACGGGGATCTCAGGCCGCGGCACGATGGGCGGCATGGGCGCCCCGGGCGGTTTTCCCGGAGCCGGAATGTTTGGTGGGATGGGTTTAGGGCAGGGTTTTTCGGGGATCGGAGGCTTTGGGCAGGTAGGAGGAACGTCCTTTGGGGGCGGGCCTGGCGCATCTTTGCTTAGTAAAGACACTCAAGCGTTTTCCGCGCCGGCGCCAGGTACGGGCACGATGGGTCCTCGCGCCGGCTTTGAACGAGGAGGTGGCGAGATGCGCTTTGGGGGTCCGCACGGCCGCTTCGGCGAGGGCCTTTACAATTTGACCGGCACGGTGAAAGTGAATCTCGATCACATTGGGAGTGCGACGGGCGCCAAACCAGTCATCACTGCTGTAGGTGTGGATCACGTTTCACAGGACATCTGGGCCGCAATCGGCAGGGTGCTCGTGCATTTCGACAAGAACGGCGACTATCTTGGCGACTATTATATCGCCACTCCCGACGGCGCACCTCTCCGCGCGAGCGCGATCATCGTGGAACCTGAGCGGCTGATCGTGGCGTCCGATTCCCGCGGCGTGTACGAATTTCCGCGGTCCGACGGGCCCGCTCCTCATTCCTCTGTGCCGGCATCTATCCCGCAAACCCCTCAACAATCGACGCCTCAGCAATAGTCGTTTATCGCGCAAGCGCTTCTATCCGCACAGTCGCGCTTCCCATTTTCCTTTTCGCCGCCAACATGTGGCGGCGATTCTGCGGCCAATCGGCAGTTTTCCGTTGGCCTCTGGCGCGTTTTCTTGACTCTGTCGTGGCCGACCGCTAGAGTTTAGTGTTTCGAAGCGCGAGGCGCGCAGCAACGGGCAGCAGCATTTGCCGTGAGCGCGTGCGAGGAGTCTGGCCATTCGAAGGATTTTTCAGTCACACCCGAAATTGATGTGTTCCGCCGCTCTGCTCGTTTTGGGAATCGCGGCTGCGCCCAAGATTCATGGGCAAGCCGCCCCTACGCAGGAGTGGGCCAGCGGAATCAGCGTAGAGGCGAGCCAGCAGCTGTTTTCAACCATGTGCGCGCTCGACGCGGCGGGTTTCGACGCGGATGAAAGTACCCTCGCTGAAATGCCTTCGCGTCTCGCGTTGCGCGGCGAACTCCTGAAACTTCAGGGTCCTGCCACCGTCGCTCTCCGCCAGTTCTATCGCGACCACGCCCTGGCGGACTCAGGAGAGACGCTCTCGCGCTACATTACATTCGCCCTGGTCGTAGGGCCGCCGCCAACGTTTCAATATCAAGGTAATGCGGATTTTCTTCCTCCCGACGTAGCCTCTCTCGAAGGGTTTCAAAAACTTCTGGTGTCTTTTTATAGCGAAGCCCATCTCGATATTCGCTGGGCCCAAATCAGGCCGGAGTACGATCGCGCCATCGCTCGCTATCAATCACCCGTCCGGCGCATCGTCACCGTGTCAAACGGTTACCTGCGTGAAATTCTCAAGCCGATGCAAGGGCGCACCTTTACCGTGGAAGTTGAGCCACTGGTCGGCAATCGCACGAACTTTCGCAATTTCGGCGACCATTACGCGATCGTTGTTGGAACGGGCGCGCAGCTCCCCATTGACGATATCCAGCACGCCTATCTGCATTTCATGCTGGACCCCCTGCCTCTTCGATATCGCAAGCAGGTCGAAGCCAAGAGCGCGCTACTCAACATCGCTGCGCGGGCTCCCCAGCTCCCCACCGAATATCGCACGGACTTTCTCTCATTCACCGACGAATGCCTGATCAAGGCCGTAGAGTTGCGTTTGCGTCGTCTCACGCCGGAAAAGCTTGAGGCCGCCCTGGTGGAGAACGATAAATCCGGATTTATTCTCGTGCGGCCACTCGTCGCCCAATTGCAGAAGTTTGAGAAAGCCGAGCCCGCGATGACGTATTATTTCCCGGACATCGTCGCGGGTATTGACGTATCGGCGGAGCTGAAACGTTTACAGAATTTCACTTTTGCCCCTTTTCAGGAGGCGCCAGCGCCAGCACCAGCACAGACGGCTGCGGCGCCGGAAAACGAGTCTGAGTCTGCCGAGCTCGATCGCCGGCTAGCTGACGGAGATCATCAAATTGCTTTGAAGGACGCTGCGGCCGCGTCGGAGACCTTCGGAAAAATTCTGGAGAAGTATCCGAATGAGCCGCGAGCAGTGTATGGATTGGCCATTGCGTCTATACTGTCGGGCGATGCGGATCGCGCTAAAGAATTATTCGAGCAGCTCGTTGACGCTTCAGGACCGGCGGCCTCGGGCGCCGCAAATCCCGGCGCCACATCCGATCCCACGATCTTGGCCTGGTCGCATGTGTATCTTGGCCGCATCCATGACCTGGAGGACGAACGTGATGAGGCGCTCATCGAATATCGCGTGGCTCTCGCAATCAATGGCTCACCGGAGAACGCTCGCATTGCAGCGCAGCGCGGACTGGATTCAGCTTATAAGCCTCGCGCGTCCGAGAACGGCAAGGAATCAGAAAAGCCTTAATCCCGGCGGGCGCTCTTAGACGCGCCGGGGAAGCCAACCAGGAAAGGTGAAAAATGAGCTTTAAGTCAATTCACGTCGGACTAAAAACGATAGCGATACTTATCGCGGCAGGCCTGGCAGTCGCGCAAGCCGCAAGCGCGCAATATCAACAGCAACCGCAGCAGCAACAGCCGCAGCAGCAGCAACCGACGCCGGCACCATCGGGGAAAGCCGCTCCACAAACCGCCCCGCAAGCACCAGCCGAAGCACCGAAAATTGATCCGGAGGAAGAGAAAGCTTACAAAGCCTTTTCCGACGCGAACGCACCGCAACAAGCCGATGCCCGAATTAAGCTCGGCGAGCAGTTTCTGGCAAAATACCCCAAGAGCAAATATGCGGAGCAGGTTTATGCGCGCCTGATGCAGGACTACCTCGATAAACAACAATTCGACAAAATGTATGATGCGGCCGACAAAGCGCTGGCGCTAAACCCGGATAATGTCACCGTACTCGTTATCGAAGGCTGGGTAATCCCGCACAACTACAATCCCGACGATCCGGACGCGGAGAAACGCTTGAACCAAGCCGAGATTTTCGAAAAGCATGCAATCGACGTAATCTCCAAACTAATCAAGCCCGCAAATCTGACGGACGAACAGTTTGCAAAGGCCAAGGACTTGGCGTTGTCCCAGGCCCATAGCGGTCTGGGACTGATTTATTTTCGCCGGCAGGATTATGCCAATTCCGTCACCGAGCTGCAGGCCGGTGAGAAAATCGCCGCCACGCCGGATCCTACTGATTTCTACGTGATGGGAGTTGAACTGCAGGCCTTGAAGCGATTCAGCGAAGCCGCAGACGCATATCAGAAATGCGCCCAGATTCCCGGTGGGTTGGCCGATCGTTGTAAATCGAAAATTGATGAAGCTAAGAAACAGGCGTCCGCGCAACCCGCCGCGCCTAAACCGTAGGCGAGGTTTATCCAAACATGACCGCACAGGAACGCGAAGAGCTCGAGGCGATCCTGGGCCATCGTTTTAAGGATCCTGAAGTCCTTGAGCGGGCTTTGATCCACCGCTCGCATCGTCAGAGTTCTAACGATACCGATAATGAGCGGCTGGAGTTTCTAGGCGATCGTGTTTTAGGTCTAGTGGCCAGCGAAAAGCTTTGCCGCACTTTTCCCGACTGGGATTCTGGAAAGCTTTCCAAGGGCCTCGCGCGGCTCGTCAGCGCTTCTTCGATCCATTCGGCTGCCAAGCAACTCAAGCTCGGCATGCATTTGCGGTTGGGACCCGGCGAGGAAAAAACCGGAGGCCGCGACAAAAAGAGGTTGCTGGCCGACGCTTTCGAAGCCATCCTCGGCGCCATCTATCTGGATGCCGGTCTCGAAGCTGCGGCTTCTTTCCTGCAACGTACCCTGCTCGAACCAGCGCTGGCAATCAACGCGGGCGGTCTGGAGCGAGCCGACCACAAATCCGCGTTGCAGGAATGGCTCCAGCAGCGCGGGCGACCGCCCGTCGAATATCGCATCCGCAGCGAATCGGGGCCGGAACACCAGAAAACATTCGAAGTGGAAGTTTGGGATGCAGGCAAAAAGCTATCGGCGTCGGAAGGCCGCAGTAAAAAAGAAGCAGAGCAGGGTGCCGCAAGAACTGCGCTGGAAATTCTCGAAGCGAGCAACGGAACGGCCTGAAGGAGTTCATGGAAGCAGATACTTCTACAGCGGAGTCGGCAAACATCTCTTCCGTACCCCCGCGTGTAAAGACGTTGCCGAAACGCAGTACTTTTGCCGAATATGCCGAGTCGCTTCTGGTAACAGTTCTGCTTGCTCTTTTCGGAACCACCTTCATCGTTCAAGCTTTCAAAATTCCTTCCCAGTCCATGGAGCCGACGCTGCTGGTCGGAGATCATTTGCTTGTGAATAAGTTTATATTCGAAGGAAATGGGGCCTGGTACGAAAAGCTTCTTCCTTATCGCGCAATTCGGCGCGGCGATATTGTCGTCTTCAAGTTTCCATTCGACGATCATCCCCACTACGTTAAGCGCGTGATCGGTTTGCCCGGAGATCGCGTTCGGATCATCAACCAACATGTCTATGTAAATGGCGATCCACTTTCTGAGCCGTACGTGGTTCACGAGCCCGCTTATGAAGATCCCTTCGGCGATAATTTTCCGCCGCCCAACCGCTACTTCGTCGAAATCGGACTTCGCCCGGAATGGGCGGAACAAATTCTGAGTCACGTCCAGCGCGGCGAGCTCGTTGTTCCTGCGGATAATTATTTTGTGATGGGCGATAATCGAGATCGGAGTTGGGACAGCCGCTATTGGGGCTTTGTGGACCGTCGCGCTATTATGGGCCGTCCGATTATGGTTTACTGGTCCGTTGATGCCACCTCCCAAGACTACGCCGATCGCGGATTCCTGGGCAGCTTGCGCGCGATAGGACAAAATTTTCTTCATCTCCCCAGCCGAACGCGCTGGCATCGGATGATGCACGAGGTCCATTAGCCTGGCCGTTGGCCGCTATTCGCTGTGTCAGACACTCTTTCCCAAAGCGTCGCAGCTTCTCAGCCTCGGGCGTCGATTCACGCGCGATCGCGCGGCTGGAGCCGCTGGTTCAAATGGATACTCTTGTTCTTCGTTCTCCTCTGGCTTGCGGACATTGGAATTTCTCTCCTCATTCGCCATACCCGTTTGCAGAGAAAGATTACCGCGCGGCTCGAGTCCGCTTTCGGCAGGCCGGTTCAAGTTGGCAGTTATGATTTCAGCTTGTGGGGCGGTCCAACACTTCAAGCGCAATCGGTCACCTTCGGCGAGGATCCACGTTTTGGAAATGAGTATTTTCTGAGAGCTGAGTCGCTCACCGTGCGTCTTCGCTGGCAAGGGCTGATGCGCGGCCACATTCAGCTTGGAACCGTTTCGATGGAGCGTCCGAGCCTTAATCTCGTTCGTAATCTCGACGGCGATTGGAACCTCGCCGAATGGCTGCCCAAGCCTTCCTCTGCCACGACTTCTTCGGCTGCCTTGAGTGGGTCTGCTCCCGCTGCGCAGTCTGTGCGCTTTAGCCGCATCGAAGTGGATTCGGGCCGGATCAATTTCAAGCGTGGCGACGAAAAGCTTCCTTTTGCGTTGGTCGGTGTGACGGGTTACATCGAGCCGGCAGGTCCGGGCCGGTGGAACATGGATCTGGAGGCGACTCCGACGCGTGCCGCGGTGATCGTGCAACAAGCAGGGATTCTTCATGTGAGTGGCCACATGGGCGGCACGTCCTCGCGTTTGCGTCCCGCGGAGCTCGACGTCTCCTGGAGCGACGCCTCCGTGCCCGATGTGCTGCGCCTCGCGCGAAGCCACGATTACGGCGTTCGCGGAATTCTTACGCTCATTCTGAATGCTCGAACGGAAGACCGCGAAGATGGCTGGGCCATTCAGTCGCGCGCGGAATTCAGACAGCTTCACCGCTGGGACCTCGCGCTCCGCCCGGACAATCCGGCCCTCAACGTACTCGCGAACATACACTGGAATCCGATGACTTTCGGATTCGAAATAAGCGATGCCGCCATTGAAGCGCCGCATTCTCACGCTCGAGCGTCGGCGCGCATCGCCTGGGAAACTCCGGCACAAGGTTCCGCCCTGAAAACGCCCCCCGTTTCCATTGATATCGCTTCTTCCTTGATTGACTTGGACGATCTGCTCGCCTGGATCCGGGCGTTCCGTTCGGATGTCGCGGCCGATATTTCACTTCGCGGATTCGCCAGCGTGCGTGGAAACATTTCCGGCTGGCCTTTGCAGATGAATCGCGCAGCCGTAACGATTGATGGAGCAGAGCTCACGGGTGCCCATCTGCGGGTTCCCGCTCACGTTGGAAATATCCAGTTTCGTTATGACGGTGGCAGTGCCTCGCTCGCTCCCGTCGCGCTCTCGTTCGGCGCTTCCGCAAGTTCGTTGCGGATGGAGGCGTCCGCGAAACCCGGCTCGCTGGAGTTTCCCACCTTTCACCTGTTCGGAAATTTAACCCAGGCGCGCGACTTGATTGCCACGGCAAGCGCTTTCGGATGGAATATTTCTCGCGGATGGGATCTGGCCGGCCCCGTGCGTTGCGATTTACGATGGCAGGGCGCCGCGTTCCCTTGGCAAACGCAACCGACAGGTTTCATTGACTGGGGCGGGGAATCGGGCGAAATGTCACTTCGCACGCCGTTCCTCAATCAACCCATCGAAGACATTCGAGCCCGTTCGGATTGGAAACCCGACTCTCGCCACATCTCGCTCTCGTCAGCCGCGGCGTTTGGCGCTCATTGGAGCGGCTCGTTCGATCGTCATTCCTCCAGCGGATGGCAGTTCGCGCTTTCGGCGGACCATCTTGTAGCGGCGGAAGTCGATCGCTGGCTCAATCCGGAATGGCGGGAGAGCTTCCTCGACCGCATGTTGCCGTTCTTGAATACGCGCTCGTCAACGAATGCAGTGACTGACAACCTTCACGCCACCGGCCGCGTGGCCATCGACCAATTCACGCTGGCTCCTGTCGTCGTACGGCGTCTGCAGGGCGAGCTGAAAGTGGACGGGCACCACGTCGAGTTCGCCAATGCGCGCGGCCAGTTTTACGGAGGCAATATCGGTGCGTCATTCGACGCTGATTTTGCAGCTATTCCTTCCTATCGCGTGAACGTGGCTTTCTCGCGCATCGATCTTGCATCCCTTTCCGCGGATTCCCCGGCTTTCGAGAATATTTTTGCCGGCGCAGCCTCGGGAGAACTCGCTCTACGAGCGCGAGGCGCCACCAAGTCCGATCTGCTGGCTTCGCTTTCGTGTAAAGGCAGAGCGCGGCTGAACGACGTTGAATTTCGCAACCTCAATCTGACTGACTCTTTGCGCGAAGGCGCCAGCCGTCCCGGCGTCAGTTCCTTTCACGAAGCCTCGGCTGCGTTCACCTGTGGTGAGCGCGAGATTAAGTTTTCGGAACTTTCGCTTCTTATTCCGTCCGGCGAAATCAACGCCGTGGGTGCCATGGATTTCGCCCACAATCTCGATTTCCGCCTTCGAGTCTCTTCAGGTGCGCCCCTTGAACGCACTTCGCGCGCCGCCGACGCCTTTTCTCAACCTACTTACCATCTCAGCGGCCCACTCTCTTCACCTCAGCTGACTCGCCTCTCAGCGCACGCGCCCCAACCCTAAAAGTTAACTTTATATTCCCATAAAAGAATATGTCTTGACATGAATATACTGTCTCAGGCATATTCGGATTCGCCATGATGGAAACACTCAGAGCGCTCGCCGAGCCCAATCGCTTTCAAATCGTCGAGCTGTTGCGTAAGGGACCTCGCCCTGTCGGGGACTTGGTCGACCGCCTGGGTCTTCGCCAACCGCAAGTTTCGAAACATCTGCGCGTTCTCAATGATGCCGGGCTCGTTGAAGTTCGAGTAGACGCTCAACGCCGAATTTACACGTTGCGGCCGGCACCGCTACGGGAGCTCGAGGAGTGGGTGGAGCGGTACCGGCAACTTTGGGAAGGCAACTTCCAGCGCCTGGATGCGCTGCTCGACCGGATGAAGACCCAGGGGAAAAAGCGTGGACGCAGGAAGCGACAGGGAGATCACCGATGAGAAACACTGGAAGTCTGAAACTAGTTACGCGCGGCGAGCGAGAGATCGTAATGACCCGCGAATTCAACGCGCCTCGCCGCCTGCTCTTTGACGCCTTCACTAAGCCGGAGCTGGTCAAGCAGTGGTTACTCGGGCCGCCTGGCTGGTCGATGCCAGTCTGTGAAATTGATCTCAAGGTCGGCGGCAAGTACCGTTACGTGTGGCGGCAGGACTCCGACGGAACAGAGATGGGGATGGGCGGAGTTTATCGAGAGATTGTGGCGCCCGAGCGGCTGGTTTCCACTGAGAAGTTCGATGAAGCCTGGTACCCGGGCGAGGCCGTCGGGACAATCGTCCTATCCGAGCACGGCAGCAAGACCACGCTCACGCAGACGATCCTCTACGAATCGCGGGAGGCGCGCGATGCCGTCCTGAAGAGCGGCATGGAGAAGGGCCTGGCTGCGAGCTACGATCGGCTGGCAGATACGCTGGACTCAGTGCGAACTGGTGGGATGGAGAACGGGGCTGGCCGATCGTAGGCAAAGAAAGTGTTCGGCTTCGCGACTTGCGCATCTCAATAGCGGGCATTTGGACACGTCACTCTACGTGATCCTTTTCGGCTAAGTCCCTGCCGTTTCGGCGCTTACATGGGTTTGCTCACGGTACTTAAATTGCGCGCTATGGGGACGGTCGCTGGCATCACCTCAGTGGGCGGACTGGCCGCGGTCAAAATAAAGTTGTCTCGTGCGAATAGCTAGGCGAGGATAATCCCCAGGTAATACAAACGGTAAGGAGGCCGGACGATGCTCAAACTAGACTTGCTCGTTCGTGATCTGAAAATGGCGGTGCGCTCGCTGGCGCGCACCAAAGGGCTGGCCATTACGGTCGTACTCACCCTGGCGCTGGGCATCGGCGCAAACGCGGCCATTTTCAGCGTGGTGAGGGGCGTGCTGCTGCGGCCACTGGTGAACCGCGACGAAGACCGCCTGATCTACATTCGACAGAGCGCGCCCGGGATCGGCGTCGAGAACACCACGTTCTCTGTGCCCGAGATTCAGGACATTGAGTCGCGCGTGAAGTCAGTGAGCGCTTTTGGCGATTTCTCCCAGATGGGGTTCTCGGCAGTGGGACTCGGCGAGCCGCGAGAGGTGCGCGCTGGCGTGGTGGACGGCTCGTATTTCGAGGTCATGGGATTGCACCCGGTGCTCGGCCGCTTGCTCGATGCCCACGATGACGGTCCAAAGGCCGCGGGCGCGATAGTCCTGACGTATCGTTTCTGGACCACGGTCATGAAAAAGGATCCGTCTGTGATCGGCAAGACCGTGAAACTCGATTCGGGTGATCCCTCGGGCGCGCGCGTGGCAACCATCGTCGGCGTGCTGGAACCCTCGGTTCCTTATCCCGCGGAAACCGAGATCATTTCCAATATTGTGACCAGTCCTCACCATCTGTCGGCAACGATGGTGACCGGACGAGTCCATCGCATGACGGAGCTCTTCGGGCGGCTTGCGCCCGGAGTGGACATTGAGTCCGCGCGCGCCGAGTTAGGGACTGTATACGGAGCGATGATTGCGCAACACCCCGAAACCTATACGCACAACGCGGAGTTCCGCATCAGCGCCGTGCGTTTGCGCGACCAGATCACATCGCGCGCAAAAAATGTGCTGCTCGTTTTGCTGGCAGCTTCGGTGCTGGTCTTTATCATTGCGTGTTCGAACGCGGCCAACTTGATTCTGGCGCGCACGGTTCGGCGCGAAGGCGAACTCGCGATTCGCGCGGCCCTCGGCGCAACCTCCGGCTCGCTGAGAAGGGTGCTGCTGGCCGATAGCCTTTTGCTCTGCGGCGTCGGCGCGGCGCTTGGTGTGTTGAGCGCGAGTCCGATGGTGGCAATTCTGGCTCGCTACGCCTCCCGGTTCTCGGTGCGCGCACTCGACCTGAAGGTTGACTCCAGCATGCTCTGGGTCGGCGCGCTGCTGGCGGTTGTCGCCGCGGTGCTCTTGGCGTTTGTTCCACGCCTGCCCTCGGCGGACGCCGCGAACGGATTGAATATAGCGAGCGGAGGCGTGCGAATTACGGGCAGCACCGGCCGCCGCCTGCGAATTTTCGCCGTCACACAGATTGCCGCGTCTTTCATGCTTCTGGCGGGCGCGGGCATGCTGCTCAAGACGCTTCTCGCGCTGCAAAGTACGCGCAGCGGTTTCGACACGCACAATGTCCTCGCGTTGAATGTGCCGGTGGTTACCGAAGGCCGCACAACCGAGCAGATTCAGGGATTCTACAAAGAAGCGATGCGGCAAATCGCAGCGTTACCGGGCGTGGATCGCGTCGCCGTGGGCACCGCTGTCCCCTGGCGCGACGCGGGCATTTGGGGTTCGGGATTCGAGTACTCGGCGGACGGCCACGCGCACGGGCCGGGCGAAGAAGATCCGCGCGCGATGTTCCGGACGGTGTCACCCGGATTTTTCGCCGCACTCGGCGTGCCCATAATCGCCGGACGCGATTTCAACGACGCTGATCGAAAGGACAGCGAGAAAGTCGTCATTGTGAGCCAGAGCTTGGCCCAGCGGATGTTTCCGAACCAGGATGCGGTGAATCACCACATGATGTGGACCGATCCGGTGATGAAATTTATCGACATCAGCGAGGAGCCGCGGCGGATCGTCGGCGTGGCCGCCGATTTGGACGATCAGAACGTTGTGCCGGGACCAGCGGTGACCGTATATCACCCGCTTGAGCAAGAGCTGGGCGGGGGCCGGTTGTTCGTTCACACGCACTCGGATCCTTACGCGCTTGTGCCGTCGATCACGCGCATCATTCGCGATATGTCCGTGGATCAGCCGGTCGAACACGCGGCCACGCTGGAAGACGTGCGCGCGGAAGTGCTTACGCCGGATCGGTTAAACGCGCTGGTGTTCGGCGGCTTTGCGGCGGTGGCGCTGGCGATTGCGGTGATTGGCGTTGCGGGCGTGCTGGTGTTCTCGGTTAGCGGGCGGACGCGCGAGTTCGGAATCCGCCTCGCGCTCGGCGCCCAGCCGCGGCATCTTCTGACCAGCGTGATCGCTCAGGGTGCGGTGATGGCTGCTGCAGGCGTCGTCGCAGGCGCGGTATGCGGATACGCGCTGGCGCGCCTTGCGAGCAGCTATGTCGTGGATATGCGCATGCCCGGATTCGTGCCGGTGATCGCGTCCGCAGTTGTGCTGCTGGCCGCTGCTGTGATTGCGTCGGTGCTGCCGGCGGCGCGCGCGGCACGCGTGGACGTTATGGAAGCGCTGCGTTCGGAGTGACCCGCGAAAATCATCGCCCTGCCTTTTCTTTCGCCACAATGTCGTACACCGGCTTGTTGTCGGCGTAAACTCGCCACTCCTTCACCAAGCCCTTCTCTACCACAGCCAGCCAAGCAGCGGATGTCCGCCATTTATTTTCTTGAGGGAGCTTGCCATTTTCCGCGATGGTGCCGCCTGCCGCGCCGAACACCGCGACCAAGTTTCCATTTTCAAAAATGTCTTCGTGCGAAACCCAGTAGTCCGGGCAAAATGCGTAATAGCCTCGCCACCCGGCTCGCATCTTCTCGCGACCGCGCACGGAATTGCCGAGGGAATCGATGAACACGTGATCTTCCGTCATCAATTCGGCAAGCTTGTCCGCATCGCGCTGGTTGATGCGGTCCATGAACTGAAGCACGGTCTCGGTGGGACTCATAAGCCACACTCCTCCGAATTTTCCTCGGCATTTTTTAACTGCCGGCAGGCGTATTGTACAGCTCCATTTTAAACATCACTTGGTTTGCCTCGTCTAAATCCCTGTGCTAGCGTTCACCAATGCATCGGAAGGCTAAGCTTACGAGACGCAACGTGCAATACTTGTCGGCCGTCATCGCAAGCCTCGCCTTGCTTGCTCTGTCGCTCCGCGCGACGGCCTCCAATCGCGTCCGTCTTTTTCCGAAATATACGCCGGGAGAAACCCTGCGTTACCAAATCGAAACGCGAACGAATTCGAACGGGAAAATGGAAACACCTATCGAGAATCCGGAAGCCGCATCCAAGTCGAAACAGACTGTCAGCCTGATCCTGCGCCTCGATATTCTGAATCCGCTGCCCGCCAATAACGATCCTCCCGGAAGCGTTCGCATTCGCGCTACATATGAAAAATCCAGCGCCACATTTGAAAGCGATGCCTACGATCCCGCAAGTTCCAAAATCACGGACCAGTACAAGAATCTCGAAAGCCGCTCGCTTGAATACGTTATGGAGCCGGATGGCCAGCTCGCTCACTTCGTGGGCCTCGATGATCTCCTCGCAAATCGATCCGTCGCTGAAAATCTTCACTCCTGGATGAACGGGCTTTCTTCCGCCGCGCGCATCCCAAAGGACGGAATTGAGGTCGGTCAGAAATGGAGCAGCGAGCGCCCCATGGAAGGCGTCGCGCTCGGCGGGCTGGTCTGGCGAAACCAATCCAACTATCTTCGCGATGAACCGTGCTACTCGACTGACGGGCCGCCGAAAGCCATTTCCACCGCCGAGCCTGCCGGAGCGAGCGCTTCATGCGCCGTGATCGTCACTCAATTCAAAATCACTCGAAATGGTGACGCCACGCCCGATGACTACGCTCGCCAAGCCCTGGCGACCTCCGGTACCTGGACCGGTTCCGGCGGCAGCTTGGAAACAATCGCGCTCGCAACCGGTAACCTTATCCGTTCAACGCAAACTGCCACGCAAGATATGGACGTCCTAATCACCAGCGCGCGTTCCGGCTCAAAAATGCACTACGTCGGCCATGTCGAAAGCCAATCCGAGATTTCCCTTCTTCCTGCGACGCCGTCCTCAGCAGAGCCGCAGCCCTGAATATGCGGGATCCGGCGCGCTTTGCGTCCTCAGCAGCGATTTTTGATTTTTGATATAATCGTAGTTTTCAGCGCAGCTCAGATTTCGCATCTGAAGGATCCAGGATGAACTTCAAACTAGCCAGTGACTACGAGCCGCGCGGCGACCAGCCCGAAGCCATCGCCCAGCTCCTCCGCGCTATAAAAGACGGAGAACGCCAGCAGGTCCTTCTCGGCGTCACCGGCTCGGGCAAAACATTCACGATGGCGAAGGTGATCGAGGGAATCAATCGCCCCACCATTGTCCTGGCGCACAATAAAACTTTGGCCGCCCAGCTTTTCCACGAATTTCGCTCGTTCTTTCCCAATAACGCCGTCGAATATTTTGTCAGCTATTACGATTACTACCAGCCGGAAGCCTACGTCCCTGCGAGCGACACCTACATCGAAAAAGAGTCCACCATCAACGATGAGCTCGACAAGTTGCGCATGAGCGCCACGCGTTCGCTCTTCGAGCGGCGCGACGTCATCGTCGTTGCCTCCGTCTCGTGTATTTACGGCCTCGGCTCCCCGGAGGCCTATTACGGAATGATGCAGCTCATCGAAAAGGGTCAATCCATCGCGCGCGAAGCCATCTTGCGCAAGCTTGTCGAAATTCAATACGAGCGCTCCGAAGACCTCAAGCGCGGCACCTTTCGCGTACGCGGCGACATGATCGAGATTTATCCGCCCTATGATGACCTGGCCGTGCGCGTCGAGCTCTGGGGTAGCGAAATCACGGCTATCCGAAAGATCGATCCGCTCACCGGCGAAATTCGTACGCGTCCCGGCGAAAACGAAATCAATCGCATTTTGATTTATCCCAAGAGCCACTACGTTCTGCCGGCCGATCAAAAGGAGCGCGCAATTCAGAGCATCTACGAAGAGCTCGACTGGTGGAAGGGTGAGCTCGAGCGCCAGGGGAAAATCGTCGAGGCGCAGCGCGTGGTCCAGCGCACGCATTTCGACATCGAAATGATGCGCACCATCGGCTATTGCCATGGTATCGAGAATTATTCCCGCCACCTTTCAGGACGCTTGCCCGGCGAAGCTCCGCCAACGCTCTTCGATTACACGCCGTCCGATTTCTTGCTTTTCGTCGACGAGTCGCATCAAACCATTCCACAAATTCGCGGGATGTATCAAGGCGACCGCTCGCGCAAGCAGACTCTCGTTAATTACGGGTTCCGCATGCCCTCTGCGCTCGACAACCGGCCGCTCAATTTTGAGGAATTCGAACATCGCGTGAATCAAGCTGTATATGTCTCCGCTACTCCGGGTCCCTACGAGCTGACGAAATCTGGTGGTGTCGTAGTAGAACAGGTGCTTCGCCCTACGGGACTCGTCGATCCCCAGGTGGAAGTTCGCCCCGTAAAAGGCCAGGTTGATGATTTGCTCGAACAAATTCGCATTCGCGCGGGCCGCAACGAGCGCGTTCTGGTCACCACTCTCACCAAGCGCATGGCCGAGGACCTCGCCGAATATTTCACCGAAGTTGGCGTGAAATGCCGCTATCTACACTCGGAAATCGAAACGCTCGAGCGCGTTCGCATCCTGCGCGACCTGCGCCGTGGAGAATTTGACGTGCTAATCGGCATCAACCTCTTACGCGAGGGCCTGGATTTGCCCGAAGTTTCGCTCTGCGCCATTCTCGACGCGGACAAGGAAGGGTTCCTTCGCAGTACCACCTCTTTGATCCAAACGATTGGCCGTTGCGCGCGCCACCTGGAAGCCCGCGCGATTTTGTACGCCGATACGATGACGGATTCCATGCGCCAGGCTATCGGCGAAACAGATCGCCGTCGCGCGAAACAGGAAGCATACAACCGCGAGCACAACATCACGCCGCAATCGATTATAAAATCTGTCGATATGCAGCTCGCCAGGATTGTCGAAGCCGATTACATCACTGTGCCTTTGGACGACGTAATAATCGGTGATGTCTCCACGGAAGCCGAGTTGGTCCACGCTATCGCTCAGCTCGAAACGCAAATGCGCGAAGCCGCGAAGAACTTTGAGTTCGAACGCGCGGCTGCGCTACGCGATCGCATTCGTGCCCTCAAGCAACGCGATCTCGGCGCAATTTTCTCCGCCTCTCCGGCAGGAGATGTTGCATCTACTTCTGTGCAGGCCGAAACCATGCCAGAATCATCAGGCCCGTCTGCTTCGTCTCAGGATCGGGCCGCGGGTCTGGCGAAAAAACGCGTGGCGAAAAAAACTACCTAATCGAGATCATGTGACTCCACTGCAAGAGATCCGCCCCACCGTTTTATCCCTGCCGTTTTTCATTCTCGCTGCGCTTCTGGCAGCTTCGCCCGCGGCTCGTTGTCAGACTCCGCCACCGCAGCAGGAAAGTTTCCAAAGTGGAAAGAATGAGTTCGGTGTTTGGGCCTCTTATGCCCCGGGCTCGCCCCATGTTATCGGCCTCACCAGCCCGCGCCAGTTCGCGGCTCTTGGATTTCGCTACGGACGCATGCTGCTGGATCATCCTCGATGGTCTCTCGAATACACTTTCGACGTAGATCCAGTCGAGATTATGCTTCAGCCAAAGATTCTCGGCAGAATGTCCACACCGGGAGGCACAGTCTATCTAACCGGATCGCGCGAGGTGGTTTACGGCGGAGGCGTGAATCCCATCGGCTTCAAGATCAACCTTTTCCGCCGCCGCAGCTTTCAGCCTTTCGTTGCGTCAACTGCCGGATTCGTCGCGTCCCTGCGCCCGATTCCGGTCGATATCCTCGGTGAGGAGCAGTTCAATTTCACGTTCGACTTCCAAGCGGGGTTCCAACTCTATAATTCCTCGCGGAAACGAGCCTGGATGTTCGGATACAAGTACCAGCACATCTCCAACGCCGACCGCGGGAAGATAAATCCCGGCGTGGATCTAAACACCGTCTTCTTGGGCTATTCCTTCTTCAAGTAGGGAACCTATCTCAACTTCGCGGCATCGCGCGACATTTCTTCAGACCACTCCGCGTTTCAATTCCTCCAGCGGATAAAATGTTCCGCGCCAGGTGACTCCTCCGGTCCACAACGTAACAATCATCGAGCGTGCCAGCATCCACGCAAAAATCAGCGCACCGATGGGGAACGTCAACGCATATGCCGGCGAGATTTTGAATTCGATGCACGCACCAGCGTGAAGAATGATCGCCAGTCCCACGGCGATTCCCGCGAATAATAGCGCCCACCCGTGAACGAAAGGCAGCGCCACCCAGGGAACAACGCACATCATTAGTATCCCGAAAATCTGTATGCTGGCAACGAATAGCGAGAACTCTGCAAATGCGAAAAAATTCTTTGTCGTGCCCTTAATGATATTTCCCAGACCGCTGTGCCAGTGCACACTCACTGCGTCGCCTGCCATCGCCAAGCCCGATCGAAATCCTTCCTGTTTCACCAGCTTGCCGAGCTTCATGTCGTCCACCACTTCCATCGCCAGCCGGCGGTGGGTCCCCATCGCTTCGTACGCGCTTCGGCGTATAAGCTGAAACATTCCCACGCCGGCGAAGGCACGAGAGCGCGGGTCGCTCACGCGCCACGGCCGGACGCTCATCAGAAAAGCCAGTCCGAAAAATGTCATCACGACTTTTTCGCCGAAGCTGAATATTTCCGTGCGGCCCGACAGCGTCAGGTGCTCCCAGCCCCTCTTTCGAGCTAGCGAAATCGCGCTCCGCAGCAATCCGGGCGCAAAATGCACGTCCGCGTCCGTAAAGATCAGCCACTCCCCGGTGGATTGCTCGTACGCTTTTTGCAGCGCATGAGGCTTGCCTAACCATCCGCCAGGAAGTTCCCTCACGGAAACGGCTTTCATGTGCGGATTTTCTTGCGCCGCACGCTTCAGGATTTCTTCCGTGCCGTCCTGGGAGCGGTCATTCACGGCCACCACTTCGTAACGCGGATAATCCACAACGAGGAACGTCGCGAGTGCGCCCGGCAATTTATGTGCTTCGTCCCGTGCCGCGAATAGGATGGAAACGCTCGGACAATCAGCGTCGTCAAGCGGTGAAGCACCCGCAAGAGAGGCAAGTCTGGGGACGCCTATCGCCGCCTCGATCGCGCCGTAGATCCACAACACAGCAACCGCTCCCAGCGCGATTGTCGAAAATAAATGCAGATTCAATTTCGTCCACCTGAAAAAGTGCTTACAAGTTATGCTATCACGTGCCATGAAGCGCTCTCTTTCCATCGTCGGCGCAGGGCGCGTAGGCCGAACGTTAGGGAAGCGTCTTCATCGCCTCGGCTGGCGCATCGGAGCCGTGGTCACGCGCTCGCCAGCCACGTCGCGAATTGCCGTGCAGCAAATCGGAGCGGGAAAACCACATTCGCGGCTCGTTCCGGGAATCTTCGATTCCAGCGTGATTCTGCTAACCACCCCCGATGGCGCGCTCAGCGGAATTGCCGGCGCACTGGCCAAATTTGACGAAATGAAACTTCGCGGTAAAATTGTTTTGCACACCAGCGGTGCGCTTGACCGCACTGTTCTGGCGCCGCTCGCCCGCCGCGGAGCCTCAACCGGTTCGCTTCACCCCATGCAGACGTTCACGGGACGCGGAGCGCCGAAGCTGGAAAAGGTTGTATTCGCGGTCGAAGGCGACCGCAGCGCGGCGATAGTCGCGCGTTCAATTGCGCGTTCCCTCGGCGGTGTACCGGTCACCATAAATAGCAAGAACAAACCCGCGTACCACGCAGCCGGTGCGCTGGTCGCAGGACACGGTCTGGGATTGATTGAAGCCGCGACGCAAGTGCTGATGAAGCTAGGATTCAGCCGCCGCGACGCCATGCGCGCGTTGCTGCCGTTGATGCGCCAAATGCTGGACAATTTCGAGCAGCTAGGTCCGCGTGAATCCTGGACCGGACCCGTCTCACGCGGAGATTTCGCAACCGTAGCAAAGCACACGAAGGCGCTGCGGAGTTATCCGGACGAGTTTAATCAGGCGCATGCAGCTCTCGCGCTGCTTGCCAGCCGGGTTCTGTCGAAGAATTCTGCCGTTGCGTCGAAGCAGTTGAGGCGCGCACTAAGAAAATCCACGGGAGGCAAAAGTTGAAGAAGCTGCATATTCCGGTCGAGCACACGAAACTTGCCAACGGCCTGCGAGTCGTCGTCTCGCCCGACCATTCCGCGCCTTTTGTGACCGTCGGCGTTTACTATCAGATCGGCTTCCGCCTCGAGCCACGCGGCCGCAGCGGTTTCGCGCATCTTTTTGAACACATGATGTTCCAGGGTTCCGAAAACGCCGGCAAGATGGAACACATTCGACTGATCAATGCTTCCGGCGGCCTGCTGAACGGCACCACAAATTACGACATCACCAATTATTTTGAATCTGTGCCTTCCAATGCGCTCGAACGCATGCTCTGGCTCGAAGCCGACAGAATGCGTTCTCTGAAAGTGGACGATGAAAATCTGCGCAATCAGCGCGACGTAGTGAAAGAAGAAGTCCGCGTTAACGTGATGAATCAGCCCTACGGCGGATTTCCTTGGCTCGACTTGCCGCCCGTGGCCTTCCGCAATTGGCCCAACGCGCACAATTTTTATGGTGATTTCAACGATCTCGATGCCGCAACACTGGACGATGTGCAGGCTTTTTTCCGCACCTATTACTCGCCGAATAATGCCGTGCTCCTGATGCTGGGCGATCTCGAACCCTCCGAGGCGTTCACTTTCGCAAAGCGCTACTTTGACGACATTCCGGCGCATGCGCTACCGCCGCACGCCGACGTGAGCGAACCGCCGCAAACCGAAGAACGTCGCGGCGAAGTGGAAGAAAAGTTCGGAACCCTGCCAGCTCTTGCCATCGGATACACAGTTCCGCCGCGCACCGCGAAAGATTGGTACGCCATGGCGATTTTAGACCGTGTTTTGCATGGTGGTCGCGCCGGGCGCATCCACCGCCATCTCGTTTTTGAAAAGCAAATTGCCATTGGGACCGAAGGGGGTATGGACGTTTTCGATGCCAACGGCCCCACGCAAATGGTCACGCAGATTTATCACCGGCCGGAGTTTACGTCCGACGCTACCATTGCTGCGTACGATGACGTGATCTCTGAAGTGCAGGAAAAAGAGATTGCGGAAGAGGAACTCGCGCCGGTGAAGGTAAAATTTCGCGCTGATTATTATTCCATGCTTGAGGGGGGCATGGGTTCGCACATGCCTCGCTTCGGCCTGATGCATTATCTGGCTTGCTTTACGTTATTCGACGGCGATCCCGATCGTATCAATACCGTGCTCGACGGTTTCATGGCGGTAACTCCTGCCGAAGTCCAGGCAGCCGCGAAGAAATATCTGGTGCCGCGAAATCGCGCCATTGTGGCGCGGAGTCCGGTGAACGCGGGAGAGGCTCGATGACCACTCCGATTGTTGCAACCAAGCCGCACCGCTCATCTCCGCCCGCTCTGGGTCCCGAACGTCCGGTTGCGTGGCCCAAGCGCACGGTTCGCACTCTGCCCAACGGCATGCACGTGGTTCTAGTCGAGGCCCGCACGTTCCCCAAAATTTCCGCGCAGCTTTTCTTCCGCGCTGGAAACGCCGTTGTCGCGCATAGCGCGCCGGGATTGGCTGAGATCACCGCCAGCGTAGCACGCACCGGAACTGCCACTCGCTCGCTTCGCCTTATTGAAGAAGACCTTCGGCGAATGGGCGCGGACTTCGCCGCTCACGCCGGAGCTGACGCGAGCGCAATCGGCATATCGGGAGTCGCCGAATTTTCGGAAGGGCTGCTCGAAATGCTCGCGGACGTTGCGCGCAACGCCTCCTTCCCCGAAGAAGAATTTGAGCGGGAGCGCCGCCAGCGGCTCGAAGGCCTTCGAATCCAGCGCACAACTCCTGATTTTCTCGCCAACGAGCGACTGCGTAGCGTGCTTTTCGGCAAACACCCCTACGCGGTCGTCGCGCCGAAGGAAGCTCAGGTGGCAGCCTATCGGCGTAGTCAACTCCAGGAGTTCTATCACCAGAATTATTCGCCTGCGAATGCACTGCTGATTGTGGTTGGTGATTTTTCAACCGAGCCGATGCTCGAACAAGTAGAAAAAATATTTAGCGGCTGGAAATCCCCCGCGCCTGCGGAGCAGAAATGGTCTGCGCCGCCACGCCACTCAGGACGGCATGTTCATCTCGTTCATCTTCCCGGCTCAGTGCAGACGCAAATCCTGGTGGGAAACCTCGCCATCACGCGGCGCGATCCGGACTGGTATCGCATGGTTCTCGCTAATTCAATTTACGGCGGCGCGTTTCATTCCCGCTTGGTGATGAATATCCGCGAGCAAAAGGGCTACACCTACAGCCCGCGCAGCGGAATTAATGCCTTGCGCGAATTTGGTTACTTCACCGTGCACGCAGCTGTGCGCAATGAAGTCGTCGCTGCTACTCTTACCGAAATGTTTTACGAAATGGACCGCATGCGCTCGCTGCCCGTCACTGCCGAAGAACTGGAAAGCGCTCGAAGCTATTTGAGCGGCGTTTTTTCGCTCGGCGTTGCCACGCAGGAGGGGTCTCTCTCCCAGCTTTCCACCGTTTACCTCGACCGCTTGCCTGAGGATTACCTCGAAACCTATCGTGCGCGCATTCACGCGCTCACCGCGGACGACATTCTAACCGCCTCCCGCCGCCATTTCGATTCCGCCAACGAGCAAATCGTCCTCGTCGGAGACCGCGCCCAAATCGCCGAGCAAGCCGCTCTCTTCGGCCCGGTCACCGAACACGACGCGCAGGGAACTCGCGTTTGATATGCGGTATTCGCCAGTCTTGTTTCTAATCTGTGATTGGCACTAACCGATTCTCGCGTTATGAATAAAATGACTCGAATTGGGCGCGCACTGTACGGCGTCTCGATTTTGCTGATTCTTTTTTCCGCGTCGGGGTCTCGCGCGGATACGAAGCACCCTCCCGCTCATTCGATCGAGCTGAACACTGCGACGGTGGAACAGCTTCAGCAGGTACCCGGAATCGGCCCCGGCACCGCGAAGGCGATCGTAAATTTCCGCGAAAAGAGCGGCCCGTTTCAAAAAATCGAAGACCTCCTCGCGATCAAAGGCATCTCGAAGTCTCGACTGGAGAAGATGCGTCCCTACCTCACACTCTCGCCGGCTGGGCAGAAGTCGCCGTAGCTGGCTGCGGCGCCACTTCGCGGTTTGCTCGCGCGTCGGACGCGCCCCGAATCATTGACGCGACTCTAGGCGCGGCATACGATGGTCTCGAACTAGGAAGCGGAGAACATCGGGGGCGAGGCAAATGAAAAAGTTACGTGTGCGATTTGCTAGAAGGGTCGCGGCGGCCGTCGGTGCGCTTGCGCTATTGGCGGCGGGCGCGGCCATGATTGTCTCGAAGACGCACGCGGCGGAACGGCGCGTGACCGCTGCTTCTCCAGCGCCGGGCCCGTCGGGTTACCATTTGCTGAAGAAAATTCCGCTGGGCGGCGAAGGATTTTGGGATTACATCATTTTTGATTCGCCCACGCGGCGGCTGTTCATTTCGCGCGGAACGAAAGTTGTCGTCCTCGATGTGGATTCAGGGAAAACTATCGGCGAGATTCCGAATACCGACGGGGTGCATGGAATCGCGCTGGCGCCGGACCTCAATCGCGGCTTTACCTCCAACGGGCGCGCGGGGACGGTGACGATTTTCGATTTGAAAACTTTGGAAGTTATCGGCAGCGTGCAAGCGGGCACGAATCCCGACGCGATCATTTACGATCCCGCCTCGAAACGTGTTTTCGCCATGAACGGGCGCAGCAAGAACGCTACGGCCATCGACGCCGCGACCGGAAACGTCGCGGGCACCATTCCCGTTGACGGCAAGCCGGAATTCGCCGTCGCGGACGGCGCCGGCCATGTGTACGTAAATATCGAAGACAAAAGCGAAGAGCAGCAAATCGATTCACAGAATCTGAAAGTGACCGCGACTTGGCCGCTGGCTCCGTGCGACGAGCCTTCCGGTCTGGCCATGGACGTTGCGAACCGGCGCTTGTTCGCGGGCTGCAGCAACAAAATGATGGCGGTGATCAATGCCGACTCCGGGAAGGTGATTGCGACGCCGGCGATCGGGGAGGGAGTGGATGCGGACGCGTTCGATCCCGGGACCGGGTACGCGTTCGCGTCGAATGGAGGGAGCGGAACGCTCACGGTGGTGCACGAAGATTCGCCGGACAAATATTCCGTGGTGGAAGACGTCCCCACGCAGGCGCACGCGCGCACCATGGCGCTAGATCCCAAGACACACGAAGTTTTTCTGGTGACCGCGGATTTCGGTCCGGCTCCGGCGGCCACTCCGGATAACGCCCGCCCGCGTCCGACGATGGTGAAGGATTCGTTCGTTGTTTTAGTGTTCGACAAATAATCGCGGCATATTGAGTTTTTTCGTCGCAGCGGCGTCCCTACTTCTGTGTTTGATACACTTTCAATTGCTGCGCCTGAGTAGCCTGTGCGGGTACCCCAAGCTGATGCCGCAACGCGTCTGAAACCAATTCTCTGTCGTAGGGGTCTTGGGTCGAACCTCCCTTCGGATCGGTCAAGTATTGTGTGCCGAATATCTGCTTCTGCCCTGCTCTTTGTAGATACCGGTCAAGTGTCGCGGCCGCAATCCAGATGGCGGTCGAGTCGCCCTTGGACACTGCAACCATCGCGAGCGTGTGCCCCAGCAGGTAGTCCTGCGCCGAGTCGCCATGCTGAAAGATAAACGCTGCCTCTTCGTAATCCTTGCCTGTGTGGAGCGCGCCTGCGGCCAACAGCTTTCGCGTCTGCTCGCGGCGCTCCGCATCCGTCCGATTAACGACGTCCCAATTGATATGCTCCGCCTCGCGCACGCGTTGATCCTCGTCGAAAATCTTTTTCATCTCTGCGCTCGGGATATCGGAGTCGCCTGTAGTGTATGCGCGGTTAAGCTCCCAGTCCGTGGCCACTTTCGCCCCCGCCGCCGCGCGATCAAATAGGTAGGGCTCTAAAACCATCGCTGCCGGGAGGTCATCGGGGGTTAGTGCCGCCTGATTTCCGTTCACCACCATGCGGTAGCTATCTTCATCTTTCGCATCACTCGGATTCTGAATGGTCAGATGCAAAACACCGTCCGCAAAATGGCTTCGCACCACTTTGTCCTGTCGCGTGCTTGCGCTCAAGCCGGTAAAAATGGAGCCGGTTGAGGAGAACTTACCGGGACGCTCGAAACTTCCGCGAACGCCCTCGCCTTCCGGCGTGAGAGTCAGCACGAACAAATTACGGTCGCCCAGCCGCATGACCCATGTACCGGCAAACTCGTCCGGCTTCGCGCCTTGAGCGACATTCGCCGCGACCAACCAGACTGCGAGGACCATAACGTGCCAAGTTATTTTCTTCCGCATGCGCTCAGCCTCCACACTTTGGACAGTTGTGAGTACTCCACTGAAGGATTTACAGAATTTGGTGGCTTGATTTTGCGGAGCCTAACGATAGAGGGACTTGATCCGCGATTTCGAGGCCGTAGCCTTCGAGGGCGACCACTTTGCGAGGGTGGTTCGTGAGGACGCGGATGCGGCGCAGTCCGAGATCGATCAAAATCTGCGCGCCGATGCCGCTTTCGCGCTGCACCAAACGCTGCCTGCCCAAGTCGTGATCGAGTTCTTCGCGCTGATGAAAGCGGATGCGCGGGAGCTCGGTGCTGTCCGGTTCGCGCGAATCGATTTGAAATCCGCGGCCGGTGTGATGCAAGTAAACGAAGACGCCGCGGTCGGCCTCGGCGATGGCTGCGAGCGAGCGGTCAATCACGGCGCGGCAATCGCAGGCGGTCGAGCCGAAAACGTCGCCGGTAAGGCAGTGCGAGTGGACGCGAACGAGGGGCGGGCCGCCGGCCGCGTCGTCAGAAACGCCGCCGCGGACGAGAGCGACGTGCAGCTCGTGGTCCACATCGCTCGAATACGCAATCATGCGGAAATTTCCGTGCGGCGTGGGCAGAATGGATTCGGCGATTCTGCGGACGTAGCGCTCGTGCTGCATGCGGTAGCGAATCAAGTCCGCGACGGTGAGCAGCTTCATCCCGTGCACGCGGCAAAATTCGGTCAGCTCGGGAGTGCGCGCCATGGTGCCGTCGTCATTCATGATTTCGCAGATCACGCCGGAATGGTCCATGCCGGCGATGCGGGCGAGGTCCACGGAAGCTTCGGTTTGTCCGGCGCGAACGAGGACTCCGCCATTGCGCGCGCGCAGCGTGTAAACGTGTCCGGGGCGCGCGAGATCTTCGGGGCGGGTGTTGGGATCGGTGGCCGCCAAAATAGTGGTGGCGCGGTCGGACGCGCTGGTGCCGGTGGTGGTGCCGCGGCGCGCGTCAATGGGTTCGCAGAAAGGCGTGCCGAACGCAGAAGTATTCCGCGGGGTAATGGGGGCCAGATTCAGCGCGTCGCAGCGCTGCTCGGTGAGCGCCAGGCAAATCAGGCCGCGCCCGAATTTAGCCATGAAGTTGATGGCTTCCGGCGTGACTTTTTCGGCGGCCATGGCCAGGTCGCCTTCGTTTTCGCGGTCTTCGTCGTCCACCAGGACAATCATGCGGCCTGCGCGGATTTCCTCCAGCGCTTCTTCCACGGTTGCAAAAGGTTGTTTGCGTTCGGTCATCGAGTTTCCCTCGTTTCTTCACTTATTCTAGCGCAAGTGCCCATTTCCCTGATGTGTGTTCTGGCGCGAATCTAAATGATGCGAAGGTACCGTTATGTAGGGCGGACCTTTAGGTCGGCGGATTGCGTCGTTACGATTTGAAAATAAACGAAGCCGCCCGCCTGCCCTTCGCTAGTACCCTCAGGATAAAAAGGCTGCCGCTACGGGGGCAAGGCCGTTCGAGCGGAAGGCCGAAATTGAATTTGATTGTGCGTTGTGCGCTGAAGTGGTAGATACGTTTAGAGGCGGGTGAGCAGGGGGAGGAGCACAATGCGTAGTGGGATGGCAATTCGTTCGTTGTTGTTTGCGTTTGTGTTGCTGGCGTTTTCTCACGGGGCGTCAGCTCAAATCGGCATTTCGGTGGGCTTCGGCCCGCCATTGCTTCCCATATACGAGCAGCCGATCCTTGCTTCCGAGGGCTACCTGTGGGCGCCCGGTTACTGGGGCTATGACTACGCCGCCAACGACTACTACTGGGTGCCGGGCACGTGGGTTTATCCGCCTCAAGCTGGCTTCTTGTGGACGCCGGGTTACTGGGGCTGGGGCGGCAGCGGGTACTATTTTAATCAAGGATATTGGGGCCCGACAGTGGGCTACTACGGCGGCATTAATTACGGTTACGGTTACAGCGGCGTTGGATACGAGGGCGGGCGCTGGGAAGGGAACCACTTCGTGTACAACACTTCCGTAAATAACGTAAACACTGCCGTAATTCACAGCACCTATAGCGCCCCGGTGACTAATGCCTCCGAAAATCACGTCAGCTACAACGGTGGCACCGGCGGGGTGGAAGCGCGTCCCA
>JBEKSN010000003.1:0-58426 GCA_049517055.1 Candidatus Acidiferrales bacterium | reverse complement strand
GTGGATGAACTGGAATGCCCGTTCGACATCGTCAAACCGTACGTGGACGGAATCGATGTCCGGCGGCGTCCGGAATGGAATACGGTCGCTCCCCTGCCTCGCCCCGTGGTGCGACCCGCTCGACGCGGGCAATGAAAACGCTCGCCGCCATCTTCGCCTACAACGAGGGCGAGAAAATCCGCAGGACGATTACCCGCCATCCGTATCCGCGCGATTACGATTTGCTGGTGATGGATGACGGCTCGACTGATGGCGCACTCGAGTCTCTGCCTAAGAATGGATGGCTTCATCTGCGCAACCCCACGAACCAGGGAGTAGGCGCAGCGATGAAGCGCGTCTTCGACTACGTGATCGAAAATAATTATGATGTACTAGTGGTTCAGGCGGGAAACGATAAGGACGATCCAAACGAAATTCCGCGATTACTCGATCCGATCCGCTCTGGCCGGGCGGATTTCGTGCAAGGGTCACGTTTTCTTCCCGGCGGCGGGTACGGCAACACTCCCGCATATCGCGTGCTCGCCACACGGTTCGTGCACCCGCTTTTGTTCTCGATGTTCGTGGGCAAGCGCGTGACGGAAACGACCAACGGGTTCCGGGCATTCCGCACGGACATTCTTCGTGACGGACGAATCGATTGGCGACAGGATTGGCTTGATAGGTACGAACTCGAACCTTATCTCCTCTATAATTCGATTCGACTGGGCTACCGACATTGCGAAGTGCCGGTTACTAAGATTTATCCGCCTCACGAGCAGGGCTACACCAAGATGAAGCCGATCACGGGATGGTGGAGTATTCTCCGGCCCATCTTTTATTTGGGGCTGGGCCTAAGAAAATGACTGAAAGAATCCAAATCCCTTTCGTAGATTTGCAAGCGCAGTACAAAACCATTGCGAAGGAAATAAACGCGGCAATTCAGGGCGTGCTGGACCGGAGTGACTACGTCCTGGGTGAAGAAGTCCGCCTGTTCGAGGAGGATTTTGCGAAATTTATCGGAACCGCCCACGCTATAGGAGTCGGCTCCGGACTTGACGCGCTTGAGCTCGCGCTTCGTGCGTACGGCATCGGGCCGGGCGACGAGGTGATCACTGCGGCGAACACATACATAGCAACTGTGCTTGCGATTATTGCCGCAGGCGCACGTCCCGTTCTTGTGGACATGGATCCTTCGACTTATAACATCAGTCCGAACGCGATCGAGGCCGCCATCACGCCGCGAACGCGCGGAATTATGCCGGTGCATCTTTACGGTCAGCCAGCAGATATGGAGCCGATTCTAGCAATCGCTCGAAAGAACAAAATCATCGTCATCGAAGATGCCGCGCAAGCGCATGGTGCTATCTATGCCAACCGGAGGGCTGGTACATGGGGAGATGCCGCGGCCTTCAGTTTCTATCCTGGGAAGAATCTCGGGGCCTACGGAGATGGCGGAGCCGTCACCACGAACGACCCGACTATCGCTGAAAAAATACGCGAATTGCGAAACTACGGTCAACGCGTGAAGTACGAACACGTGGTTGCCGGCACAAATTCACGGCTGGACACGATTCAGGCGGCCATATTGCGCGTGAAGCTTCGCCACCTAAATATATGGAATGCCGCGCGGCAACAGCATGCCGCTGCATACAATTCACTACTGGCGGGAGGGCCGTACGTTTTGCCTCGCGTTGCGGCTCAGCGCACACACATTTTCCATCTCTACGTGATCGAGACGGACGACCGGCGCCACGCACAGGAATTTCTGTCCGCACGCGGAATCGCGACCGGTATCCATTATCCGATACCGATTCATATGCAGGAAGCCTGCAAAGGCCTTGGATATTCTCGCGGTGATTTCCCCGCGACAGAGGCGGCGGCGAATCGAATTCTGTCGCTGCCGATGTACCCGGAACTTACAGAAGTGCAGCTCGAATACGTGGCCTCGAGTTTGCTGGAATCCTCAGCGAAATCTTTGACAAGAACGATTCGGGAGACGACGAGTTGATGATGCGGGCCGTGAAGTCGGGGCCAATAATTTCTCGGCGCGTCAAAATCCTGTTTGCGCTATTTGTTTTCAGCCTTCCGCTGGTGAACCCTTGGGTGCGGGGCGATGGAGTGGGTTACTTCGCCTATGCTCGATCGTTGCTCATTGAGAGACGGCTCGATTTCGAGAAGGACTGGCAGCACGGGAATCAGAGCTTCGTGACGGGACGTTTGGCCCCGGACGGAAGCGTTCTTTCGAGCGAATATACCTCAACAGGGCATATCGCCAACATATGGTCCATTGGTCCTTCGCTTCTTTGGCTGCCTTTTCTCATTGTCACGCACGCCGGCGTGCTACTAAGTGACAAGGTCGGCGCTCACATCGCCGCCAACGGTTTTTCGAAGCCGTACCTAATAACGATGGCAATTGCGACTGCCGTGTATGGATTCGCCGGGCTCTTGCTTTCGTTCAGTCTAGCGCGAAGGTATTTTGGCGAGCGCTGGGCATTTCTGGCAACGCTGGGGATCTGGTGGGCGAGTTCACTGCCCGTGTACATGTATTTTAATCCTTCTTGGTCCCACGCACACTCGGCTTTTGTTGTGGCGCTATTTCTATGGTACTGGCACCGGACGCGAGAACATCGCACGCTGCCACAGTGGATAGTTCTCGGTCTACTCTCCGGGCTTATGGTGGACGTTTACTACCCGAACGGCGTCATCCTTCTCGTCCCTCTTCTTGAGGCAATCTGTTCCTATTGGGAAGAATGGAAATCTTCTGCGCGCAACAGTCGGTCAATCCTACAACTCTTCGTTCAGCATCTGACCTATCTATGCGTGTTCCTTATAGCTCTGCTGCCCACTGTAATCTCGCGACGAATCATTTTCGGAAATCCGACCCACACTGGTTATGCGCCGGTCCGCGATTGGGCCTGGAATTCGCCGGCATTCTGGAATGTTTTGTTTTCTTCCGACCACGGAATGCTCAGCTGGACGCCTATTTTGATTCTGGCGTTGACCGGCCTAGCTCTCTTTCAGCTAGTGGATCGGCGCTTCGCAACATACCTTTCTGCAGTCTTCGTGGCCTTTTATATTTTGATTTCTCTGCATCCCGATTGGGATGGTTTGTCGTCTTACGGCAATCGATTCTTTGTTTCGTTAACGCCGATCTTTGTCCTCGGACTGGCAGCATTCTTCGATTGGCTTGCGCGCGCGTGGCAGGAACATCGCGCCGCGATCTTTGCATCAAGCGTGACGGCGGCCTTGATCGCTTGGAATTTAGGCCTGATCTTCCAATGGGGAATGCACCTGATTCCGGCACGGGGACCGATTTCCTGGCACGACGCTGCCTACAATCAAGTGGCGGTCGTGCCCGCGCAAACCGCTCGGACCTTAAAAGCATACTTGACGGGGCGCGCACGATTGATGGGCCACATTGAGCAGGAAGATCTGCAGCAAATCAAAGAACGGAACGAAAAGCCGTCGGACTAGCCGCCAAGAAACGATAACGAGTAACGTATTTCGCGTCGACGGGAGTTTGAGCGGTTTTCATCCACTCGCCGAGCCAATAAAATTATGGGAACTCAGCCGGCAAAAAGAAGTCCAAGAATGCGGACGCGTGTGCTGCAAAATACTGCCGCGCTGCTCGGTGGCCGTGGAATCTCGATTGTTCTAGCGGGAGGGGCATCCGCTATTCTGGCACGCTATCTAGGGAGTGAAAAACTTGGCGAATTCGGCGCAATCTACGCTTATGCGACGCTCTTCGGCTGGCTGGCAACGTTCGGAATCGATTCGATCACGGCTCGAGAGGCAGCGATCGACCGGAGCCAAGCTACGAATATTCTCAGAACCGGAACGAGGCTCTGCGTCATATTCGCTATCGGCGCCACAATCTTGTCGTTGGTGATTGCTCCCTTTCTGGGCTACAAGGGCCATTTATTTTTCCTGCTTATTTTCGCTGTAATGGAAATGCTCTTGCTTTCGCCGCTCCGGCTTCCCGGGGTGGTTTTCCTGGTGGATTTGAAGCAATGGTATTCAGCGGGCATCAACCTTTTGCGACAGTTTTTATGGCTCTTGTTGGTAGTGGTGCTGGCATGGTTGCAGGCACGGCTCATTACGGTGATTGTGTGGCGATTCATTGTGGCAACCCTCGAGGCCATTTTGATCTGGGGCTTCAGTCGCAGGTTTCTGCCTCGCTTGCGTGAGGTCAGCGCGGATCGCGCACGATTTTATCTAGCCAGCGCTGCACCTCTGGCTTTCAGCTCACTTCTAGCCTCGATATACATGCGCATTGATCAAGTGATGCTGCACAATATGGTGAATGACTCGACATTAGGCCAATACGTCGCCGCAGTCAGGG
This sequence comes from Candidatus Acidiferrales bacterium, assembly GCA_049517055.1. GTDB lineage: Bacteria > Acidobacteriota > Terriglobia > Acidiferrales > UBA7541 > Palsa-295. Next base: position 54,105 of record JBEKSN010000003.1, on the reverse strand, counting down.
TGAGCGAGATGTTTGAAATGCTACCGGCAGCACTGATCGCTTCGCTGGTCCCAATTCTCTCCATCTCGGCAAAGGATCACAAAGCTTTCCACGCTTATCTTGACCGGACACTCCGTTATTTTTTAGTGCTTGCCTGCGCCATTTGTGTCTTTATTACGACGGGAGCTGGCCTCATCGTAACCCTTCTCTACGGCAAGCAGTTTGCGGCAGCGACGCCGTTGCTCGCGGTGTTAATTTGGTCGGAGGTGAGCACCTTTTTCGGGACTGTCATGGTAGCCGCAATGGTTGCCAGGAATTTCCAAAGGTACCTTCTGGTGCCGACCGCCGTGGGTGCATTGAGTAATGTGGCATTGAATTTGTACCTGATTCCACGATATGGGGCTCTTGGCGCGGCTTGGGCCACATTGATAAGTTATAGTCTGGCATGGTTCGTAGTGCTGCTGGCATTTCGCCAAACGCGTCCGCTGGTTCTGCAGGGTTTGCGTTGGGCAATACCGGCACTCGCTCTGGCATTGGGGGCAGCATGGGCAGGGACGCTCCTACCAGGATCGGCTGTCGTGAAAATCGTTGTCGGAATCTGTCTCTACGCAGCGGGAGCCGTAGCCGCACGGCTTTTCAGGCGGGACGACATCGAGTATGCATGGGCAGCGCTGGCTCACAGTCAAGCGAAACCGGAATAGCGAAGAACGAGAGAATCAGTGTGATGCGACAACCATGATTAAGTCCGCAATCCGCAAATCCTTCAGGGCATTAGGCCTAGATATTACCCGTCTTCGTGATCGAGAAGAGGACTACCCTCCCGACTTTCGCAATGAAGAGACTGCGATCATTCGAGAGGTCCGCCCCTGGACCTTGACGAGCCCAGAACGAATCTACGCTCTGATTCAAGCGGTACGGTACGTCAGCGCCAATGCAATTGAGGGGTCCATCGTTGAATGCGGAGTGTGGAAAGGAGGCAGCATGGCGGCGGCCGCCAGAACGCTTCTCCAACTCCAGGATGTGAAGCGTGATTTGTATCTCTTCGATACGTTTGAGGGAATGTCCGAGCCAATGTCGAATGACACTGATTACTCTGACAAACCGGCCTCCGAAGTTTTGCGCGAAAATCCGGACTACAGGTGTGCTGACGCACCTCTGGAACTTGTTAAGATCGTACTTTTGAAGACAGGCTACCCAGAAGAGAGAATTCACTTCATTAAGGGCAAGGTCGAAGAGACCATACCGGCTTCGGTCCCAGATTCCATCGCCCTGCTGCGACTTGACACCGATTGGTATGCGTCGACGAAGCACGAACTGGTTCACCTCTTTCCGCGCCTATCGCAAAACGGTGTAATCATTATCGATGATTATGGCCATTGGAGAGGGTCCCGGCAGGCCTGCGATGAGTATTTCGCGGAGAACCGAATACCTATTCTGCTGAACCGAATCGATTACACCGGCCGAATTGCTTTGAAGCCGTGATCCGTGGTTAAGGAACGAATTTTGAAATATGCCATCTTGAATCTGCCTCGAGAATGGAATGCCTTCGAGAATTATGGCAATGGACTAGCACCCCTCCCGCTTGGTCTCGGTTTCGTTTTGTTCGGCCTGCGCCCAGTACTAGACTCTGCAGCCGAGCATGCCGCGCTGCTGCGCTGTGCCAGAGAACGATCAACGCTGGTTGAAATCGGAGTCGTGGAGGGCGTATCAGCGCTGGCCCTCCGAGATGCGGTGTCCGCCGAGGGAACGTTCCACCTGACTAGCCGCGAAACATATTGGGGGGTCGGAGCATGACCCTTTCCAGCGAGTACGACGGGTGGCATGAGCGAGTCTTCCAATCCGCGCCCGGGCACCCGGACGAAAATAGCCCCTGGTACAACCTTGTTCTGGAATACCTGATTCCTGTCACGGGCAAGCGTGTTCTCGAAGTTGCCTGTGGCCGCGGTGGCTTCGTCAAGCTGCTGACGTTAAAGGGTGGGGTCATGTTTGGCGCCGATTTCTCAAGCACGGCCCTGGGAATCGCCCGGCGGAAAACATTAGAGGATTGCGGCGAAGGTATCCACGCCAGATTCACGCAAGCGGATGTACAGCAGCTTCCCTACGCGAAAGAGTCGTTTGACATCGTAATATCTTGCGAAACGATCGAGCATGTCCTGGACCCGCTCTCTGCCGTCATGGAGATGGCACGTGTCTGTCGCACAGGCGGCCTGCTTTATCTGACGACCCCGAACTATTTCAACGCAATGGGTCTTTATTACGTATATACGCGCATTCGAAAACGTGACGTCATCCCCAAATTCGATCAACCTTTGAATCGGATTTTTCTGTTTCCGGAGGTCCGCAGTTTGGTCCGACGCTGTGGGTGGAAAATCATTCGTTCCGATGGGACGGTCCACCAATTTCCGATCTGGCCAGGCCACAATCCCGTGGCCCTCCCATGGCTGGAATCGAACCGGCACCTGCGGCGGGTCCTGAAGCCGTTTGCCTATCATTACTTTATAATGTGCAGAAAGGAAAAGGCATGAAGTTAGAGATATCGATTGTAACCGGCGTCGCTCCGAGCGTGAGATCGGTGCCGCACGGTGATATTGGAAGATGCTGGTACGATGAGTTGAGGCCCAGGACGTGACGAACAAGCAGAACGGCACATTTGTTGGGGGAGAAGTCGCCCCTCCAGGCCCTCGGCGAGCCGATGACGAGCTGGGCCTTCTCGACCGAAACTACTCGGCAACGACTCTGACGAGGGCGCTGGCGCGAAAGGTACGGCGGAAGCTGTTCGGGCTGCCGCTTGAAATTGAGCCGGCTTTTCGCTTTGGCTACCTCATTTTCGACCGCCCGGATTTGGATGGGGGAGGTTCTGGTTTTGGTCAGGATTATATTCGGGTGCTCAACGAGATCGGCTTGCATGAATGTGATCGGCTATTTGAGTTCTGCGCCGGGCCCGGATACATTGGTTACTCCCTCTTGGCCCGTGGCTTTTGTAAACATGTCACGCTCGCCGATGTAAATCCAACTGCTGTTCAGGCAGCCCAGAGGACAGCGGATTTTAACGGCATCGCGGACCGGGTCACCGTTTATTTGTCCGATGGCCTCGAGCAAATTCCCGCTGGCGAAAAATGGGACCTCGTTGTGGGCAACCCTCCTCATTTCCTCGAGTGGAACGGAGAATTACGATGCGAGGACCCTGATTGGAAGATTCATAGGATGTTCTATTTGCGAGTAAAGCGCTTTTTAAATCCGGGCGCGCGAGTAATACTTCAGGAAAACGCGCGCGGCTCAAGCGCCGAAGTTTTCGCCCCGATGATTCAAGCGGGCGGGGGCAAGCACATGCAAACGCTCCCAGGACCAGATATCGGTGATGGCGTCAAAATGTACTACATCTTGAGTCAGTGGGATTGAGGACGCGTTCGATACCGTGCCCGATGTGGGTCTCACCAGTTACCTCGCATTAGTGTTGGCAGCCCTTTGGCGTCGGTAGCAAAGTGACAATTCTATGTTAGGAGCAAGACCAAGAAGAATGTCTAACCGTTGTGGGGAAGTGACTTGCAGATCTTGATTGCTATTGGCGTGCCGCGTCAGCAGGAGGCAGGCGCCGCAGCGGTAGTGCTGAACCACGCGCAGGAGCTCGAGAAACGGGGGCACCGCGTCGACTGCTGGTTCCTCGACGACGTGCTCGTACGGTCAGGCCGTCCCAGGCGTTTCGATGCGCTGATTTTCGCTTTCTGCGTCGCGAAACGGATCATACAGTCAAAGGGGAAATATGATGTGGTCAACATCCACGCTCCCTGGGGTTGCGTCTACGGCGTCTGGCGCCAGCTCGCGCGCCCCGCTGGCGCGCCGCGCTACGTGATGACCATGCAGGGAAGTGAGGATCGTTTCGTCCAGGCCATGCGTGTGGAGCATCGCCGTGGCCGCGCTTCGAACTTCGGCCTCAAAAACCGTTTCTGGCACCGGCTCTACCACCAGACGATGTACGATTTTTCAATTAAGACCGCTGACTACGGCGCCGTGGCGAATCGCGAGGGCTGGATCCAGTCCGAACTCAAATACGGCCGTGAGCCCGGGCGCATTTGGTTCGTACCAAATGGAACCGAGGCGCGATTTTTCTTAGATCGCGTGTACGCGAATAAACCAAAGGTCGGGTTGCTATATGTTGGCACCTGGCTCGAGCGCAAGGGCGTCTACTACCTAGCCGAAGCATTCCGCATATTGGCCGGCAAGCTGTCCGGCGTCCATCTGACGGTTGTCGGCTGTTTGCTCCCCGAGGAGGAAGTCCGCAAGTCGTTCGCGCCGACAACACAGGATCGCTTAACGGTTATGCCCTTCGTCGCACGCGACCAAATGCCGTCCCTCTACGCGGCGCACGATGTCTTCGTTTTTCCGTCACTCGTCGAAGGAATGCCGCTGACGCTTCTCGAAGCCATGGCCTCAGCCATGCCGGTTGTGACCACGGAAACCAGCGGGATGGCGGATGTAGTTGAACACGGCGTCAATGGCCTGCTCGTGCCGCCCGCGAATTCCGAAGCCTTGGCGGATGCAGTCGAACGAGTTTGTTTGTCGGCTGATCTGCGGAAACAGCTTGGCCAAGCAGCCCAGGCCACCACTCGTCACTACACGTGGGACCGCATCGCGCTAAAGCTTGAGGGCATTCTGAACCTCGCTGCGGGCAATGGCAGGAATTGAGCGGCCATAGCCTGTCTCGAAAGCGGACATCGGAGGACGAAATTTGAAGTACGCATTATTGAACTTGCCGGCTAGTTCGGGCGCGAAATCGAGTTACGACGATGCCTTCGCGTCCTGGCTTCGTTCTCCCGTTTACGCGTGGCTCGGACTGAGGCCAGCGCTCGCGCAACATACGGCGGCCGAACATGCGGCGATCCGACGCTGGGCAGCGGGACGCTCCAGCCTCGTGGAAATCGGCGTTGCGGAAGGCGTTTCGGCAATGGCACTTCGGGAAGGCATGGCTGAGGATGGCGCGCTATACTTGATCGACCCGTTCCACCTGAGCCGCGCTCCGGCTTTGAACTTCATGAAGCGCACTGCCCGACGCGCGGTCGGCAACTGCCGCCGAGGAAATGTTGTCTGGATCGAGAAATTCAGCCAGGAAGCGGCCCGTAGTTGGAATGCGGCTATCGATTTGGTCCTGATCGACGGGGACCATTCGGAATCCGCCGTCGAGCGTGATTGGAATGACTGGAGTCCTTTTGTGCAGCCCGGAGGCGTCGTGATTTTTCATGACGCTCGTGTTTTCGAAGGTGGATGGACAGGCTCGGACTGGGGACCTGTCCGGCTCGTCAACAGATTGTTCCGGTATGAGCAGAACCCGAAATGGACGATTGCCGAAGAGGTTCACTCTCTGTTGATTGCGGAGCGACGCAAGAGATGAAGTGGATCCGAGACTCAGGCTGTAAAACATGATTTCGCTCGGCATCAACTATTCTCAGATGCATGACTCCTCCGCGTGCATCGCGCGCGATGGTGAAATACTCTTTGCCATCGCGGAGGAACGCCTCAGCCGGGCAAAACACGATGCGCGGTTCCCGGCACTCTCAATTCGCGCTTGCCTCGATTTCGCAAGAATACGCCCAGACGAACTCGAGCTGATTTGCCAGGGCTGGTCACGACCGCGCGTCGCTTTTCTACACGATCTTAGCTGCTACGCGTCCGGTAAACAGCCAGCGGATTCGCGAGCGCTGCTCAACTCGACTCGCCACTTCGTCAGCATGTGGCACCAACGGGGCGGCGAAAATCGTTTCCGGCAGTTATTCGGCCCAACAAAAGGGCGCTTTCGCTTCGTGCACCATCATCTCGCACACGCCATCAGCGCCTATGCTTTTTCGGGATTCGCTGATGCTGCGGTTCTCGTCATTGACGGTCGCGGCTCGTGGGAAGCTACTTCGCTCTGGAATGGACGAAATGGCCGGCTCGAACACGTCTGGACAATTCCGTGGCCGAATTCGCTCGGCCTTTTTTACGCGCAGTTCACGCACTATCTCGGCTTCCAGCCGTACAGCGACGAGTGGAAGGTCATGGGCCTCGCTCCGTACGGCGAGCCGAAAATAAATCTGCGTGACTTCATTATCCCCGACGACAATCCTTATCGTGTCAGTACGCGGCTCCTCATCGGAAAGAATTCCGCTCCGAGCTCTCAGATTGAGGCGCGTTTGGGCCCGAGGCGCGTACCCGAATCAGAAATTGACGCACGCCACAAGAATCTCGCGTTTGCCGTGCAGGACGCTTGCGAGGAGGCCATGCTGACACTTGCGCGAGCCGCCGTGGTGAAGACCGGTTGCCGCAATCTTTGTCTCGCGGGAGGCGTTGCGCTGAATTCCAAAGCCAACGGAAAGATCCTCGCCTCGGGAATCGTGGACGATATTTTTGTTCAACCAGCCTCAGGCGACGACGGCGTCTGTCTGGGTGCCGCTCTGGCTCCGTATCTTGATGCCGGGGGCAAGTTGCCGGTTCGTAAAATGCGCCACGTGTATCTGGGTTCGGAAAGCTCAGATGGCGAGATCGAGAAGGCATTACAAACATATAAGCTCCGGTCGACGCGAGTGGCCGACCCTGCCCGTGCTGCAGCTGAAATGCTCGCCAACGGAAAAATCCTCGGCTGGTTTCAGGGGCGCATGGAATTTGGCCCGCGCGCACTGGGCAACCGTTCGATTCTCGCCGACCCACGGGACCCGGAGATGAATGCAAAAGTGAACAACGCTGTTAAATTTCGTGAGTGGTGGCGTCCGTTTGCACCATCTCTGCTCGCCGAAGTCGCCGGAGAATATCTAGAATCTGCCACCGATTCTGCATTTATGGTTTTGACGGCGCAGGTAAGGCCTGAAAAGCGCAGCATTATACCGTCGGTCACTCACGTGGACGGCAGCGCGCGGCCACAGACCGTTGAGCGCGACGTCAACCCGCTCTATTGGAGGCTGATTCACGAATTTGGCCTGCGAACGGGGGTGCCCGTAGTGATGAACACCTCCTTCAACCTGCGCGGCGAGCCTATTGTTTGCACACCTACCGATGCGATCCGGACATTTTTCAGCTCAGGCCTAGACTCTCTGGTGATCGGCAACTTCGTGCTGGAGAAATAACCTGTCTCGCGCGCGCAAATGGATGGGCGAGTTGATGTTGCATACTCCCGCGCCGTTTCGTTCGCTTCGCAATGTTCCGATTCTTGGCAATTTCATACATGGACTCAGCCATCGGATGCTGCCCGTTGATGCAAAAGTGTGGGCGCGCGTGGAAGCGGGACCGGCGCAGGGCATTTGGCTCGAACTCAACCCTCGCACGGGCCAGAGCTATATTCAGGGAGAGGCGGAAACGGCGGTACAGTCAATATTGGCCGAAAGACTGCGGCCCGGAATGGTCTTCTACGATCTCGGCGCCAATATCGGGCTCTTCACGCTGCTGGCGGCGAGGCGCGTTGGAGCCAGCGGAAAAGTGCTCAGCTTCGAGCCTGATCCTGAAATCTCGGTGCGGTTGCGGCGTAATATCGAGCGCAATGGATACGGAAACGTTACAGTGATGGAAATGGGAGTATGGTCCGCGAGTGGGCAAATTAATTTCGTCACTGCGGACCGATCGTCTCCTGATCGTGGAATCGGAAAATTCGTGGCCGGAGAAAACGCACCGCCGGGTAAACCGACTCGCTGCGTTTCGCTCGACGATTTCATGTTAAGCGCACCGGCGCCGGACGCGATAAAGTGCGATGTTGAAGGGGCGGAGGTGGAAGTGTTCCGCGGGGCGGAAAAGCTCCTTTGTGCGCATCGGCCTTGGATTATTTGCGAGATGCATTCCGAAAAAAATGCCCGGGATTCGCGCGAATTGCTGAGCCGGTTTGGTTACAGCACGGAATCAGTTGACGATAACCACGTACTGGCGTTGCCTTCATGAATTTTGCGGATCGAAAGAACGGTGAGAAATCCCTGGTCGCCTTGCTTGGCCGCCCTGACACGCCTACGGATGGCGTGGCAGATTACTGCACCTTTCTGGCAAAGGCGTTGGAGGCGCGAGGGATCCAAATGAGTTTGGCGCCAGTGCGCTGGATGGAAGATGGCTGGTTCAATGGACTACGGCAGCTCTGGCACGAGAGCGCCGAATGGCGCGGCCAGTGGGTTCTATTGCAATATACAGCGCTCGGGTGGTCCCGCCGCGGATTTCCCTTGGGAGCTGTCGCGACACTCGTCATACTTCGCCGGCATGGAGTGAGATGCGCTGTTGTGTTCCACGAGCCATATCGCCAGATCGAACACTCGCCCCGATGGATCGATGGGATTCGCGGCGCGTGCCAGGATTGGACCGTTCGCGCTCTTTACCGGCGAACTGAGAAAGCTGTCTTCGCTGACCCTCTCGAGACCATCGCTTGGCTGCCAAAGAATAGATCTAAAGCTGTCTACATCCCCATCGGGGCCAATATTCCCGAAAGATTGCCGCGAAGTAACAATGACCGGAACAGCCAAAAGACTGTTGCCATCTTTTGCTTAAGCGACGCTCCGAACCGCCAGCGAGAAATAAACGACATTTCTCAAGCGATGAACCTAGCTGCGGCGAATGGTATACGCCTTCGGGTGGTGTTTCTTGGCCGCGGGACTGCGGAAGCGACCGAAGACATCGGGCACGCGTTTCAGAAATCCTCGGTGGAGGTGTTGAACCTTGGACTACGAAGCGCGGAACAGATCAGCCGCGTCCTCAGCGAATCCGACGCAATGCTCTGCGTTCGCGGAAGGCTCTTCCCCCGGCGCGGTAGTGCCCTCGCCGGAATCGCCTGCGGAGTTCCTATAATCGCTTATGCTGGACTGGCAGAAGGAACGCCTCTTGCAGAGGCCGGGATCGAGCTAGTTCCCTATGGCGATAGCATAGCTCTCGGGAATACGCTTGCGCGTACCCTCACGGCTCGGAATCGCTGGCAGGAATTGCACGAAAGAAACCTGGAGGTTCACGAGAAGTATTTCTCCTGGAACTCAATTGCAACGAAACTGATTGATGCATTGGATATTGGGAGGTCTAGTCCATGAAGGTCCTCTTGTACTCCAAAACTTTCCTGCCAGAACCTGGGGGGATCCAGACTGCCGTCTTTGAACTTGCCCGCGGGCTGGCAGCGTGGCGATCGGAGGACAGTGCCGCCGGTTCAATCGATGTGATTGTGGTAACGCAGACACCCGGACGACCCGAGGAGGATAAGTCCTTCCCATTTCGAGTTATTCGGCGCCCCGGATTCCACGAATTAGCTGGACTGCTGCTCAACACGGACATCATTCACCTCGCGGGCCCAACGATATTGCCGCTAAGCTTAGGGCTTCTTCTACGTAAACCAGTAATTGTGGAGCACCATGGATTCCAAGCTGCATGCCCAAATGGGCTGTTATTCTTCGAACCCACTCAAACGCCCTGTCCGGGACATTTTATGGCAGCGCGTTACGGCAAGTGCTTAGAGTGTAATCGCGTCACGCTTGGCTCGGTTAAGAGCTTATCGATGCTTCTCCTTACACATGTGAGGAGGTGGCTGAGTAACCAAACCTGCATGAATATTCTGCCGACTAATTGGTTAGGGACGGTGTTAAATCTCAAGCGCATGAGAACGGTGTATCACGGGGTTTCCCCTAGTGGTCCCGCAACTTCCGTTCAATCTACAATCCCAATATTTGCCTTTCAGGGCCGCCTAGTTACAACCAAAGGCGTTCGGCTTCTGCTCGATGCGGTGCAGCAACTGCGCGATGAGGGATACAAGTTCAAGCTGAAGGTCATCGGAAACGGACCGGAACAAGAATCGTTAGAGAAGCTGGCTGCCGGATTGGATGGCGATGTCGATTTCCTCGGTTATGCTCCCGGCGGTCGTCTGGAGGAGTTGCTCGCGGATGTTTCCACGGTTGTGATGCCGTCGCTGGGAGGCGAGGTTTTCGGTTTGGTGGCTGCCGAAAACATGTTGCGAGGAAAGCTTGTAGTTGTTTCTGACATCGGAGCACTCCGCGAAGTTGTGGGTGACACTGGGTTGATTTTCACCACCGGCAGCGTCAGCGATCTCGCATCCCGCATGCGGCAAGTGCTAGACAAGCCTTTGCTTGCATCGACACTGGGCTCGGCGGCCCGCTCCCGCATAATGCGAGTTTTCAGTCAAGAAAACATGATTCAGGGTCACGTTTCAGTCTATCAAGAGGCTATCCACCCTTGAGCCTTCCGCAGCTTGAAACGACTACGATGCCCGGACTTCACGACTTCGTCGTGAAAGATGTATTGGCTCGTTTCGCCAAAACTAATGCGCGCGCCGTTGATCTTGGCGCCGGAACGGGAGCTCTCGCCTTGCGCATGCGAGAATTAGGGTGGGATGTGATGGGAGCGGACAAGAATGTGGCTGGATTCAAGGCCTCGCTTCCTTTTACGGAAGTGGATTTGAATGACCCCACGTTTTGCGAACGCCTCGGCATAGGTCAATTCTCAATGGTGACCGCCGTGGAAGTGATAGAACACGTGGAGGCTCCAATAGGCCTGCTCCGGAACGCGCGCCGATTACTGAAACCAGGCGGTCACATCGTAATTACAACTCCTAACGTGGACAGTATCCCAGCCCGTCTGAAATTTCTGCTGACCGAGAAGATTCGCATGATGGATGAGACGAGTGAGCCGACGCATATCTCGCCTATTTTTTGGGATCTCTTCTGTCGCCAATTTCTTCCCATCGCCGAACTTACAGTGAAAGAACATCATTTTCATCCATCGAACGGTTTCATCGGTACACGCGCCCGATTTGCTTGGGCAATGAGGGGCCTCTCTTGGGTTCTTTCGGGCCAGTGTAAATTCGGTGACAATCATATTATCGTGCTTCAAGCAAGGGACGAGAATTCACGTTGAGTCCAAGCATTCCCGTGGCGGAAAGCTGTACGGCTCAGGATAGAATTTACTCTCAGTTCCTCTCTCATTTTGAACTGACGCACTACCGCTCTGGCGGACCGCTTGTTGCACATTAGGCGAAGAGCTAGAATCGTCGCGATCTTGCGTGCAGACCAATGACCGCGACACCCACCCTCATAGAATTTGAACAAATCATCGAAGCGTTGGCAAAGGATCCTAGAATTGCGCCGGATTCGCCAGATTGGATTCTTGACAATATCGCTGCAGGCGGCGACAAGCTTCGAGTCTTACGCTACGTGTTGAAAAACAGTCCTAACGGCAGCGCGCCAAGGGTTCTGGACGTGGGGGCTCAGATAGGGGCCCTCGCCCTTTTCGCAGCTAGCTTCGGTTGTCGGGCATCGGCGGTAGATTACAGGGCTTTCGCCAACAAGTACGGGAAAATTGCTGCTGATCGCGGTGTCGATTACCGCGAATGTGATGTCGGCACCCAGCCATTGCCTTTCGCCGAAAACAGTTTTGAATTTGCCACCTATACGGATGTAATCGAGCATCATTCGTTTTCACCCAAGAGAGTTCTGCGTGAAATCCATCGTGTTTTGGCGCCGGGCGGACGTCTAATTATTACCACTCCGAATCACGCTTCCATCTACAATCGTGTTTTGTTGCTGCTAGGAAATACCGTCAACGACAACTTCGAACAGTATTTCGAAGGTAGCGCCGAATCTGATGTTTATCACGGGCATCATCGTGAATACACGCGCACCGAATTAAGGGCCGCGTTGGAACGCACAGGATTCAAGGTGAAGGAATGCCGCATCGTCGAAGAGCCCCTGGGTCCGCTCCTTTATTATTTCTTTCAAAAACGAAGACGCCCAGTCAGTGGCGGTCGCGCTCGGAACATCCTAGTTCGTACGCTGGGTAGAATCTGGGAGCCCTTGCGCTTGCCATTTGGCCGCCAGATTTGGGCCGTTGGAGAAAAAGAGCGTCAGTAAAAGACAAAGCCGATCACCACTTACTCGCAATCCTCGCGTCTTGAGATGCCTTGCTAATATAGAATGCCCTTGCACTCAATCCCGTGTTCAATTCAGACGCAAAATTGCCGGATCTGAGGAGATGACAATCTGCTGAACGCGCGCATCCCCGCTGTTAAAAATCAGGCGCTGGTTGGGTTGAGCGTTTTTGTGCTAGCCATTTGGCTAGCGTGGCAATTGGGTGGGGAAATCGCCGCTAACAATATGCGGGCAGTGGCGTTTGCTGCGGCCGGAATCATTGGCGTCATTGTGGCTGTGGCAATCCTTCGAAATTGGCGTACCGGGGTTTACCTCTTCCTGATCTGGATGCTTTTCGAAGATTTATTCCGGAAATACATGGGTAATGGCCCGGCACTTTTTTTCGGCAAAGATATTCTCGCGGCGCTTGTCTACATCTCTCTTTTTGCAGCGATCCGGCGGGGGCGGGAAAAGAAGTTTCGGCCGCCTTTTTTGCTATTTCTTAGCTTTTTCTTCTGGCTGGGAGTTCTGCAAGTCTTTAATCAAAACTCACCCCACATTCTGTATGGCCTGCTCGGCTTCAAGGTTTACTTTTACTACATACCGCTGATGTACGTTGGGTATGCCCTGATTCGCAGCGACGAGGACCTTAGAAAATTCCTGGTGTTAAATGTGACGCTTGGCGGATTCATTGCCGCGCTAGGGATCGCTCAGGCCATTCTTGGGAATACCTTTCTAAATCCAGCAAAGCTCGCACCAGAACTTCAGGACCTCGGAAATCTTGAAAAGTCTACACCACTTAGCAATCAGATCTTTTCTCTGCCGGATTCTGTCTTTGTAAGTTCAGGCCGATTCGATGAATTCCTTGTGCTCGCCTTTATTCTCGCTTTAGGGGCCAGCGGGTACTTACTGCTTTGCAATTTGCGCGGCCGCAAGATCGTTCTTCTTGCGATCGGCCTTATTGGAGTCGCGACCTTGCTCAGCGGCAGCCGAGGCGCGTTCATGTACGTATTAATAAGTGCGTTGGGGCTGGGCGTCGGTTTTCTATGGGGAGCACCTTGGCGCCAGCGTCAAGCTCATCGAATCGTCAAGGCAATCCGCCGCTCGATCATTGTCGCCGTGATGAGTCTGGCGTTGATTCTCTTTCTGTTCCCCCAGGAGGCGGGTTCCCGCATTGCGTATTATGCCGAGACTCTCTTGCCGAGCAGCTCTGCCTATCAGGGAGGCAACCGCACCTGGGATTATCCGATCCAGAACCTATTAATTGTTTTCAATGGGCGAAATTGGTTGCTGGGAAATGGTATCGGTACCGCTTCTCTTGGCATGCAGTATGTGGCCAAGCTAATCGGACAGCCAACGCCAAACCTATGGGTCGAAGAGGGTTATGGGGTATTGATCGTGGAAATGGGAATCATTGCCCCCTTTCTATGGATTCTTTGGACAGCTGCACTCTTGTACTACGGCTGGGGCGTAGTACGACGTCTTCGGCAGACGCGTTTCTTCCCTATTGCCTTTGCTATTTTCTGGTTCGCATTCCTGTTGCTGTATCCGATGACATTCGGTGGTTTATCGGCTTACCAAAATTTTATCGACAATGCATATCTGTGGTTTCTGGTGGGGATTCTCTTTCGGCTGCCGGAAATCCAGGCGAGCACACCGAATCTCTCGCAAGCACCTTCTACCCTGGAACGCGCTCGGGGCGGATTCCAATTCTGATGAAAACGCCGTGGGACGGTGTGCGCGATTCCGGAGGCAGCGGCTTTGGAAAGAAGAGCTCGATGCAGCTTGGACCTATCGTGAGAATATGATTCATGGGTCCGATCAAGCCTAAACCTCGCCTCGCGGTGGTTTCTCCGTTTCTCGACAAACGGCACGGAAGCGAGCGAATCACAGTCGAGTGGCTGTCGCACCTGCCCGATGAATTCGATATCCACGTTTACAGCCAGCGTGTTGAGGATTTTGACGAGTCAAAATTCACTTGGCACCGGATTCCGAAGCTGCCGGGTCCGCACCTCTTAAACTTTCTGTGGTGGCTGGCGGCTAACCGACTTTGGCGTTACTGGGATGGGCGCTTCCGCGGGTTGCGGCACGATCTAGTTTTCAGCGCGGGCGCAAATTGCCTGGATGCTGATGCGATCTGCGTGCACATTGTTTTTGCCGAATATACCCGGCAGGTACGCGGAGGGATGAGTTTTTTGGGGAATCCCCTTTGGGAGTGGCCGCGACTGCTCCATCGTAGGCTTTATTACGGCATTTCAGTTTTGATGGAGGGGCGTGCCTACAAAAATTGCGAGACGAAGCTCATAGTCTATTCGCGCAAAACTGTCCGTGAACTCAAAAAATTTTACGGGCGAACCGACCGCATCCCCGTCCTTCATCTTGGTCTGGACCACTCGGTGTTTAATACAACGGTTCGCGCGGTGCTCCGCGGGCGAGCGCGGGAGGAACTGAAGCTCGCGGAAAACCAGTTCACTCTGATTCTGGTGGGCAATGATTGGCGGAATAAAGGGGTCCCCGTGCTTCTCGACGCGCTGGCGCATCTGCGCGATCTGCCGGTCGTATTGCTCATTGTGAGCCGCGAGGACCAGTCTTCCTGCCGAGAGCTCATAACTGAGAAAAAGCTGGACGATCGCGTGCTCTTTTTGCCGCCGCGCAAGGACATTGAATTTTACTACGCTGCGGCCGATGCCTATGCCGGGCCTTCCCTCCAGGAATCTTACGGGATACCGCCAGCCGAAGCGATGGCGTGCGGATTGCCTGTGATCGTCTCCGCAGCCGCGGGAGTATCAGAAATAGTGACGGACGATGTTGACGCAATGGTTCTCGACGATCCAACCGATGTGGACAAACTTGCCACAATGATTCGGCATCTCTACGAAGACAAAGAACTCCGTAACCGGCTTGGCAACAAAGCGTGCCAAACTGCGCGGCGGTACACTTGGGATCGCAACGGTCGCGATCTCGCCGTAATTCTTGAAGAAATCTTGCAGCGCAAGGCGCGACCTGGCATACAAACTCTAACTCAGGAGTCATGAATCACGCGGGAATTCCGCCAAACAGCATGAGCGGCTACTCACCAAAAGAATACTGGGCGGGCATAGCGGACGATTTTCGATCCGCTGATCCGTCAGGAATTGCTCCGGTCTTGCATCCAGGCGCGCCGGCGTGGTTCAACCAACTGATCGACAGGCAGCAATTCCATGCCGTTCGGCGCGCTCTGGCGCTCGCGAGAATTCCACCGGGCGCCCGGTCTCTTGATGTCGGATGCGGGACGGGACGTTGGGTTAGGCGCTATGAGCAACTAGGATTTCGCGCCGCTGGTCTCGATGTCACTCTAGGAATGCTTAAGACAGCGCGCCAATGCGGCACCGACGGGCTACTTGTTGCCGGCGAGGCTCATCGGCTCCCGTTCTCGAATGGTACCTTCGATTTTGTCTCGGACGTCACCGTCGTTCAGCACATCCCGACTGAGTTGCAGTCAGCTGTAATCGGCGAAATGATGAGGGTGTTAAAACCGAAAGGCCACCTGCTACTCTTTGAGTTGATCCGAGGAAGAGGTGCACACATTTTCCCACGCTCGCCGGAAGATTGGATCGAGCAGGCTAGTTCGAACGGTGCGACACTTCTCGGGTGGTTCGGGCAAGAATTTCTTCTGCCCGACCGCCTTTTTGTCCGTCTGGCCCAATCCGTATCGAGTGGAAACGGTACCCGTCTTGGCACTCCACTTCCGGGGAACTCCGAGTCTCACGCTCGATCGGCAATCCGAACTGGCTACTGGCGATTCAGGCACGTCACGGCATCGGTTTCCGCTTGGACTGACCCGCTGGCGGAAAAAGTCTGCCCTGCAAGAATCGCGACGCACGGCGTGTTTGTCTTCCGCAAATGACGGCCAAGGAACCCAAAGCGCAGGCAAAAGCGATCCTTGGTCTTTTTCCGGAGTTGCTCGGCGTTGGCGGAATTCAGGAAGCAGGGCGCCTGACGACGGTAGCTCTGGAGAAGATTTCCTTGCGACGCAACTGGTCAACTTATTTTCAGAGTCTCAGCGATCCGCCGGGCACGCATGAATTTGTTGCCGTCGAAAATAAAATATGCCTGCGCGGATTCGGACGCTCCAAAGCGCGATTCGTCCTTTCCGCCGTCCGTCAATCCAGACGAGGCACGCGCTTAGTTCTCGCGGCCCATCCGCATCTGGCGCTGCTTGTGGCAGGGATGAAACGGTTTTCGCCGAAGCTAAAGACGATTGTGATGTCACACGGCGTGGAGGTGTGGAAGCCGCTGCCGTGGCTGCAACGCCAAGCTGTTTTGTCGGCGGATATTGTCGTCGCGCCGAGTTCTGACACGGCACAAAAGCTTGCCGAAATCCAAGGCGTGCCGCAGTCCAAAATACGCAAGCTGCCATGGCCGCTCAATCCAGATTTTCTGCGCATGGCGGACGCTCGGACCAACCTTCCTCTGCCCAGGGAATTCCCACGGGGCCGAGTCATCCTCACTGTGGGCCGCTGGGCGGCATCAGAGCGCTACAAGGGCGTTGATGACTTAATTCGATCGATTGTGCAACTTCGAATGAAGTTTCCGGGTTTGTATTTGGTGGCAGTAGGTCAGGGCGATGATCTTTCACGCCTCAAACGAATCGTGGCCGATCTCAAAGTTTCTGAGTCCGTGCGATTCCTCACGGGCCTCTCGCGGCAAGAAATCGCTGCCTGCTATGCTCGTTGCGAAATATTCGCGCTTCCCAGTACAGGTGAGGGCTTCGGATTGGTCTTTCTCGAAGCAATGGCATTTGGCAAACCATTAGTGGGTGCAGCTTCCGGAGGAGCCGTCGATGTCGTCGAAGATAATGTAAATGGGTTGTTAATTCCGCCCGGGGATTCGGAGCGATTAGCCGGAGCTCTGGCGACGTTGCTTAAGGATGAATCGCTGCGCATCAAATTGGGGCAGCGTGGCGCGGAAATAGTACGCCGAAACTATTCTTTTGAAGTTTTTCAGAGCAAACTTGAGCTAATTCTGGAAGAGTGCGGCTTGGATTCCCACCAGCAGGGATAGTAGTCTGTTCCGCAACCCCGCGAACGTGGCAGCCCAGCACAGACGCGAGCAAGCAGTTTTCCAACAATACTGATACTCCAAAGCGAATGCGCGTTTTGAAGGTAGTTCAATCATATTTTCCGTTTCAGGATCGAGGAGGCCCGGTCGTTAAGGTTCGCGCGCTCGCTCGGGGTCTGGCTAAGCGCGGCCAGCAAGTCACCGTTTTGACTGCAGATTTGGGAATTAGAACCGATCTCAACGCGGATGTGAAGGTCAGCCGCTGCAAATGGGGGTGGTATGCACAAGAGGATGGGGTGGAGACCATCTACCTACCCACCCTAGCTCACTATCGAGCGCTCACAGTTAATCCCCGTGTGGTAGCATTCTGCCGGGCCTCCATCTCGCAGTTTGACCTGGTTCACCTGTACGGCCTCTACGACCTACTGGGACCTGCGGTGAGTTATTTCTGCAGACGCCGGGGGATTCCATACCTGATTGAACCAATGGGTATGTATCGCCCAATCGACCGAAGCTTTCGAATGAAACGGTATTGGCACAGGAGTTTGGGCGAGATTTACTGGCGCAACGCGGCGCAAATCGTGGCCACTTCCGAGATGGAGCAACAAGAACTTGTCGAAGACGGTGTACCAGGGGAGAAAATCGTAATTCGATACAACGGTATTGACGGACGCGAGAGCGCGGACAGGCCACAACATGGCGCTTTTCGCGCAAAATGGGGAATCCCTGTAGAAGAACCGCTCGTGCTCTTTCTGGGGCGTCTAATTCCCCGTAAAGGTGCAGACATTTTGATCGAGGCTTTTTCTGAAGCGTGCCCGAGATCAGGCCGGCTCGTGATCGCAGGTCCTGAAGGCGAGCCTGGTTATCGCGCAACTCTCGAGCAACGGGCGTGCGAAGCTGGAATCGAATCTCGCGTGATTTTCACAGGTGCTCTCTACGACCACGATAAGTCAGCTCTCATGATGGACACTAATATCTTCGTCCTACCATCACGTTATGAAAATTTCGCGAATTCTGCGGCAGAAGCGATAGCTTACGACATTCCGGTAATTGTTACCGATTCCTGCGGCATTTGCTCTCTAGTGAAAGGTCGTGCTGGATTAGTGATCCCGCCAGAGGAGCAGCCGCTGGTTGCGGCGCTTCGCAACCTGATCTCGGATCGAGTTCTTTACGCGAAGCTGAAAGCCGGATGCAGAGAGGTGGCTGCTGAATTGAGCTGGGACCGCCTGACGGAGCAGATGGAAGGCCACTATACACGGGTCTTGAACCATTCGCATGGTCATCTCTGATGGGCACTCCTGAATCGGAGACATTTTACGATCAGTACCCCTTCGATTGGGTTCCAGCCGACGCCTCGGGA
Organism: Candidatus Acidiferrales bacterium; assembly: GCA_049517055.1. Taxonomy (GTDB): domain Bacteria; phylum Acidobacteriota; class Terriglobia; order Acidiferrales; family UBA7541; genus Palsa-295. The sequence goes on along the minus strand of JBEKSN010000003.1, from coordinate 35,892 downwards.
GAAATTGATTCTGTCGTGTCGCGGCCTCTCGTCGACCTGATCCAAAGCTTGGATGCAGACTCGCTAGTTCTCGATATAGGTTGCGGCCCTGGTAGAGTTCTAGGATTTCTGAAGCAGCGAGGAATTCGATGTATCGGTCTCGATCGGAGTCGCGTGTCTCTGAGTCTTGCGATAAAACGGTACAACCGACCGGGCGCCGTTGGTGACAACTTGCATCTTCCGTTTGCGGATGGAACTGCCGATGTTGTCATCTCGGACGGCGTCATCCACCACACAGAGAATCCAGTGGCTGCGTTCACTGAGAACTTGCGAATCCTGAAGCCAGGCGGGCGGATGTATCTCGCTGTCTACAAGCCAGGTGGCCGATACCCTATGCTTTACAAGTTTCCTGGCGGCCTGATTCGAGGCTCGCTGAGCCGGAGGTGGTCCAAGCCTTTCGTCACACTCTTTTTTCAGGTACCGTACTACGTGGTTCATTTCCTTCGTTCGAGAGGAAAACGGACTTGGTCGGGCGCGCGAAATCTTTTCTACGATTATTTCGTTACGCCTCGGGTCGCGTTTCTTCCGCGCCACACCATCGAAGAATGGGCCGAGAAGCAGCGGGCTCATATCGTTCGATACGAAGAGAATCGCGGACAGAATGTTCACTCTTTCCTTGTGGAAAAGGAAGAGCTAAACAATCGGTGCGATCGGATCAAAGCAGGGACCCTGGAAGAGTTGATTGAGGAGAAACGGGAAACGCCATGAGCCAAGATCGCCTGATAACGCCGGCTCGGAGCGTAATAAAGCCTCAGCGACAACAAGGCTCCCATGAAAACTCTCTGCGTTGGCCGAGGCCCGCTGACAACTCTGAAACTCAGGGCCATCTGCTGTTCCGTATCACCTGGTTCGCTGTGAATGTCTTGCTGGTCGCTTCCATTTTTTTTGCCGTGTACTCGGCGGGATGGGAGTTTTCGACACGAAGATACCTGAAGGGATTTTCGGATGCGATTGTGCCGGCCACATCGCCGGGCGACGAAAAAATTGAAGCTATACTCCAATGGATGGCTCACGGGCCCGCGCGCAGGAAGTTCGAAGCCGACACTCCTCAGAGTGACCGCGACCCGACTGACACGCTGAATTATGAGGCGCTACTGCAAGTGTGCGGTACAGCCACAAATGCGTTCATCAATCTTGTAGACACAGGGCACATGCAAGTTCGGCGCCTTCTTCTAGTTGACTCTCGTCAGATGACCAAGCACGTTGTTGCCGAGGTTCTCATTGATGGGCGATGGATCATTGTAGATCCCAGCTTCCGCGTAGTAATGCGCGGAGCGGACGGAAGGGCGCTGACTCGCGAAGAATTAACGGATCCCGCGGTATTGGCCGCTGCCACAAGGAACATTCGCGCCTACGATCCAAGTTACACTTTCGATCATGTCGTGCATATTCGCCTCGCACGGTTTCATATCCTCGGATCGCTGCTTCGACGAGTTCTCGATCATGCTGTTCCCGGCTGGGAAGACATGCCATTTATGACGCTCCTAGTCGAACGCGAATCCTTTGCTGCCATGGTCTCCTCTATTCTGCTTCTAATTCTTTTAATCTTGCTGCGAACCGCTCTCAGCTGGTACGGCGAGAAGCGGCTCGGCCTGCACTCAGTACACATCCGGCAGCAGCTCCGGAGAGCTTGCCACGCTTTCCTGGATGCGACCTAGTCTTCATGTGCGGAATTTGCGGCGCTATCGGATTTGATTCAAAAGAAACTGGCGAAGCTGTCGTGCGCCGGATGCTCGCCGCAATCGTTCATCGCGGTCCTGACGAGGAAGGACTACTGGCGACACGGCGCGTTGCCGCAGGGGCGCGCCGCCTTAGCATCATTGACCTTCCCGGCGGCAGCCAGCCCGTGTGGAACGAAACCGGAACAATCGCCGTCGTCTTCAACGGCGAAATCTATAACTTCCGCGAGCTCCGAGAGGACTTGGAAGCACGCAACCATAGATTTCGATCCAAGTCCGACACGGAAGTCATCGTTCACGCCTATGAAGAGTGGGGCGAAGATTCCGTCAATCGGCTGCAGGGAATGTTCTCGTTCGCGGTAATTGAACTGCCCGAGGCGAAAAACGGTCGCGCCGCAAGCGTATTCATGGCCCGCGATCGCATGGGAATTAAGCCGCTTTACTACGCAAAGGCCGGTGGTGCTCTTCTATTTGCGTCAGAAGTGCGAGCCCTTCTCGCGAGTGGATTTATTCCTCCGCGTCTTTCCAACGAAGCTCTTACTGCATATCTATTTTTTGGTTCAGTTGGCGAGCCGACAGCGCTCGTTGAGGGAGTCTTTTCCCTGCCACCGGGCCATTGCATCACGATTCTTGCCGATAATCCGGTCCAAACTCCTGAGCCGAAACCTTATTGGGACGTTGCGCGGGTGTTCGAGACGCAAGCTGAAACTCGGGTTCCCTCGAGGAGCTCGAACGTTCCAAGAGTTTCCCCAGCCTCGCGCGTTCGCTCTTTGCTCGAAGATGCCGTGCGTAGTCATCTAATTGCGGACGTTCCGGTGGGAGTGTTTTTGAGCAGCGGAATCGATTCCACGGCGATCGCGGCTCTGGCAACAGCCGTGCAGAGGGGGATCCATACCTTCACCGTATCGTTTCCCGACACGGAGTTCAGCGAAGCCGGAATTGCGCGACGCACTGCCGAGCGTCTTGGAACCCAGCATCGCGAAGTCATGATTTCCGGCAATGAAATGGTTACTCGACTCGATGAAGCGATCATGGCTCTCGATCAGCCCTCCATGGATGGCACCAACACGTATTTCGTTTCGTGGGCGGCACGCCAAGCTGGCTTGAAAGTGGCACTCTCCGGACTTGGCAGCGATGAGCTTTTTGGCGGCTACATGTCGTTCCGAGCCACTGCGAAGATTGGTCGCATTGCTACGGCGGCTGGCTTCTTTCCGCCGTTAGCCCGCAGGTTCATGGCACTAGGAATAAAGAGCGCGAAGATTTTTCAGTCCGCACCGGATGCTTTCCGCAAAGCGTCGGCGGCTTGGCTTCAGCCGAATCAGTTTCCGCATCCCTACTTTTTCACACGTGCGCTATTTACACCGCAGGCATTTGCATCTCACCTGTGCGGGGACGCCAACGCATGGAATTCAACGTCCTGGTTTCAGTGGCTCACTGCCGCCGCCCAACAGTCGCAACCCCTGGATCGGTTTACACAAGTCTCGTGGCTCGAACTGCGTTCCTATCTGGTCAACACGCTGTTACGGGATACGGACACGATGAGCATGCGCAATTCTCTTGAGGTGCGCGTTCCGTTTCTCGATACGCCTCTGGTGGAATACGTTCTTGGGCTGCCAGAATCGGTCAAGCGCGGCGCCGGAGGACAGAAAGCCCTGCTCGTCGAAGCTCTCGGCGATTTGTTACCCGAGGAAATCGCTAATCAGCCTAAACGTACTTTCACCTTTCCGTGGGAGTATTGGATGCGTGGGAAGTTCGGCGATCGGGTAGCCGCGGGACTTGGCGATTGGGCACCGTCGCTCGGGGCAAGCCTGGACCACAGGTTCGCACAAACTGTTTGGAGGAATTTTTTGCGAGGCAGAACAACATGGTCCCGGCCCTGGAGCCTTTACGTGTTGAACGAATGGGTGAAGCGCAACTTAAGCGTACCGACGAAGGACAGCACCTGTAGCCATAATTCGGCAACCGTCCATGCAAGTTGATTAAGGATGGCCACAGAATTCTATATGCGAACATTTTAGAATGATCATTCTGGGCATAAACGCGTATCACGCGAACGCTTCGGCGGCAATCGTCGTGGACGGACGCCTGCTGGCTGCCGTAGAAGAAGAGCGCCTCAATCGCGTGAAGTATGCTGCGGGTTTACCGGCACGCGCGATTCAGTACTGCCTAGATCAGGCCGGCGCAAAACTGTCCGAAGTAGATCACATAGCGGTTCCGCGCAATCCATGGGCGCGGCTGGGAACGAAGCTTCGTTTTGCAATGCGCATGCCTCGCTTCGCACTGGATCGCGCGCGCGTGATGAAACGCTTTGCGGGCGTGCGAGAAGATCTAGCCGCAGCCTTCGAAATGCCTCCAGAAAACATCCGGGCGCATTTTCATCGCATCGAACATCACACAGCGCATCTCGCAAGCGCTTATTTCGTTTCGCCATTCGAAAATGCCGCGGTCCTTTCAGCTGATGGCCTAGGGGACTTTGCCAGCTCCATGTGGGCCTTGGGCGAAGGGCCGAAAATGCGGACACTTGGAGAAATCAGGTTTCCTCATTCGCTCGGAATGTATTACACCGCGCTGACGCAATACATTGGCTTCTGGAAGTTCGGCGACGAGTACAAGGTGATGGGCCTAGCAGCCAACGGCGAGCCGGAGTTCCTGGACGAATTCCGCCGGATCGTTTATACCGATGGCCCCCTTTCGTTCCGGCTGGGCCTTGAGTACTTCACCCATCAGCGCCTAGGTGCCGATATGACTTGGCGAGAAGCAAATCAGACGCCAGTGCTCGGCCGGCTCTTTTCCTCATATCTGGAAAAGCGTCTCGGGCCTTCGCGCAAAGAGGGAGAACCACTCGAACAGAAGCATCGGAATATAGCGGCAAGTATGCAGGCGGCACTGGAAGAAGTCCTTGCGGCTCATTGGAGCGCGCTGGCGAAGAAAACGAAGCAGAAGTCGGTGTGCCTGGCAGGTGGGGTCGCGTTCAATTGCCTCGCGAACGGAAAAATTTTTGACCACTCGAGTTTTGAACGGGTCTACGTTCAGCCGGCCGCGGGGGACGCAGGTCTCTCGGTAGGGGCGGCCTTTGCGGTAAACCATCAGATTCTCGGACGCCCGCGGGAATTCGTGATGGATCACGCGGGGTGGGGGCCGGAATTTTCGGTTCAGGAGCTGCGCCGGGCGATCGACAACTTTCACTCATCGGAAGACGAGATGTGCGTCTCGGAGATGGGCGAAATTGATTTGCTCGAAACCACGGCGAAGCATATCGCCAGCGGAAAAATAGTCGGTTGGTTTCAGGGTCGCATGGAGTGGGGTCCGCGTGCACTGGGACAGCGAAGTATTCTGGCTGACCCGCGCCGGCCCGAGATGAAGGACGTTTTGAATCGCCGCATCAAACATCGCGAAATATTCCGGCCGTTTGCGCCCTCCATTTTAGAAGAAGCCACTGGCGACTTTTTTGAGAAGACTTATCCGTCGCCATTTATGACGTTCGCCTACCCCGTTCGGCCGGAAAAACGCAAAGTGATTCCCGCGCCGACCCACGTGGACGGGACGGCGCGACTCCAGACTGTCAGTCGAACCGCTAATCCACTGTACTGGAAACTGCTGCGCGCCTTCGGCGAACAAACGGGCGTTCCAGTTTTTTTAAATACTTCGTTCAACGACAATGAGCCAATCGTCTGCCGCCCGGAGGAAGCGCTGGATTGTTTCCGTCGAACTCAGATGGACACACTCGTGATGGGAAACTTCGTTCTTGAGAAGAAATTCTCAGGCGCATCACGGGAAGAAACTGCGAATAGTTTTGCGAAGCGCGCAGAATAGAGAGCGCGATCAGAGCGCTGCTCGTCGATACAGTGGTCCAGCCCGGCGTAGAGGTTGCAAATCAAGAACCATGCACATCCTTCTTCTCAATCAATATTATCCGCCGGACACTTCCGCCACAGCCAAGATGGCGGTGCAAGTGGCTGAAAAACTGGCAGAGCGTCATCAGGTGACAGTGCTTGCCGGACGTCCATCCTACGACCCGGAGGAGTTCTACCCTTTCGCATTTCTCCGGCGTGATATTCGCGACAATGTTACGGTTGAGCGCGTCGCATCTACCGCTTATCCCCGGCATCAGATGCGGCGCCGCGTCTCAAATTATCTGTCCTATCTCGCGCTCGCTGTCCCTCGCGCGCTGGCTATTCACCCGGACATCGTTCTTGCCATGACGGATCCTCCGGTAGCTGGCATTGCCGGCGCATTTATTGCGCGCATGGCAGATCGCCCGTTCGTTTACAACATTCGGGACCTGTATCCGGACATGGCTATCGGTGGTGATATCGTGCAGCCCAATCGATGGGTTGACCGTTGGGAGAAAATGCATCGCCGGGCACTGCATCAAGCCGCCCGTGTAATAGTTCTTGGCGACGACATGCGCGAGCGCATTATCTCGAAAGGTGTTTCGCCAGACCGGGTAGTGGTAGTCCGGGACGGCGCGTCGTTTCCTCCTTCGCCGCCGGAGCGTAATGATCTAGTCGTCCAGAAAATTCGCTGTGGATTCCCTTTCGTTGCCTTGCATGCGGGCAACCTCGGCTTCTACGGAGCCTGGGATTCGCTGCTTAAAGCCGCCCACATCTTGCGCAACGAAAATACCGGAATCGTGTTTGTAGGCGATGGGGCAAACCGCGCAGCGATGGAGACTTCTGCGAAACCTTTGCCGAATGTACGCTTCTTGCCGTTTTTTCCAATCGAACAAGTGCCACACGTAATGATGGCCGGCGACGTACACATTGTGACCGTCAGGCGTGGTCTGGAGGGCGTCGTAGTGCCTAGTAAGCTTTATTCCATCCTTGCAGCTGGCCGTCCGGTGCTTGCGATAGCCGCTGCAGAAAGCGACGCTGCGCGCATCGTGCGTGAATCGGGCTGCGGAATATCCGCGGATCCGGACGATCCTGCCGCAATAGCAGCGGCCATTCGCGAATTGCGTAACGACCAGAATCGACTAATTCAAATGGGAATCCGCGCAAAGGAAACAGCGGCGAAATATGCTAGAGTCGATGAGCTTCAAAGGTTTGTCGAAGTCATAGAAGAAGCCGCAAATCGTGGCAACAATCATGGAGACGGCCATGAATCGTAAGAAAGTACTGGTAACCGGCGGTGCATCTTTTATCGGGTCGCACCTGGTGGACGCTCTGGTGGAGCGCGGGGCGCAAGTGCGCGTGGTAGATGACCTGACGAGCGGCAAACGCTCGAACATCGAACAGCATCTAGCGGACGGCCGTGTCGAGTTTATCGAAGCCGATCTGCGCGAGCCGGGCGTGACACGGTCGGCGATGAAGGGGATTGAAATTGCTTTTCACCTTGCCGCTGACCATGGCGGGCGCGGCTATGTTGATTTACACCAGGCCGGCCCCGCGTCAAATTTATTTCTCGACGGCGTTGTATTCTGGGAAGCGGTGAAAGCGGGCGTCGAAAAAGTTGTCTACGCTTCCTCGGGCTGCGTTTATCCGAATAACATGCAGACCGATACGAAGCAGAAACTGTATCTGCGTGAAGAGGACGTCAAACCGCCGCACGACGCGGACAATATGTACGGCTGGGCCAAGTTGATGGCCGAGCTTACGCTGCAGGCCTATCACCGCGAACACGGTCTGAAAGCAGCGTCGTGCCGGTATTTCACAGTGTACGGGCCGCGCGGAGTGGAAAATCACGCTGTAATGGCAATGATCGCTCGGGCTTTTATCGGCCAGAATCCATTTGACGTGTGGGGTGATGGCACGCAAATCCGCAATTGGACCTACGTGGATGACATTGTCAGCGGAACAATTCTCGCCGCTGAAAAAATCGATGATGGTACTGCGGTTAATCTTGGGACGATGGAGCGCATCCGGGTGCTCGATGCGGCGAAAATGGTGCTCGATTTTTCCGGACAGAAGGCCGATATCCGCATGCGTCCGGACATGCCTACCGGCCCCGTAAACCGAGTCGCAGATAACAGCCTCGCAAAAAAACTGATGGGCTGGGAGCCGAAAACTCCATTCCGCGAGGGCTTGCGCAAGACCATGGACTGGTATTTCGCAACCAAGCAGAAAGAACAGGTGCGCGCGGTCCTCGAAAAGATGCTTACGGCCCGATAACCGGAGTGGCTGCAATGATATCCATACATGCCGATCTGATCGCTTTTGTTGTGGCGCTTCTTGCGTCGCTCGGTCTTACGATCCCGGTCCGTCGTCTCGCTCTGCGTTTCGGAATGGTGGACGAACCGGGTCCGCGGAAGGTTCACGTAAAACCGATCCCGCTTCTCGGCGGTATAGCCATTTATCTGGCTTTTGCGTTGGCCATTCTGGTGACGGTCCACGGCGTGCCGCAGCAGCAAGTTGCTGGGATTCTCTCCGGGGCGACGTTGCTCGCCATTGTCGGCTTTCTCGATGACGGCAAGTTTCTGCACCATCAAGTAAAACTATTCATCGGCATGCCGATCGCTGCACTGATGCTCATTGCCGTCGGAATTCACGCGCAACTTTTCTCTCATTTTGTTCCCGGAGCAACAGGCGTGATTCTTGATGATTGCTTTACCATACTCTGGGTCGTGGGCATCACTGCGTCATTCAGCATACTCGACCATATGGACGGTCTTTGCGCGGGCATCGCCGCCATCGCGGCAGTTTTTTTCACAATTTCCGCAAATATGAACGGTCAGACTCTCGTCCGCAGCTTGGGTGCCGCGACTCTGGGCGCTTCACTGGGATTCCTGCGCTGGAATTTCAATCCAGCGAGAATTTTCATGGGAGACGGTGGTGCGATGTTCCTCGGATTCCTGATGGCGACGCTGGGGCTGAAGATTCGTCCCGATGGAGCTCCTCTCCCAATTACCTGGCTGATTCCTGTGCTGATTCTGGGCGTTCCCATCTTTGATACGGCACTCGTCTCAATTTCCCGTGCGCGCCGAGGGCTTCTGCCTTTCACATCGCCGGGCAAGGACCATACGGCGCACCGATTGTCAAACCTCGGACTCGGCCATCGCGGTGCGGTGCTTGTGCTGTATTGCTTTGCGGCGCTCTTTGGCGTGGTTGCGCTTTTTGTCCCGGGTTGGTTGCCGATGACCGCATATGCCCTGGCAGTATTTCTTGTCGTTGGTAGTCTTGTCGCTATTTTCGTCTTGGAAGGTCTTCCATACGAACGCCAGGTGAAACTGCCTAAGACATTCTCCGCATAGCGATTTTGAGGAGCCTGCCTTCTTGCTGGCGGGCCCGTAGGATATACTTCGTGCCCGGTCGTGTTGGGTGTCTTGCAGTTCCTGAGCTAGCTACAGATTTTTGAACGTAAAGCCTACTTGTAAAAACGAACATATGGCGCCCGAGCGAAGCGGCACGAAAAACATTTCTTCCCCCAATCCTCACACAGATAAGCGAAGTGTTGCTGTGGTGGGCGGGTCGGCGGCGGGCTTATTTGCCGCTTCCCTGCTGGCGCGCCAGGGTATCGCCGTCCGCGTGTTCGAACGCATCGAAACGCTGGAGCCCGAAGAGCGCACTCTGATCGTCACAAATCGAATGCTGGCTCTTCTCGGGCGCGCCGCCCAGAAAAGCGTTGTTAATGAAATCCGACACTTTGAACTCTTTACTGATGGCCGCGCCGCTACCGTAACCCTGAAGCACCCCGACCTGATCATCGAGCGCCGGACTTTAATTCAGGGTCTCGCGGAAGAGGCGCAACGTTCCGGCGCGAGTATCGAGTTAGGACGCCGCTTTCACACGCTGCATCCCAATGGCCGTGGATTGGTACTTGAGATTGATAGATGCGATGACGGAAACCGGGAGGAAGTTCGAGCGGACACGATTGTCGGCGGCGACGGCGCTTCGAGCCGTGTGGCGCACGCCGCGGGATGGGCGCCGCTTGAGACGGTCCCGTTGGTCCAAGCGATTGTGCCGTTGCCGAAAGATATGTCCCCCGACACGGCGCGCGTTTGGTTCGTGCCGCAAGACACTCCATATTTTTATTGGCTCATTCCGGAATCGCCGACTCGCGGCGCGTTGGGATTGATCGGTGTAACGGGCCCGGAAACGCGGTTGCATTTGGAGAAATTCCTGGAAAAACGCAAGCTCGATCCCATCGAATTCCAGGGAGCGCGCATCCCACTTTACAAGGAGTGGGTGCCGGTCCGCCGTCAGGTCGGCCGAGGATCCGTGTACCTGGTGGGGGACGCAGCCGCACAGGTGAAAGTGACGACGGTCGGTGGCATCGTGACTGGATTTCGCGGCGCACTCGGTGTTGCTCAGGCGATCGTGGATGGAAGGTTCAGTGAGCTGCGTACCCTGCGCCGCGAGCTTGACCTTCATCTTCTGTTGCGGCGCTCGCTCCATGATTTTCAGCAGGCCGACTATAGCCGGCTGGTGGACCTGCTGAACGATCCGGCCAAGCAGTCGCTGGCTGAGTATTCCCGGGATGAGGCATGGAAGATTCTCTGGCGCGTGTGCTTGAGCCAGCCCCGCTTGGTTCTTCTCGGCCTGCGCGGGTTACTATCGCGCAGCCGCTCGCTGCGCCGGACCGGCCTCTAAAGTACAACTTATCTCAACTTGTTCTACCGGGCTGGCGCTTCGCGATATGCCTGTGAAGACGGCTTGGATGTGAAATTTGTAGCTGCCGATAGCCTTCTTTTGAAGAAACGATAGCAATCGAATGGCGAACATAGAAAGGTTTCCGGCTGGGCGCAAACACAAGCTACGTACTATCTCGGCTTTGATTTTGCTGGTGGTGCTTGCAGCCGCGGTCCTCGCGTGGCGCGGAGTAGGACGCTGGCTCGTCCGTGAAGACCCGCTGACGCACGCTGACGCTCTTGTGGTCCTAAGCGGCGGTTTGCCGTATCGCGCCGAGGCTGCGGCGCATTATTTTGAATCTGGCTATGCGGGCGAAGTATGGCTAACCCGGCCAGAAGGGCCTTCCGATCAGTTGAAAGAACTCGGTATCCAATACGTGGGCGAGGAAGATTACAATCGGCAGATTTTGAATCACCTCCATGTCCCGGAATCAGATGTCCGCATCCTGCCAGACACCATCAAGAACACGGAGCAGGAAGTGGAAGACATAACTCGCGAACTACGCAAGGCAGGCAAATCCAGAGTCATCATCGTAACCTCACCGGAACATACTCGCAGGGTAAGAGCCTTGTGGAGACACCTCGCCGGTGAAGATCTCAGGGCTATTGTGCGCGCAGCGCCAGAGGATCCATTTGATGCGGACCACTGGTGGCGTAACACGCGCGACGCACTCTCTGTTGTGCGCGAGCTATTGGGCTTGATGAACGTCTGGGCGGGGCTTCCCGTTCGGCCTCACAGTCACTAGAAGGTGACCCAGATCAATTGCGCCTCTGCGGCGAGTTCTGCGCGACGGGATCAACCGCCGGTTCCAGAATTCTCCACCGGTCCCATTCCCCTTTCTTGTTTAGATCGCGAACCCAGAGTTGCCATTCGAATCCGGCAAGTTCATCTCGATGAGAATAGAATGCCCGCCAGGCAGCGTGATTCAGCTGAGGTTCAGACCCGTCGGCGTTTCCGCGAGGATCGTGGCTCCGAAATTCTGTAAGTTCCGCGGTATCGAGTGGGACTCGAAAAAATACCATTTCGTTTGTTGCTGAGATCTTTGAGTGGCCATTGCTGCCCGGCATTGGGAGAAGATGAGCGCACAGCTCTACGGATTTTTCCTTCAGCACTAGCTCAAGTGATGGCGGGCGCTGGTTCGAATTCTCCATTCGCGCAAGCGGGAGTTCCCAGAGCGTCAGCTTGTCGTAGTCAGATTCTTCGTCAAAAAAACAGTCCAGCGAGCGCGTCTGCCAAACGGCGCTTCGACGATCCGGCAGAACTTCCGTGATGGTGGCTACGCTATGCCCACGCCAGCGTTCGATTTTCACCGAACCAAGAAAGCTTCCGAAGGCCTGGATAAACGACGAGGTTTCTTGTGTTGCGTGCAGCGTCTCGCGCCAGAACTGGTCGCTCAATCGGAAGGAAAATGTAAATACCTGCTCAAGTGGCGAGGGAACTGATTCGCCGAGCCGGCGGCGAAACTCCGGATCATCTACTTCCTCGAGATTGCGCACACGTTCGATCAGCCGGCGGATTGTCCAAGTTTGGTGCCGCAGGACTCGCTGCCAGTGCTGCACCAGTACAAAGAAAACGAAACATACGAGAACGCAAATGCCGAGGGTTGGCCAAAGAATTTCCATGAGTATATTTTGCCGCGCCTTAACGCGTCACCGATGAAACGGCCCTGACGTGGCGGGATTCTACTACGGGTCATATCGCGCACCTATCAAGGTTTTGCGCATTCCGCAGAGGCCAGTTTACTTCGATTGGCCGGCTTGCGCGAGTCGCTGGCGGAAATATTCATAGGTCAAACGCAAGCCTTGCTCCAGGGGTATCTTCGGTTCCCAGCCCAAAATGCGACGGGCCTTGCTGATATCCGGACATCGTTGCTTGGGGTCATCCTGCGGCAGCGGATGGAAATTGATTGGAACGTTGGCACCCACCAGGGCGCGAACGCGCTCGGCAAATTCCAAGATCGTAATTTCCTGAGGATTACCAATATTGGTTGGGTCGTGCTCGTTCGACTCGAGAAGCTTATAAATTCCCGCCAGCAAATCCGAGACGTAACAGAAGCTTCGCGTCTGTTTACCATCTCCGTAGACGGTAATAGGCTCCCCGCTGAGCGCCTGATACAGAAAATTCGGCAGAGCGCGACCATCGTTTAATCGCATTCGCGGCCCGTAGGTATTGAAAATCCTCACGATGCGCGTATCCAAGCCATGATAACGGTGATACGCCATGGTCATAGCTTCAGCGTAACGCTTGGCCTCGTCGTACACTCCGCGCGGACCTACCGGATTCACATGTCCCCAATATGTCTCCGGCTGCGGGCTCACCTGGGGATCTCCATAGCACTCCGAAGTGGACGCCAAGAAAAATTTCGCCTTCTTTGCGAGTGCCAAGCCAAGGGTATTATGCGTCCCCAAGGCGCCAACCTTGAGCGTCTGTATCGGAAACTTCAGATAATCGGGAGGGCTTGCTGGAGAAGCAAAATGAAGCACTGCTTCCACGGGGCCCTGTACTTCAATGTAGCGCGAGACATCCTGATGGGCGAATCGAAATCGAGGATGTGAAATCAGGTGTGAAACGTTGGATTCGTTTCCGGTTACAAGATTATCGAGACACAATACATCCCAGCCTTTTTCGAGCATGAGCTCGCAGAGATGCGAACCTAGAAATCCCGCTCCACCAGTGATCACTGCGCGCAAATTTGATTTCTCCTTCGCGAAAAAACAATCAACGAGCTGCCATTATGTCCGAACGACGTGTAGAAGAACAGTTCCGCGTGCCCCACGACACCTTCCCCTCATTACCTCTAGCGAAAATCTTGCCACAGACCGTGGTGCACGGGCGCTTATTAAAGACTAATGAGAACCTGCCGAGGATGACGCAGGAAATCCCGTCGTGTGGTCCGCAACGATTCGCCACCCTTCCGCAAACTTCCGAAAATTCAGCGTAAAGATCCCCGCCGGACGGTCCTTTTCGCGATCTAGTTGGAATTCTCCAATCACGAATGCCGAATCCGGACAGACGACGTGAACCTCAAGATTTGAGAATGTCAGACTCCCCATCGCTTTTCCATCCGGATAATTCCGGCGGTAGCGAACAAGGACTGCCTCCCAGCCGCGAGCGATCCCACTCGCACCCACGAATTCGGTTTCCTCGGATTTCCAGTATCCGGTCATGAAAGTATCTATATCCCCGCGATTCCACGCAGCAGTTTGCATGTCGAGAACCGAACGAATCTGTGCTTCGTTGGACGCGTCCGGCGTCGCACTCAAACGCGAGCCAAAACCCGATAAGATAGGAACAACCATGCAAAGAATAAAAGCTAGCTGCATTCTACGCGGCATAACTTGCCTCCGGAAATTGCAATCGCGTCCCGTACAATGATTGCACGAGGATTTTGTACTCCATCCTTGGCCTTACGACAAGCGCAAGCGCTCTTATGGGCACTTCCCGAGCGTTTCGCGCGACTGGTACGTCGGTTCTATTGTGCCCGGCGGAGGGAAACGGCAAACTGTCGTTGGTCGAAAATGTTAATCGCAGCCTTCATTCTCGTGATCTCAGTCGCAGCGACGATACAGTTCGCCGTCTTCAGCTGGCGCGCGTCGCTGCTTCGAACCGTCTCCGAGCCATTGGTAAACGAGGCGGATGCAGCTCACAAGCCCTATCTTAACCTCATAAGTTTCAGTAGCTTCCAAGAAGTCCTGGCGGTTTATCGCGACGTCTGCCCGGATCTAGAGACTGGTTCAGGCTCCAACCTGCGGGGAGTGAGCTTTTATTATGGCGCTATGCGTTTCCTGAGCCATTTCGGGAGCTTCTTTACCTCTACCGAAGGAACAGGCTGGACGCAACGCGAAATGGCGCTGTGCACACAATACGCAACGGTGAGACTATCCCAGCGTCTTGAGTGCAACCTTGCCTTGGTGAACGAGGCCCGCTCCTATCAGTAGCCGCAGTCGGAACCCTTTTACCGTTGCATCCTGCCAAGTTCCCGATCCGACCTTGATAATTGGCATCATTGTGTAGATTCTTCGCAACCCAACTGTAACGAAAAAGGGGCCTTACCAAAATCTCAAGGGTTTCGCCTCAAACTACCCATTCAGCCACGCTACGCTAAATTTTCGTCCTGGTCTTCGGACCGGTTGCTTGATACGCCATTCACGCTAGTCATTTCTCAACTAGTTACGCAGATTTGTGGCCAAATTAAATCTCCACAACCCTTGGGGCGCATGAATTGTCCCGATTGAAGGAGGCGCCACGATGAAGCGCGCCGGAATTTCTTTTTTGCTCGCTGGTGTTCTACTAGCTCTGATCCAATTCACCGGCTGCGCCGATAAGCCGGCTACCTTCAACAAGGTCTCGATTCTCTCGCCGCGTGGCACGCAGATTATCGGTCAGGGGCAAACTGTCTCGATACAGGTTAGTGTGTTAAATGATTCCGCCGCAGGTGGTGTGACGTTTGGCCCCGTCGGTTTTGGCACTCTCACTCAAACGAGCACGACTACTGCCACGTATGCGGCGCCAAATCCGGTTACGGCAGAAACTGTTGTCAAGATTGTTATTACATCGGTGGATTTTCCGAATCAGTCGGCGACGCTTACCGTAACAGTCGAACCTCCGCCGACGATTACAACCACTACGCTTCCCACGGCACCCTTAAACGGCTCTTATAGCGCCTCTGTGACTGCGACTGGCGGAGTGCCACCTCTCTCGTGGTCGATAACCGCTGGAGCGCTTCCCGCGGGACTTAAGCTTTCCAACAGCACCACAGGTACAGTGCAAATCACGGGAAAGGCGACGGCAGCGGGAAGTTCCACTTTTACGATCACGGTAACAGATGCTTCCGCGGCCGATCCGCCAGCCTCGCAGCAACTCACAATCGTAGTCAGCTCGCTTGCGATCACTACGACTTCGCCTCTGCCGTCCGGCACCGTAGGCACACTTTATGACTCTCCCGGCTTGCAATTCACAGCCAGCGGCGGCACTGGGACTGATACTTGGACAGTGGCGACCGGATCGACTTTACCTGCCGGCCTATCTCTGAGCAGCACTGGTCTGCTGTCCGGCACTCCGACGGCGGGCGGAACTTTTACGTTTGGCATCACTGCAACAGACAGCGCCGTTCCGCCGGCAGTCGTGACGTCAACCTTCACGCTTGTGATCAGCCAAGCGCAACAACTGACGCTTCTGAACGGCTCGTACGCGTTTGAATTCAGCGGCTACGGCACCAATGGATTTGTGGCTTTCGCTGGAACGTTTACGGCCAATGGCATGGGCGGTATCACGGGCGGCGAAATGGATTACAACTCGCAGGAAGGGCAACCTCTCAATTTCGCTAACCTCCTTGGCAGTTATACAGCTGGAACAGATGGCCGCGGAACTTTCACATTCACAAACACGACCTTGCCGATAGCGCCGATATTTGCCTTCTCAGTGAATTCAAGCGGGAACGGCAGGTTCATTGAGTTTGACTCGTCCACAACTCGGGGCTCGGGACGAATCGAACTTCAGACGGTTACATCCTGCGTAGTGAATAACACAGGCACCAGTACTTACACTGGTGACTTTGCGTTTGGCGGTTCAGGTTTCGCCAGTGCATTTGCTACCAACGGCACAGGTCCCCTCGCGTTTGCGGGCAGATTTACGGCGATTCCGCCCGTTGTTGCGGCAACGCCGGGCTCACTGGCGCAAGGCGAAATGGACACGAATACTCCCGGATTTGTGACGATCGACGACTCGTCAGTTTCTGGCTCGTACAACTCCGGAGCGGACAGCACTCACTGCACTCTCGCGCTAACATCCGGAAGCCTGGACAATCCGCACTACAGCGTCTATCCGATTTCGTCCAGCGACGCGTTCATCATCGAAACGGATACCGTGAATAACGTTACTCCGTACCTAACTGCCGGCGAAATGATCCAACAAATTGGACAGCCGTTCGTCACGTCGGGTGTCTTGAGTGGGACAATGGTGGGAGGATTGAACGGACAGCTCATTTCAGGCGGCACTTTTCTTCCTGAAGTTCAAGTGGTCCAAACCTCAGCGACGAGCGGCACTGCGAGCTTCCAAGTGTTGCAAACTGATAATCAAGCTGGAACGATCTTCGGAACCAATGGCACGGCGGTCACGGATGCCTATACGTCCGACAACTTGGGCCGCGTCCAAGGCTCCATCGAGTTCAATTCTTCCTTCGAACCTGTTTTTTATCTGATCAACACGAACCAAGCATTCTGCGTGAGCATCGTGCAGAACGCGCCCACTTTTGGTTACTTCGCGCCGCAGTCCGCCGGTCCGTTCACCGCGGAAACCATAAAATCAACCTCATTGATCGACGGAACTTCAGCGCCCGCCGTCAGCGCTGACCGCGACCTCTCGGGTTTTCTGAGCTTCGATGGGATTTCGTTAGTTGGAGGCACTCAGGATCAGAGTACAGCCTCGGAAAACAGCACAATCGCCGAGACAGGAAGCTATGTTCTAACTGGCACAGGCGGTACAGACGGCAGTGGGACCATGACGCTTTCGACTCCGACCGGCTTCACGGGATATTTCTTTATTGTTTCTCCGACGAAAGTTGTAATGATTACAACCACGCCGGGGGACACGAATCCGGTTCTGATTATTATCGGGCATTGAGTTGCGTTTTTTTGCGAAACTGAGGGTGTCGGTGCGCTGAAGCCGCTCCTTTCTTCACAATTTGAATCTTGCGCTTCCTTTTGCCCTTGCAAGCGAAAAGAAAGCGGTTAGAATCTTGTTTTAGAGAGTCTAGGCGTCGTATTCAGTGTTTAGTTGTTGCGTATTCTTACTTTCGAACTTGGGATTCCAGAAAATTTGGCGGTTTAAGAATTCTCGCATTTCGGTTCGTGCCGATTGCCGGGAGGCATCTATGCTGCGCCGCAGCGCTTTTCTTCTTTTCATCGGTCTCCTTCTAGTCATGCCAATCGTCAATTGCGGGTCCAGTCACCATCACAATTCGATACCCGTGATTTCAGGAACATTGCCAAACGGCAATGTTGGCATCGCCTATACTGGCACGCTGACCGTTACCGGCGGCGTGGCGCCGTATACCTGGAACGTAACCGGAGTGCCAAATCCTCCGTTCACCTTGTCATTCTCCGGCAATACAGCAACTATCGCAGGAACGCCCCTGGCCGCAGCAACGATTTCGGGCAGTGCGACGGTGACAGACTCGAACGGGACTGTGTCGGCGGCTTTCCCTTTCTCATTCACGATCACGTCGACGCTGGCCATTACGCCAACAGAGCTCTCATTGATGGTTGGAACCCCGGTAAATCAAACTCTCACGGTCACTCCTGCAACTGCGGGACCTTATACGTGGACGGTCGCGGATGCGCTGCCACCGGGTTCACCGGCCTTGATGCTGAGTAACGGGACTACGACGTCTCCAACGACGATCCAAACAACGACGAATTCCGTGACCATCATCGGCACACCGAACACGGCTGGAAGCTTTCCGTTTACGGTCTTCGTAACTGACTCTGTTACGCCCACGGCCAATACAACTCAGGCCGCTTATACCGGCTTTGTTTCAAACTCCAATGCAAACGCTTGCCCTGCGGGAAGCAATGACGGGGCGTTGCCAGCAGGGACATCCTACGCATTCCTTCTGAGAGGATTTGACGCCACCGATGAGGAACCGATAGTTATTGCGGGCAGCTTCACCGCCGATGGCGCTGGCGGCATCACGGCCGCCGATGTGGATTACAACGGAATCACCCTTGGCCCACAAAACCCAGGGGGCAATATGAATCTCGCGGCTAGCTCGTACTCGTTTGATCTCAACGGCGATACCCGAGGCTGCGTGAGCTTAGTCTTTAACTCGGGCGGTGCTACAAAGCGCGGCAGGGCAAGCAAATCTGAGGCGCTTCCGGCGAGGCTTGCCGGTCTGAAAGCGCGGCGTGCCAATAGTGCGAGGCGTGAGGGAGTTCCGGCGACTCCCCCTACTCCGACGAGAGTGATATTCCAATTCGCACTCGGTGGACAGAGCGCGGGAATCTACACGACGGGCAACATCATCGAGTTTGACAATGGCGATGGGCAGACGGACTCATGGGCCGCTGGAGTGATGCATGTGCAGACCCTCTCGCCCAGTTTTACGGTTAGCTCGCTGGCTGCGAACTTTGCTTTTGGCTTAGCTGGGTGGGACCCCTCGGTGGATCGTATCGCTATTGCGGGATCGTTCGCGGACGCGGCAGGTGTCATCTCTCCCATCTTTGCCGACTTCAATGACAATGGCACGGCTTCAGGTGAACTCACCGGCGGATCGGGAACGATTAACACCATTGACACTACCACCGGGCGGGCCACGGCTAATTTTGATGTTCCAGTTACAGGCAGTCCGGACCTTACGTTTGATGCTGTTATCTACGTCATAAACGCCAACGATTTTTATGTCCTCTCAACCGATCAGGTGAGCACAGGTACGCCAAACACGCCGCTGGTTAGTGGCCGTGCGCTTGCCACGCAAAGTAGCTTTGCATCGGGTGCGCTGAATGGGTTTTTCCTCGACGCCGAAGAGGGATTCGACGCAATTGACTTTACGAATGTAGTCACCGTCGGCATAGCACAATTTTCGAGCACTGGGAACACCGTGACAGGTTCATTGACTCAAAATGACGGTGGGACCGTGACTACTCCGACACTGACCGGGACCTACGCGGTGGACGCAGCGAATCCGTCTTCGGGGCGTGTTTTCATCACCAACACCGGTACTGCAGATGCGCCGGTCATATACCTTACAAACGGCGGAGATGGAATCGAACAGATTCAGGGCTTCAGTGTTGGAACGGATGCCAACGTTGGTTCCGGTTTCTTGGTAACCCAGAGTACACAGGCTTTCACTTTGTCGAATATCAGCGGAACGTATGCTCTTGGAAACTGGGAGGATGTCGACGGCCAAAACGGATCATTCTCTGGCGTGGCTACTCTCGTGAACACTGGCGCCTATTCTGCCGTTTACGACATAAACTACTTCACACCGCCGGCAGCTACTCCAAACTTGTGGCTTTCACCGGACACGCCGTTTAGCGGTACCTTCACGATCAATCCGAACGGTACTGGCACAGTTACCGTTGGCGGGAATTCGAGTGTCTTTGTAACCAACGGTCAGCAAATCTTCAGCATCGAGACCACCGGCTCAACGGACGGCGTTCTGACAACCTATACAAACGTCGTAGCTCCGTAATAGGACTAGTTCGCATTCGGAAAGAGGCCGGCACGGTTTGGCCGGCCTCTTTCATTTCATCGGAGAACAATTTGGAGAGGGCTAGTAGGCCCAGCGCATCAGGATTGCGCCGGTGGTGTAGCCTGCACCGACGGTGATCAAGAGCACGAGATCACCCTTGCGCAAGCGCTTCTGCTCCAGGGCATCCATCAGGGCCAATGGAATTGTGGCGGCGGTAGTATTTCCAAAGCGGTCTATATTCACGAGAACTTTCGAATCGTCAACGCCCAAACGCTCCTGCATCGCCCGGATAATGCGCAGGTTCGCTTGATGCGGGACCACCAGCGCGAGATCGTTGCTCGTGAATCCGTTACGCTCAAGCACTTGCAATGCTAGCTCACTCATTCGCCGCACCGCGTATTTAAACACTTGCGCGCCTTCTTGATGGACGTAATGCATGCGTTTTTCAACCGTCTGTAGCGACGCTGGATTTAGCGAACCGCCCCCCGGCATAAAGAGGTTGCACCCGCCCGAGCCGTCGATGTCATGCGCAAAGTCCAGGATGCCCTCGGTTTCAGAAGTAGCCGGTTCAACCAGAACCGCGCCAGCGCCGTCGCCGAAAAGAACGCAGGTAGCGCGGTCTTTGTAGTCAAGAATGGAAGTCATCACGTCGCTCCCGATAACGAGCGCCCTTTTGTGTGTTCCATTGGCAACAAATTGAGCGCCCACCGTGAGCGCATAGGCAAATCCCGAACAAGCAGCAGAGAGATCAAAGCCCCAAGCATTTTTTGCGCCCAGGCGATCTTGAATCAAGCAGGCGGTCGCCGGGAACAACATGTCCGGAGTAACGGTCGCCACGACGATGAGGTCGATTTGTTCCGGTTGCACGCCTTTTGCCGCAAGTAATTTCTTCGCAGCCTCGGCGCCGAGATGCGAAGCGCCAACGCCTGGCTCCGCATAATGCCGTTCACGAATACCGGTGCGCGTGCGGATCCATTCGTCATTCGTGTCCACTTTTTTTTCGAGATCGAAGTTGGTGACTACGCGCGGGGGCACGTATCCTGCAACTCCGGTGATCTTCGCAGCGATGCGTCTAGCCATTCAGTTTCTCCAGGATGGAATCAATAGCCCGCGATTGTATGCAATCAATTGTGTGCGTGACAAGCAAAACACGCTCCCCTCGATCTTCCGCAAGGGCGCGCTAGGCTACAATTTCGAAGCGGTAGGTGATCTCGGCGGTCTTTCTCAACATCGCTGCCACAGAGCAGTATTTGAACTGGCTCAACTCGATTGCGTCCCGTACTGCTTTAGGTTCCAGGTCTCCTGCTAGCCGATAAATCATCTCGATTTTTGTCCATACCGAAGGCGGTTCGCTCGCACGCTCTCCGGAAATTGCGATCTCGAGCGACGTCAGCTTCTGGCGCTTCTTTGCCAGAATCATAACCACGTCCACGGAAGTGCAGGCCCCCAGCGCGCCAAGAAGCATTTCCATCGGGCCGGGGGCGGCGTTATGTTCTCGATCCGCGTCAAATGATACCGAGTGGCCGGAGGGCAACGTTGCTGTGAACTCTTCGCCGACGACCCACTTGACCGTAGCTGTTTGCACGATTACCTCCTCACCCCAATCACATTGAAATGCAGATGGAACTGTATCGAGGCTCCCGTGAGGCGTCCAGCACTGTTCTACGCGGTATCTGCCGAAATTACGCCGGCCTGATTGGGTGCGGACGATTGCAAATTCTCTTGAATATTGTGGAGGCGCAATCTCGCTACAGGAGATCACTATCTGACAGGTCTGGGGCGCCGACAATCGCTTCGATCCGAACCCGCGGCGAACGCCGCATCGTCTCGATGAAGAGTCGAACGAGTTCGGGATCAAACTGATTCGCGGCACAGCGCTCGAGTTCGGAAAATGCGTCTTCGGAACTGCGCGCCTTCTTGTAGGTGCGCTCAGAAGTGATCGTATCGTAAGCGTCAGCAATCGCGATTACGCGCGCCCCGTAAGGAATTTTTTCGCCTTGTAGCCGGTCAGGGTAGCCGGTGCCGTCGAAAAATTCATGATGATGCCGAACCATCAGCCGAATTCGATTCATCGCCTGCAAAGGCTCCAGTATCTTGGCCCCGAGTTCTGCATGGGTCTTCATCGTTTCCCATTCAGATGCGTCCAGGGGACCTGACTTGTTTAAAATGGTCTCCTGAATCCCCACTTTGCCGATGTCATGAAGCAGAGCCGCCAGTCGAATTTCTTCCACTTCCGCCTCGCTCATCCCCAGCGCCTTGGCAATCACAACGGTGTAGGCCGAGACTTTCTGGGAATGCCCTTGGGTGTAGTGGTTTTTCGCGTCTATCGCGAGCGCGAGTGAAGTGACCGTTTCGACTACAGCGACCGGCAACGTATCGGGCGGCACGCCTCCGCTTTGTTCGGCCAGTGAACGGGTGAATTGTTCGAGACGCCGATAGATCTCTTCGAAGGCCTCAGGCCCGGTGGAGAACAGACGCTTCAGCGTGACCCCTAGATAAGCCTCCAACACATCTTTTTTCCATTTTTTCGTGTCGTTTGGGCCGCCTTCCTCCGCGCTCGATACCGAGTTGCCACCCTGGTGCTTGGAAAGGTACATCGAGGAGTCTGCCACTTGGATCAACTCTTGGGGAGTTGATCCATGGATCGGGAATCCCGCGATGCCAAAACTTGCCGTAATATTCTTATCGCGCAGAAGCGGATCAGACGCCACCCAGCCCCGGAGCTTACTTGCGAGTTGCCGGGCCTGCTCCACCGTGGTCTCAGGCATTAAAATGACGAACTCATCTCCGCCGTAGCGTGCCACGACATCAGACCGCCGGCAGTTTTGTTCGAGGATATGTCCCACGCGTTGCAGTACAACGTCGCCTTCCAAGTGTCCATAAAAATCATTTACGAATTTAAACCGATCGAGATCCATCAAGACGATTGCAAACGGCCGGTTGGCGCGTGTCGATCGTTTCCACTCGGAAGATAACGTCTCCATCAGGTATCGGTGCGTCTTGACGCCCGTAAGGCCGTCGGTGATCGCCTGCTCTTGCGCTTTCTGGAATGTCAGAGCATTGTGAAGCGCGCCCGCAAAAAGATCGGCAAGGGTCCGAAGCAGCAGGCCTTCCTCCTCGTCGAATTCACAAGCCTCGGAGGATTCGATGTACAGAACACCTAGCAACTGTTCGGCATATGTTACCGGGAGCGCGATGGCCGAAATGGAGCTTGCCAGGACCAAGCGTGGCGAGGACGCATTCACTTCCCGCACGATCGCCATCCGTCCTGTACGCGCGACCTCTCCTACCAAGCCTTCGCCCAACGGAATTCTCCGCCCCACAGCGTCTCTACGAGCCCCGGCTTCTGCCTGAATCACCAACTCCTTCGCTGAATAGTCGAGCGTAGCGATGCCGATGTGGTCATACTTCAGACCATTTTCAATCTCTTCAGCGATCTTCGCGAGCATCTCTTCCGGGTCCAAAGTGGTAATCGCGCGACTGGAGACATTGTTGATGAGCATCAGATGGCGCGATTTTTTCTGTTCCTCGGAAAAGAGCCGGGCGTTTTCCAGCGCCACCGCCGCTTCGCTTGCCAGCACGCGCATCAACTCGACGTGACCTTCGTCAAATACCCGTTCTTGTTTGCTGTGCACCGCCATCACGCCGACTGCGCGGTTGTAAAGAATCAGAGGTACCGCGCAAATGCAACCGACAATACGAGCTGGTTCGAAGCCCAACCGTTTAGCTTCCTCTTCATAGTGGTCTCGAATGAGAAGGGGTTGACAGGTATTCACCACGTATTCGGTCAAATGGTTTCCGGCGGTTCGAATTCGTTTAGGCAACCGGTCGCCTTCGAGTACATCGATTTCAAATCGCACTTGCTCAGTCTTGTGATCGTAGAATGCGATGAAAAGGCTGCTCACATCGAGCAAGCGCTTCATCTCGGAATAAATACGATCGAACAATGCATCAGGCTCGAGTGTCGAGCTCAGTGCTCGTCCTATTTCATTTAGAATGTGGAGCTCTTCGCTGCGCCGCGATGTCTGCTGAACCAGATAACTATTCTCCACTGCCATCCCAATCTGATGGCCCAACGCCAAAAGCAGCCGCAATTCCGCAGGAGTGAAATTTCGATTATCCGGTGTTCCGAGGAGCAACACTCCGAAGACGCGCTCTTTTGCTTGCAGACTGATCCCCACAACGGTACGCAGGTTCTGTCCCAGCAGCAGTTTTCGTACGTGCCGGAACGCTTCTTCTTTCTCCAAAGCTGCCCACTTCGAGTCCGTCTCCAAATCGCGGAGCACAACAAGTCCGCCAAGGCGTGCGACCAGGTTAACGATATAATCGTCTAGATTGTTTTCTTGTATCGTCGCACAGAATGTATCCCCCAAACCGGTGACGACCACTGAAGTCGGGCCGTTCTCTTCTCCATAATGCAAGCAAAGCGCACCCGCTGGTATGCGCACGACATTTAAAACGCGGTCGAGCGCTTGCGCCAGCATCTTCTGAATCTCGCCACCGGAGAAGCTTGACGTCGCCAGGTTCAGATTCGAAAGCGCCAGCATGTTCCGCTCAACTCGACGGCGTTCTTCTTCGTAAACCGCCATCACCATGAGCACGCCCGCGAAGAGTTCAAACAGCAGAACCACCGCCAGGAGATCATGCCCGGCCAAGAATCCCGATCGGCCTTGAAAAATCGTCGTAAGACTCAGCAATCCCCATCCCACGAAAGTGATCGCCAGAAACTGATCCGCGCGGGATTCCTGTTTGCGCCCCTCTTGCCAAAAGGTGCGCGCAATAAAGAAGAACAGCAGCCCGACACCCAATTCCAAGGGTACGTTTACCCATCCGCGCGAATAGCCCAAGGCCCAGATTGCCGCCGCCACACCGAGGCCTGTTACACCCTCCCACGAGACCGTGAGGCGCGCGTACATTCTCGCCGCACAGTAGAATGAGAGTACCGCTGCCGCGAGGAACCACCCATCCACCGTCTCGACCCACGGAAGAGGCACCAACCAAGTGCCGAGTGCCGGAACTAGAAAGTGAAGAGCCAACAGTAGCCATCCTGCAGCCCAAACGAGCATATATTCCTGGCGTTTTTGCTGATAGATGTAGGAAAAGAACAACGCCAACAGGAAGGCGCCTGCCAGGAGAACGGTCGCAGTCATATTGATATGGTTCAGCAAGTCATAGCTCCGACCGATATTGCCGATACTTACCTTGAGAATAGCAGAAAATCGCCGGGCGCCCGTCCGCGTGTCTGGTCAAGTTTCGTGGCGGTCAACGTCCCCCGTTTCATCCAAAATTGGGCAACGCGACGGACCATCCGGACCCAATAGGACTCAGAGTCCATTCAAACTGCGGGATTTGCTGCCCTCGCGTCCAGATCCCCGGTGCGTTGCATAGCTTGCGTAGGTTGATTTGGCGCGCTGCTCGATTTTGTTCATCGGTTCCGCTAAGATTAACCGTTTGCCTGAACAGGAAGGAACCTTTCGAGCATGACACTTACCCCAAAACCGCGGGTGCGTTTTGCCCCGTCACCTACGGGCTTTCTCCACGTCGGCGGGGCACGCACCGCTCTGTTCAATTGGCTGTTCGCGAAGCATGAAGCTGGCACCTTGTTGCTGCGTATCGAAGATACGGATGTAGAGCGGAACAAGCCGGAACTGGTTGACGGAATTCTAGTGGCACTTCGATGGCTCGGAATCGAATGGGACGAAGGCCCGTTCTTTCAGTCACAGCGCATCGAGATGTATCGTGCTGCCGCCGAACGCATTCTGGCGAGCGGCGCCGGTTTCGCGTGCTATTGCAAACCAGCGGCTTATGCCGGGGGCGATGCGGCCGAAGAGCACGATGGCGAGGGTGACGACGAGGGCAAAGCAGCGAAGGCGGTCGCTTGCCCTTGCCGGGATTTGACGCCGGAACAGCGCGCTGCCAAGGAAAAAGAAGGCGTTCCAGCCGCAATTCGTTTTCGCACTCCGCGCGCGGGCACGACCCATTTTGAAGATGCCGTCTTCGGCCCGCGAGACGTGCAGAACGCCGAAATCGAAGACTTCGTACTCCTGCGTTCTTCCGGCTTGCCCACCTATCAGCTCAGCGTGGTGGTGGACGACATCGATATGCGCATCACTCACGTTATTCGCGGAGCAGATCACTTATCCAACACCCCAAAGCAGGTGCTGATTTATAACGCGCTGGGAGCTGCGCCGCCCATATTTGCTCACGTTCCGCTGATTCTTGGGCCTGACCGTACACGGCTATCAAAACGGCATGGCGCTACCAGTGTCGGCTCCTACGCGGAAGAAGGTTTTCTTCCAGAGGCATTTCGCAATTTTTTGGCGCTTCTCGGATGGTCTTCCGGCGACGATACTGAATTCATGCGCACAAATGAGCTGATCGAGCGATTTACGCTTTCCGGCGTGAGCCGCACCAACGCTGTATTCGACCGCGCCAAACTAGAGTGGTTCAACACACAATATTTGCAGAAGCCGCCCGTCGAGGAACTATTGCCGTATGTGGAGGCGGAGCTCAAGCGCGCAGGCTTGTGGAAGGAAACCTGGGCCATTGCCGATCGTGCATGGTTTGCGCACACCGTAGACTTGATTCGCTCGCGAACCCGTCTGCTGGGGGATTTCAGCGGGTGGGCCCGGGCGTTTTTCGCCGACGATTTCGAGTACGACCCGGAAGCACGCGCAAAATTTTGGAAGGATGAAAAACTTCCGGTGCTGATGCTTAAGCTAACAGACGCGCTGGAAGCGCTGCCGGAGTGGAATCACGATTCTTGCGATGCGGCGTTGCGCGGGGTCGCAGCTTCCGAGGGTGTCAAGGCGGGCTTGCTTATAAATGCGACGCGGGTTGCGATCGTGGGCCGGGCCGTCGCCCCTCCTCTTTTTGAGACCATGGTCGCGATCGGCAAGGATCGAGTGATTGCGCGTCTCCGCCGTGCCCTGCCCGCTATTCCCGTGCGCTAGACGTGACGGGCCGGCTGACATTGATCGGTTGAAGTCGGAGTACGAAAACAAGGAGCGGATCAGCGCGCAGGCACGAGCCTCGAGAAAATTTCCGGATGAACCTCACGAGACGATACGCCTTCCCTAGCGAGTTCAAATTTCGCGCTTAGTGGGAATTTCACAGGGGGCAGGCACGTGGAGTCGTTACACGCTTGGTAACGCAATATCATCGGAATTTCTGTCGGTCCCAGTGCGGCTCCAACTTTCGCCGACAATCTAAGCAGAAAGGTAACACTCCCGGTATAGACATCCAGAGGTTGATTCGGTGAAAAGGTGAATTTCTCAAGTTGTCCCTTTGGGTAAATCGTATCGACCAATTCAAATCCGGAGGGAAGTTTCGGCGTCAACGTCGTAGCAATGAGATATTCTTCCGACGGTTTGTGCGAGTTCATGTGAAAGCCGGAGGCGATGTCCACAACGATTGCAATTTTGAACTCTCTCCCGCGCGGCACGGGGTCAAGCGAAACGAATATACGGGGCTTAACGACCTCCGATGCATTCGTTAGATTTGGAGGTTCCTGAGGCGAAGGAAACCGCAGCGCCGCATTACCGCGCGCTACGAATACAGCGCCGGCGCAAAAAATGCATAAGACGCAAAGACTGACGGTCCGCCGAGTGAGTATCATCGCCTAAACCTGAACTGTCGATCCTGTTTTTTCGCTGAGAATCCGGCTCATCAACTGGCTCAATGTCTCGCCGGTCTTATCCAGCACAAATGCTTGCGCGGAATCCGACCATCCGAGTTTAAAGCTCGTGGTCAGCGCGGAAATCCAGATTTGCCGCACAGGCGCGTTCGGGCTGATTACAAAGCGGGTCTCGTCCTCATCCTCGAACTCGATTTCCAGTTTTCCGCTCCCGCCTTCAACCTCAAACTCATTTTCATCGCTCAACTCCAGCAGACGCTTGCGCAAAGTTTCAAATGCCGCGTCGCATTTCTTTTGGAATTCCTGTTCGTCCATCATGGCAGGGTCAGGTTACTCCTGTTGCGCGCACGGGATCAAGAAACGGCAACTCTGGAACGCGCCGTAATGTTGGTGAATGACTCAGAGCAGTCCCTTGATTTCCTTTTCCAGATCTCCCTCATCCGCGAGACCGATATACCGCTTCTGAATCTTGCCGTCGCGAGAAATCACGATGGTGGTGGGAAATCCGATCAGTCCTCCGAACTTCTCGGCTAGCTCATCGTTGCCTAGCACGATCGGATAGTTCATAGTCGCCGAATGGCCGTCCACATCAAACTGCGTCTTCTGGACGTAAGGCTGGACCACACTCTTCCCTTCCTCGTCCATTGCGACGCCGAGTATGGTGAAGCCCTTGTCCGCGTATTTCTGCTGGAATCCGATCATCCAGGGAATTTCCACGCGGCAAGGCTCGCACCACGTAGCCCAGAAATTCACGATCACAACTTTTCCCTTCAGACTGGCTAGGGGCACATCCAGTCCGTCCAGATTCTTAAATGTCACGGCTGGTTCGTCCGGCCGGGCCGAGTCTGCGGCCGCGGACTTGCCGTTGGGCGCGCCTGAAACCTTGAGCCAGTCGTGCGAATTGCAGCTCGAAAAATTCGTGGTTACAATAAGTGTGACTAAGAATAGCAGCAGAAAATATTTCAAGGCCCGTCGCATTCGCTCTGATCCCCTTACCATGAAAACCTGTTCAAGAATGCAAGTTTACCCGAAAGCCATGTCAATCGGTTCAGGAACACAAGGCCGCCAACAGCAAGCAATAACACACCGCTGAACACCTCTACCGCATGCAAGTGGCGGCGAAAGCGATGGTAGAACTTCAAGAAGCCGCCGATTGCCAAAGCGGTCACGAGAAATGGAATCGCGAGTCCCGCCGAGTAGCACGCCAGCAGGAAAATTCCCTGCCAGATCGTTTCTCGCGTCGCCGCAATTGCCAGCACGCCCGCAAGAATCGGGCCTATACACGGCGTCCATCCAAACGCAAAAGCGAAACCCATCAGAAACCCGCCGAGGATCCCCGGCTGGCCACCCACATTTCGGAAATGGACGTCGCGATTTAACCAGCGAGTCATGGCCGGTCCCAGCAGAAAAATGATAGCGACGGAATAAAAGTGGACGGCCTTCAGGGTAGGCCCGGCAATTCCGGGCCGCACAGTCAGCGCGATGCCCGCTGCAATAAGAATAATTCCAATCACAAAACCTGCGCGCAAAGAAATTTTTCCCAGCCAACCGATCAAGTGCAACCCGAACAATATGATCAGCGCTCCAGCCAACGGCGCCAGCAAGCTGCGATTGCGCACTAGAAATGAACCCACGGCGCTGGCGGACGCACCAAATGTGATGAACACAATCGAAAATCCAAACACGAATGCGAGGGCGGAAGCCAGCAATCCCGCGCGCGGAGTTTGCCCTTCCTTGAGTTGCTCCACACCGATCCCCGAAAGCATTGAAATATATCCGGGCACCAAAGGCAGCACGCACGGAGAGAGGAATGAAACAAGTCCCGCAACAAACGCGGCAAGTACGGAGACACCCATCGGATATTATTGAACCTCTTAGAGATAGCTAGGAAGCCGTGCTGGCTCAATCTTGCATTTTCACACATTCATTAGACGCACGGCTACGCTTTTCGGCTGGGCGCAATGAAGGTTTCCTTATTGTTGCACTGAGAGTTCCGGATGCCGAGTGTGCCATTCGGTGGCATCTTCGTAAGTATGAGCGATCGCAAGCAAACTGGCTTCCGCCCAACGCGGCCCGATAAGCTGCAATCCTATGGGTAAGGCGCCGCGTGTGAATCCGCAAGGGATGGAAATGGCCGGATGACCTGTGAGATTTGCGGGCCGGTTCAAGCGCACAAGGGCTGAGCGCACTGATTCGTTTTCACCTGCGATTTTTGTTTCGTCCTCACCAATCCGCGGCGCGGCTATCGGAACTGTCGGCGCCAGAATTGCATCCACCCGCTCGAACGCTGCCTCAAAATCGCTTTCCATTTGTCGCTTTACTTCAAATGCTCGAAGGTAATCCACTGCGCGCACTTGCGTTCCCGTCTTGAGCCGGCTGCTCACATCCGCTCCGTATTCGGCGGCTCGCGCAGGATAGAATCCCCGCGACTGATGGTAACGCGTGGCTTCGGACAACGCGATATTCGTGCTGGGCTCGAGAGAATCGCCAAGATGAGGAAGCGAGACGTCCTCGAACCGCGCGCCTGTCGAGACAAATACTTTTGCCGCGGCCTTAATCGCGCTCTGGACTTCCGGATCGACGCGCTCGAAGAAGTATTCTCTTGGCCATCCCAACCGGAATCGTTGCGAACGACCTCGCCTTAGCTTTCGAAAATCTGGAGGCGTTGTGGCCTTGGGGTACTTGCCGGCAATTGCCTGCAGCATAATGCACGCATCAACGACATTTCGTGCAAGGGGCCCTGCATGATCCAAGCTCCCGGCCAGTGGAATCACGCCTGCAACGCTTACAAGTCCATACGTCGGTTTCAACCCGACGATGCCGCAGAGCGCCGCTGGGATGCGAATGGATCCACCGGTATCGGTTCCCACAGACGCAAAACACATTCCCGTGGCAGTGGCCGCAGCCGAGCCGCCGCTTGAGCCGCCCGAAATACGGTCGAGCGCCCAGGGATTGTGCACTGCGCCGTAATGAGGATTCTGGTTTGAGATCCCGTAAGCAAATTCGTGCATGTTCGTCTTACCCAGTAGAATCGCGCCTGCACTAGCCAGCCGCGCGGCGACGTCGCTGTCTTCGTTCGGAATGAAATTGCCCAGAATTTTCGACCCAGCGGTCGTGCGGATACCGCGTGTCCAAAAATTATCTTTGAGCGAGATCGGAATGCCAAAAAGAGGGTTGGCTAGTTTCGCCGCGCCGCCTCGGCGAGTCCGGATAAATTCGAGCTCGGCCGCCCGAGCTTTTTTTCGCGCACGAACCGCGAGCACAGTCAAAAACGCATTGATCGACGGGTTCAACCGTTCGATGCGGGCGAGCGCCGCATTCACCAGTTCTAGCGGAGAGATTTCCCTCCACCTCAGCAAACGGGCAGCCTGTTGAATAGAAAGAAAAGCCAGCTCAGATTCCAGTTTTGAAGTCATACCGCCCGCTTAAAAAATCTTCTCCGCGCGTCGCAGCGTTCCGGCAGAGCCAATATTAGCGATGCGAAACACCACGAGATACTGATTCTCATTGCGAATCGTTCCGAACGAAAACCGGCGGTATTCGAAACCGAACCCACAACAAGAGCCGTTATAACTGGCTTCCAGAATCTGGTTTTGGAAGGCTTGCTGCGTGAAGTCGTAGCTCACGCCCGCCGTGGCATTAAACCCCACCCGCGTCAAATCGCCGTACCCTACAAGGGCGCGTACCTGATTCGAGCGAGATTCAAAGACGAAATTCGGCGGATTCTCGTCAGCAGGCGTCGCAAGATTGGTCGTCGAAAAATGCGCTAGGGTCAGAAATGACTGCTTGTAAGGTTTGAGCTTCAACAGCGTGCCAATAGCAGTTAGTTGGTTCCGTTTGGGATCAAAATTCAAAATGAATTCTGTGTCGAAGTGTTTGCCCGGCTCGATTCGCAGGTCGCTTACGATCGGGGAAAAGCGTCGCGGCGAATCAGCAAACGCAAACGGCGTAACTTCGTCTAGAGTCTGAAATACGTTTCGCTGGCCGTTAATCAGCGCTCCGCCAAATGTCGGATCGAAAAAATACTTTTGCACAAGCCGCCAGCTCACCAGTTCTTCGGTATCGCCGCCCTCTTTGTGACGATAGAGCCGTTGTGTGATTCCATATTCGATTTCGTTGGTGTCAGTCAGCGTTTCGTCTTCATCAAAACGGATAAAGCGGCTGAAACCGTTTACGCCGTTTACATAGTTGTAAACGATGTCAGGCTCGACCACGTGTTTCCATTTCGTGCCGGACCGGGCCCAGACTCGGTCAAATGACGGCGGACGAATATCTATTGAGAATTCTTCTGTAGTTCGAAAAAATCCTCTGTCAACGAATGAACCGTTGACCACTTGCCCGCTGTAATACGTTGACCTCAGCGTAAAGGTCGGCGTCAAATCCAGCCAAGGCCCGAAGTGAAGGGGCATCGTCACACTCGGCGCCAATTCACTTCGACCAACAAAGTTAGGCGTATCCAGCGGCGTTGCTTCCACGGTATCGCTACGATGCGCTGCATCCGAGAAGCCTTCGAATGAAAAATAAATAGGGAGCTGGTGAAAAGGCGCCTGATCAACTGAACTGAAGCGCACCTCCGGGGCCGTCCGCAATGACACATAGGTGTCCGGCGAAGCGCTCAAATAGTTCTGGTAGCTGAGCGCTGCGAAATTCAGACTGAACCCGCGGAAGTTATTTGTAAGAAAGGCGGAGTTGCGCACCTCCGAATTCACCGCCTGCGAAAATGTCTCGCTCCAGGCGAGCCGATAGGTTAGCGAAGTCAAGTTGTCCAAATCGGCCACCGCACGCCAGCCACCCGGAAGCAGGGCGGTAAAGAGCAATCGCGCTTCGTGCCCGCCTTGGTTAATGGCTGGAACGGGAGGCTGTCCCGGCACCTGCGGCTGTTCCAAGCCACGATCTATAACCCCAGTGTAGGTCACGTCGAGTTTCGCGTTTTCCCACGGACGCATGCGCAGTTCCGCTCTCTGGCTCCAGCCTCTTCTGCTGTAATAATTGCCGCCAATGGTTGCGTCCATCCAATCTGTGGGCGCCCAGTAATACGATTCACCCAAAATGTATCCCTTATTCGAACTGTCGCCGATGTTCGGAATCATGAATCCGGATTCTCGCTCTTTCCCCGCGGGAAAGGTCGCGTACGGAAGATACAAAACGGGAACAGAAAAGATTCGAAAATCGCCGTTCTCCAGATGCACTGACTTCTGCAAATAAACCGTAGCTTCCGGAGCATAAAATTTCCAGGTTGGCCGATCCGGGTCGCACACCGTCATCCACGCTTTCTTAATATGATATGTATGTTCGTCCAGACGCTCCGCCTCGTCCGCCTCAAAGTAGAGTGGGTTGGGGGTAACAAGCAGCGTTGGCGTCGGGTGTCGCTCAATCGAAAACGTGGCGCGCACATGAAAAAACGTCCCGTGGCCGGTGCGCACTTCATAGTGCGCTTCGTCCGCTTCCACATGTTGCGTCATGTAGTCAAGCTGGACATGCCCGCGCGCTATCACTACGTAGGTATCTTCGTTGTACTCCACATGGTCCGCGCGCAACCGCGTGTTCTCATAACGCACATCCACATTTCCGTCCGCGTAATAGATATTCCCCACTTGCCGCTGTTGATCCGCTTCAAGCGTCGCCGTCTGATCGCCGTTCGCCGGGCCTCCCGGCGGGGTCTTTGCAAGGCGGGGTGACTGCTTTGCCGAAGGGTTCTGCGCAGGAGATTTTGTCGAGTCTTGTGCATCTGTAAAGTGCGGACTCACAAGAAAAATCACGAGCAAAACGAAAAGAGGACGCTGGCTGCGGAGAGTTAGCTTGCTTTTGGCGTCAGGCATCAGCGGAAAGTGCCGAAATTAACCTTTGCGAAGACACAAAAAAGAAAGTCGAGACTAACATGCGCTTCCCGCAGCCGCAATCGCGCCAATCGGCCGGATGTGCCAACCTCTACTGAGAAGAACTCCCGCCCGCGCGGGTTGCCTAATAAGCTACACCCACGCGCCTCCGGGCTCGGCTGTCTGACCCATGGCCGTGCTAACATACGAGCCGTTCCGCCACTGGAGCTTCCGCAGCGCAAAACGGACCAGTGATAAGAATATGCACGGAGTGTGGCGCCCTCTTGCTCGAAGACGCCGATAATTGTTCCTTTTGTGATGCGCCTCTCGTCGAAGCCGGTGAAACCCTGGAAGCAGTAGCCGTCGGCGCCACTTCACCCGCTCTCGGCGCTTCCTCGCGGGCATCTCTTGCTCGTGCGCAATCGGCCGAGCCGGAATGGCGTCGAGAGGTCTCCCGGCGACTTGAAGATTATCGCGCGCGCCGCCGGCACCTCCGTCCCGATGATTCGCAGTCAGGCCTTCCCTTTTCTCACCAGTCCCAGATCGACGAGGAAGAGGCTGCTCGTGAACGCCAGCGCGAAGCCGAGAGGCAGCGCCAGTCAGAACGCTCGCGCCCCCGCCCGATCCAACGCCAAACCGAGCGACTCGAAATCTGCATTCAGCCCGAGCTGGACTTCTCAAATGCTCCGCACGACCGCGCGCACCCTCAAACGGCTCTGGTGCCCGTGGCGAATCTGACCGAGCGCCGCAAAGCCGGCTTGCTTGACGCTCTGTTTCTAGGCCTAACCTATGTGGGATTCCTAGGGCTGTTCCACTCGCTGGGGGGCCAGCTCCTGGCCGAAAAAGCGGACGCCATTGTCTATCTCGCGGCGTTCTTTCTGTTCTATGCGCTATATTTCTTTCTCTTCACCACTTGCGCGGAGGCTACACCCGGCATGCAGCTCCTCTGCCTTACAACCGTACGCCTCGATGGCACCGTGCCCGATACTCGCCAACTCCTGTGGCGCAGCTTCGGTTACGTCCTTGCGGGCGCGACGCTGATGCTCGGCTTCCTATGGGCTTTGTGGGACGAAGATCGCTTCACATGGCAGGATCGTATTTCGCAGACTTATATCACCGCCGCGATGCCCTTGATCGACCAGGATGCACTGGAACTCCCCGCTGGCCGTCATTCCTTCGCACGCAAGTAAGTAGGAGACACCGAACCGGAACGTGGCCCGCGGCTCGGGCCCGTTGATCACGAGCGCGGTTCTGTAGCAGAACTTCCTCGCGGGGGCAGCCAGCCGAACATTCTTCGTATCCGCGAACAAAAAAACCGCGGGAGCTTTTAGGCCCCCGCGGTTCTGGTTCCCTTAGCCCGGGATCAGCTGACTCTAAAACAGCAGTTTTAGACCGAGCTGTATATTCCGGTTCCCAAATTTCTGGCCTTCGACGAATTCCTGCCCCGGAGCCGTAGGTGGTCCCGAAAACAAGACGTTGCTGTCAGCAACCAGAGACATGTTCGCGTGGTTAAAGGCATTGTACAGTTCACTACGAAATTGTAAGTTGAACCGTTCCGTGAGGTGAAAGTTTTTGTAAATGCCCACGTTCATATTCCAGAAACCTGGACCCCGGAAGTAGTTACGACCGAGCATACGGCCATTCGGGTTGCTGAAGCTATTCGGGAATGGCCCGAAATCGGAAACGCCTACAGTGGGATTTACGTAATTGGAAACGGCATTCAAGCTGGCGAAGTCGATGTAATTGAATGTGTCGGAGCCAAGGTTGTCGGAACTACTACCTGTGCGCTTAACCGGTGCCGTGGTCATTACGCGCGGGCATTGCGTCCACGCATTCGTGCAATCGAATATCGTGAACGGTGTGCCGGTCTCGGCAGTGAAGATGGGTGCAAACTCCCAGCCGTCTAAGGCTTGTTTCACGATGCCGTGAGTTTCACTGGCGAACGGGATATTCCACACCGCTGTTATCGCTATCCGGTTGCGAACATCTAACTCAGAATCGCCCCGATCTAGGCTGGGATTGAATGCATTGAGGTAACCGAGGTTAAAGTCTAAGGCGCTTTCGCTGAAGGTGGAGCTCAAATCGTCAATAGTATGCGCCCAGGTATAGTTGGCTATAAACGTCAGATTTGACTTGTGCCCCCAGAAAGTCGGGTTTCTCAAGGTGCTGTTAAAATTGAGCGAATTGTAGTTTGAGGCGCCACCATCGCCTCGCCTGTTGATGTTCGAGTACTGACCCGACTGCACCAGTCGGGCCGAACAACTATCGTTCGGGAAGTTGCCGTTGAATGAAGTGAAGGGCCCTCCTGGACAAGGCGTTCCCAGGTAGATTGGACCCATTCCCTGCATATTGATATTGGCGATGTCGTATTGGCGCGCACCCTTTGATCCGGAATAGTCAACACTAACGCTAAAGTTGCTCGCCAACTCTCGCTGGACGGACATGCTGTATTGGTGCACGTACTCATTCTTGATGTTTTGTTCCACGTTGCGCAATTCTACTTGGGGAATCGGCTCCGAACCAGATGAGCCTCCGAGCGGGCCAAAGTTATTTGGAGTCACCGGAACAAACCCGCCGGGCCCTGGGCCGCTCCCCCCAAATATGGAGAGAACCGCGTAAGCTGGCGGGTTCTGGATCATGTTAAACGTCACGTTGCCGAAGTTGCGTGCATACGATATGCCGTACCCGCCGCGCAGGGATGTTTTCCCGTCGCCAAATACGTCCCAGGCAAAGCCAAGCCGCGGACCGAAATCTTTGTAGTCCGGCGACCACAGACCGTGAATAGGACTGTCCGGAGCAATTGCAACGGCTCCGTTCGCGATCTGCTGGTAGATGGAACCGCCGCCGCCGAGATAGAAGTTAGAATCGAGATTGGGGTCTTTGTCGTGCTGGACTCCAAAGTATTCCCAGCGCAAGCCGAGTGTGACCTTGATTCGGCGGCTAACTTTCCATTCGTCCATGCCAT
>JBEKSN010000002.1:0-65414 GCA_049517055.1 Candidatus Acidiferrales bacterium | reverse complement strand
CAGCCTCCCTCGCAACGCACGATGCGCCGTAACGCCAATGACCCTTCGGCGCCAATATTACTAAGACAATACGCTCGCGCATTATAACCCCAGCATGAGCACAGGAAGCAAGCTATCAAAACTGCGATGCGGATGTGACAAGTTTGCGAAGGCGGAGGTCGAGCGTTTCGCGGACTTCGCGGCTGAGATCCCTAGGAGAGTAGGCCTTTTGCAGGATGGGCAAACCTTGCGGCTGGACGGCGTGGAGCAATGGAATATCGGAGCTAAAGCCGGGGCGCACGCCCGGACCGAAACAGCGCATACGAACGACGGCTTTAGTTTCCGGCGGGTTGTTCAACGGGATGGCTGGCGAAATATTCGCTAAGTCCCGTGGTGAGCTGTTGCAAGCCGGCGTGAACATTCTTGTTCATGGCTTCGACGACAGCCTGCACAGTCTTGCCTTGGGCCGGCTCATCGTGCTCGTATTTAGCGGACCAAACGGTGGTGCGTGTCTTGGGATCGAACAATTCGATTTGAAGAGAGAAGCGCGCCATCAATTCGGGCTGGTCCACTTCAGATATGCCCCAAAGGTGACCGCGGACTATATAGTCGCCGCGAACGTTGCTGCTAAGACCGGAAACGGCCCGATATTGCCCGGTCGAACGCAGAGACCCGATCAGCAGGTCCTGAATCATATCAGCGGGCGGTTCGGCCCAGCGCTCATAATCGAAAACTCCCAGTTGTACGGGGCCGGAGCCGTAGACGAGACGATCGTCACGATAGAGGTGCGAAGCGGTAATGCGGCCCACTAAAAGAGTGACGGGGTACTGCGTGCTTCCCGAAGCGGCGGGGACCGGGCCGGGGTCGAGGACGTAGTATTTCATCGGGCGCGTTGCTCCGCATCCCGAAAGGATCAACATCAATAACAAGATTCCAGCGGTTTGGGTTCGACGCCTAAGCACTGCTTGCTCCTTTTCGCCTACTTCGGCGGTGCCGCTCCAGGCTCATGGGCTTTGGGCTCCGTGGAACGAATCAATGTGTACGGCCGAGCCCTGATCGTCTCAGTAAAGGCATTCATGTTCTCGGTGATACGCCGGAGATTGTCGATAATCTCGTCAAGATTTTCGGAATTATTCGCGATCGTATTGTCGAGCTGCGACACAATCGAATCAGCTTTGGCCAGCGACGAGCGCAAATTCTTCACCGCCTCGCGAATATCCGTACGGTTATCCTTAATCATGGAATCGATGCGATTAAGAGTTTCGTTGGCTTCCAAGGTTGTCTTGTGGAAATCGTCTATGAGCGGAGTGAGCTTGGCGCTGGCGGCGTTAATGTGGTCCAGCGTGGAATGGACCAGCGGCCTATCTTCCTGAAGCATGCCGCGGAGGTTGGCGAGACTTTCGCCGACGTTTTCGCGGTTTCTATCGTTCAGGAGATCGTTGACACGACTGATGGTTTCCTTCAGTTCGACCACGCGGGCGTCCAAATGAACGATCAGATCGTTGGCGGTAGGAGCCAGAGCGTTTATTTTGTCAGCGATATCGGCAAAACTGACGAACTCTTTTGACTTGAGGGTGTAGCCCGCAGGGGCGCGCGCTGCCGCGTTTGTTCCGGGAATGATTCCAAGGAAATTTTCGCCGAGAGGGCTGTTGCTGGTAATAAGGACGGTACTGTCTGTTTTCACCGGAATGTTGGGATGCACGGCAAAATCGACTTTCATGCGCGTTGCATCTTGAGCATCAACCTGAACCTTCGAGACGCGGCCGACGGGCGGGCCGCCCGCGTAGCGGACTTCCGAGCCAGGCTGCAGTCCTCCCGCGTTCTTAAAATAGGTGTGAAAGGTGGTGTCACCGGTCGTCAACGCGCCCGAAAGAAGAATCAGCGTGACGATGAGCAGCCCACCTGCCACCAGCACAAATAACCCGACGAGAGCCTGTTCCCGCTTCGCTTCCATCTGTTTCCTCGATTACTGCCGCCCGGCAGCTTTAGGCGCCGGGAGTATAACACGATGAACTAAGTTAGCTAGACTCATTGCCGAATGGGCGGGATATCTCCCGTCAACATCTGCAAGTAGTCAATTTCTCCGGTCAGTTCCGGCTCCGGCACGCGGTCAAGGAACTGCCGAACGCGAGGCTGCGTGCTCTCCCGCAGTTCTTTGGTTGTGCCATTGGCGACGATCACGCCTTTGTCGAGCAGAATCATGCGGTCGGCAATCAGGAACGCGCTGGCCAGTTCGTGGGTGACCACGACAATCGTAATCCGAAATGCTTTCTTTAACTTCAAGATCAGGTCATCAATTCCGGCGGCGATGATGGGATCGAGTCCGGCGGAAGGCTCGTCAAAAAACAAGATCTCAGGGTCCATGGAGAGAGCGCGAGCGATCGCGGCGCGCTTTTTCATTCCGCCGCTCAATTGCGCGGGCATATAGTTCTCAAAACCGGAGAGACCAACCTGGTCAAGTTTCAGGCGAACCATAATCTCGATCGTGGATTCGTCGAGTTGGGTGTGTTCCTGGAGGGGCAGCGCAACATTTTCGCCGACAGTCATCGAGCCGAAGAGCGCTCCGCCTTGAAAGGACATTCCCATTTTCTTGCGGAGTTCATCACGATCTTCCTCAGACATCGCAGCAAAATTCTTTCCGCGCATCCAAATTTCGCCGCCGCTTGGTTTTTCCAGACCCACGAGCGTGCGTAACAGCGTGCTTTTGCCCGAGCCCGATCCGCCCATGATGACCAACGTCTCGCCCGCGGGCACTTCAAAATTAATTCCGTGCAGGATTTCTCTGGCGCCGTAGTTCACGCGCAGATTGCGCACGGCGACAGCCGCGCCGGGCGGAGCTTGTGACTGTTCGCCTTTTGATGGTGTGCTGAGTGCCATGTTCTCTTTATCTCGGCGCCGTGAGGTAAAAAATAGCAGTAAATATAAGGTCGACGACGACGACCATGAAAATGGATTTGACCACGGCAGAAGTGGTGGAGCGCCCGACTTGCTCGGATCCCAATCCTGTCGAAAAGCCTTCCTGGCATCCGACGGCAGTGATTACAAGGCCGAACATGGCGGCTTTGATCAAACCGGTGACGATATCACGGGACTGCAAAGCGTCGAGGGTCGCGCGAATGTAACTGCCCCAGGTGAAGCCCGCTGCCGACACGCCGAAAACGCCGCCGCCAAGCACACCCATGAAATCGGCCCAGGTTGTGAGACAGGGAACCATCAGCAGCATGGCAAGGAACTTGGGCGCGACCAGAAAATCCACGGGCTCGAGGGCCATAGTTTCCAGCGCGTCAATTTCTTCGTTCACCTTCATGGTGCCGATCTCGGCGGCGAATGCGGAACCCGACCGGCCGATTACGACCACAGCAGTCATCAGCGGTCCCAACTCGCGAGTGACGGAAATGGCCACGGCACTTGCGACGACTTGCAAGGCACCGAACTTGCGGAGTTCGTACGCGGCGTTCAAAGCGAGGATGGTGCCGATAAAAAAGGAAATCAGGGAAACAATAGGGAGCGCTTCGACTCCAACGGCCATGGCTTGATGGATGGAACGGCTAAGGTGAAATTTCTTTCCCCGGATTGGTTCGATAAAAATCGTTCGGACGGAGCTGCCGGCTAGGCGCGCCAATCCGCCTATATATGACAGTCCATTGATCGTGGCTGAGCCGATCGTCTCTGTGAGTGGCATCTTTGAATCCGGACGGGCTAAAATCCCCGGGAAATCGCGCAGACCGCCCGGAATTTACCTGATGGGAGCAACATTTGTGTTGGCGCTGCCGCCCCGTAAGGCATCCTCTTCATTGGTGTAAATTTCAAAAACTCTTACAAGCCGAGTAAGCTCGAACACTTCCTGCGCGGTCCGACTGAGCCCGAACAGAGCAAAGGTGCTCTTCAAATCGCGCGAAACCTTCAAACCTTCAACCAAGGAGGCGACGCCAGCACTATCAATATATTTTACGCTGAGCATGTTCACGATAACGCGAGGAGATTTCTTATCTTTCAAGAGATTCAGCAACACCTTGCGAACCTCCGGCGAGTTATAGAGCGTAATGTCGCCAACCACATCAACAATCGTAGCAACTCCGGCTTGGCGCGTAGAGATGTCCATTTAAGATTGGCCCCCGCGGGACGTCAGAGTGTTTTGCCAGAGATTGAGTCCAGATGCAATCACTTTCGGTGGTACCAGGACGTCTGGAGACCCCGTCCGGAGGGACAGGCAAGAATTCGGCGTTGGGCGGTCTAACCGCGCCGGTCTAGGGGTGTGTAGCTACGGAGGTCATGACCCAAGTACACCTGGCGAGGCCGGGAAATCTTCTGTTCGGGATCGAGAAGCATCTCTTCCCACTGCGCAATCCAACCCGACGTACGAGGAATGGCAAATAGCACGGGGAACATGGTCATCGGGAAGCCCATTGATTGGTAAATGAGGCCGGTGTAGAAGTCGACGTTGGGATATAGACGGCGGGACACGAAGTAATCATCCTCGAGCGCAATGCGTTCGCACTCCAAGGCGA
This sequence comes from Candidatus Acidiferrales bacterium, assembly GCA_049517055.1. Taxonomy (GTDB): domain Bacteria; phylum Acidobacteriota; class Terriglobia; order Acidiferrales; family UBA7541; genus Palsa-295. Next base: position 60,927 of record JBEKSN010000002.1, on the reverse strand, counting down.
TTTCGATTAGAGGATTCTTACCCATCACGTCGAAAACTTCATAGGCAATGTGCTTCACAATCCGGGCGCGAGGGTCGTAATTCTTATAGACGCGGTGGCCGAACCCCATTAGCAGCTTTTCGCCCGCCTTCACCCGCTTGATGTAGGCGGGCACGTTGTTTATCGATCCAATTTCGACAAGCATGCGGAGCACGGCTTCGTTGGCTCCGCCGTGAAGCGGACCGTAGAGCGCCGCGGTCGCCGCGGCGGTGGCGCAGTACGGATCCACATGCGAACTACCCACGCAGCGCATTGCGGTGGAGGAGCAATTCTGCTCATGATCCGCGTGCAGAATGAAGAGGATGTCCAGAGCCCGCTCGAGCGTCGGGTTCGGGCGATACTTCAGTTCCGTAGTGCGAAATAGCATGTTCAAGAAATTTCCGCAGTAGCTTAGGTCGTTGTCGGGGTATACAAACGGCATTCCCAAACTGTGACGGTAAGCGAAGGCGGCTAGCGTGGGCATCTTGCCGATCAAGCGATAGGTCTGTTTGCGCCGCGATTCAGGATTGAATATATCCTTTGCATCCGGATAAAACGTGGAAAGCGCGGCTACTGTCGAAATCAACATACCCATGGGATGGGCGTCGTAATGAAAACCATCGAGAAATTTTTTGATGCTTTCGTGAATAAAGGTGTGGTGCGTGACGTGGTAGGACCAATCCGCCAGTTGCGACTTGTCGGGCAGTTCGCCATAGAGAATTAGGTAGGCAGTCTCGATGTAGGTACTTTTCTCCGCCAGCTCCTCGATGGAATAGCCGCGGTAACGCAGGATTCCCTTGTCGCCGTCGATGAACGTAATTTTGCTCGAACAGGAAGCCGTGTTTGTGAATGCCGGGTCGTAACCCATCAATCCGAAATCTTCATCGCTCACTTTCATCGGACGCAGATCGAGAGCGCGAACCGTCTCGTTCTTGATGGGAAGCTCGTATTGGCGTCCGGTGCGATTGTCAGTGATGCTCAGAGTGTCACGCCGGGTTGTGGAGGGAGCTTTATCGTTGATGACGGATTCGGGTTTGGTCGAGCTCATAGCCTGACCCCTCTCAAGACTCAGCAAACAAGGCAAAGCGGATTTCTAAAGTAACAATGTACACCAAAGCGTGCTGCGCAAGGAATTGGATTCAACACGAATGTATAGAGCAGCAAGAGAGTCTTCCATACGCTATCGTATGGGGAATGAAATTGCCCGCGGACTAGCGCACCCTACTTCATGCCGAGCGAAATTCAGTACTTCAAGCTTCGTTGTGGGCGAGCATCGCCGCGGCTGTCACTTGATGGCGGTATTTGAAAAGACGAACAAGCTTTCGGCGTACGAACCAGCCGCCAAGAGCCTTTCCTGCGAAGCCAAGGGGCAATTCGTATTGAATGGAGTCTGTGAGAATGCAACCTGCGGCGCCGTGCGGCTCCATTCTATGGGTGTGTTCCCAACGGTGGAATGGACCTTCAATCTGGACGTCCCGGAACTGGCGCCCTTCGATGTAATCGCGGTGCTCGAATACCCACCGAATCCTGAGTGGGCCCACGTGAACGCGAAGAATTCCACGATCGCCGTCATGGATTCCCGGTGCCCGCTGCACGACTTCAACGGGGTCCCATGGTGGTGTTAATCGTTCAAGCGCGTCTGGTTGCGCGTGCCAGCGAAAGACGACCTCGGCGGGCGCCTCAATTCGAGACTGAGCCACGAACTGAATCTCGTGCGGCATACTTCGAAGGCAGTGCCTCCAGCCTATGGTCTATCGAGACGCAAGAAAGGGCAAGCTAGTGGGAGCCGTTTTTGACCGGCGCAATTCCCGCCTCACTATCCGAGGGGGTAGCATCCAAGATGCCCATTTCGGACCGGTTTCGGCCGTCTGCTTTGGCGCGGTAGAGGGCTTCGTCCGCAGTGCTGAGCATGAGCTCGGGATCAAGTGGCGCAGCTTCGCTGCTTACAGCCAGGCCTAAACTTACAGTAACCGAAACTTCTCCAGCATCCATCTTGATCGGCGTTGCCTCGATTGCCAAGCGGACTCTCTCGGAGAGTCGGAGAATACCCTCGGCGCCGGAGGAAGGCGCAACGATCAGAAATTCCTCGCCGCCGTAACGTCCCACCGTGTCATAGGCTCGCACGGTTGAAGTTACTCTTCGCACGACTTCTTGCAGAACAGTATCTCCACACAAGTGTCCGTAGGTATCGTTTACCGATTTGAAGTGATCGACGTCCAACAGAACGATACCAAACGAGCCGCCTTCGCGCTGCTGACGGGAATGCTCCCGGCGCAGGGAATCGAGAATCACACCACGGTTGGATGTGCCGGTCAGCGAGTCGTGCGTGGCGCGGAAGAGGAGCTCGGCGCCCGCTGCCATTAGGCCGTCCTGTAGTTGCAAAATCCGCTGGCCGACGTGGAGACGCGCGCGAAGTTCGGGTGCGTCAAAGGGCTTAGTCAAATAATCATCGGCGCCCGATTCCAACCCCAGCAACAAATCTTCCTTCTGCGCGCGAGCGGAAAGTAACAAGATGTAGACATAGGGGCGGTCCTTGTGCTCGCGAATTTTCCGGCATACTTGAACGCCTTCAAGACCAGGCATCATCCAGTCCAGCACGGCGAGACGCGGAGCGTCGACTTGATCGAGAAGATCCAAAGCCTCGGTTCCGCTTGCGGCAACAGCGACATCGTATCCCCACCGGTTGAGAAATACTTCCAGCAATCGTCGGGAAATAGGGTCGTCTTCGGCAATCAAAATTTTCTTTTTCAAGTCTTTCTCTTCTTTCACAACGCACCTCCGCTATGTTGCCAACTCGTTACGACTGCCGCATCGCCGCGGGGCAATCCGAACGTTGCTGTGAAATGAAATGTGCTGCCCCGAGCCGGCACACTTTCGACCCAGATTCTTCCGCCCATCAAATCCACCAAGCGGCTGGTAATTGCCAAGCCGAGACCTGTGCCGCCGTACTTTCGAGTCGTGGAGCTATCAGCTTGGGTGAACGCTTCGAAAATCATCGCTTGCTTGTCATCCGCGATGCCAATCCCGCTATCCTGAACACGGAAATGCAACTCGACGCTTTCCGGCGAAATCTTTTGCGCTTGGACATCTACGACGATCTCGCCATGCTCGGTGAACTTGATTGCATTCCCGACAAGATTTACCAAGATCTGGCGAAGCCGCATGGGATCTCCAACCAGGAGCTCGGGGACATCTGTTGCGGAATGCCAACTTAGCTCCAGCCCTTTTTGCCTCGCGCGAAAATGCATCATTTTCAGCGTTTCCGCCAAACGGAGCGGCAATGGAAACTCAATCGGCTCGAGATCCAGTTTTCCGGCTTCAATTTTGGACAGGTCCAGGATAGCGTTCAACAACTCCATGAGCGAATCGCCGGACACCTTTACCATTTCCAGATATTCCCTCTGCTCGGGAGTTACGGGGGTATCGAGAACGAGATCTGTCATTCCGAGAATGCCGTTCATCGGAGTTCGAATCTCGTGGCTTATGTTGGCGAGAAATTGACTCTTCGCGCGGCTGGCGGCTTCAGCAGCCTCGCTCGTTGTTCGCAATTGTTCTTCCGCAAGCTTGCGCGCGGTGATGTCGCGTGCGGTCATGCAAATTGCCGAAGGTCTTCCGTCCGCGGAAGGAATGGGGGTGACGCGCGCCAGGAACCACTTTCTTGCCGGAAGTGACAGTGAGTACTCAATACTTTCTCCGAGGCCGGTTTTCAATACTCTCCTAAAGATTCTTAAAATCGGATCGATCACTTCCGGGGCCATGAATTCAGCCGCTCGGCGGCCAAGTAATTCGGCCTTAGGCCGAGCTAACAGAGACTCATCGACCGTCCATATGTTTTTGTAGGTTCCATTCACGTCGAATTCGAATACCACTTCGTCGATGGTGCTGATGAGGGCCTGCCTACGCCCTTCGCTTTCGCGCAATTCCTGATCCGCCTGATTCCGTTCGGTAATAAGCGTTCCCAGGCATAATCCTGTTACGGAGACGACAAGCATGAGGACTTGCAAGGAGATAAGCCGATTCGGTTCCTGAGGGAAACTGTTCAACATGAGTATTGCGCCGACGTTGAGCAGCAGTGTGGCGGCGGTGGCGCCACGCACGCCTTTTCGCACCGCTATCCAAATGACGGGTAAAAAGAAGATATAGAACAGTTGGTACTGGCGAGAGAAACGCGATCCTAGAGCAATGTAAAGCGACGCTAAGATACTGGCGCTCTGGGCAAAAAGTTCAAAAAGAATGCGCGGATTGGGACTTCCCGGCCATGGGTCTGTTTCCGGCTTGGGGCTTCGCACGATTGCTGGGGTACTGGGCGTGGTCTGCGCTCGAAGCCACGGCATTACATGGACAAGAAGAAACGGAGTCAAACAGAACAGAGCCACCGAATCGCCGATCCACCAGTTCAAAACAGAGCTGCCATAGCTACTGGCTCGGATTTGCTTGCTCCAGAGGAAGCTGAGCGCGCCGCAAAATGCCAACCCGAGCGTTGAACCGAGTACCACGAAAATGTATCGGGATACTTCTTGGAGCGAGCGAAATGCGCCGTCCACTTGGAAGTAACGCCGTAGGACGATGGCTACTCCACTGTACCAAACGGCAATCACACCGTTGACGTACCAAATATTTCCGCCGAGAACAGGCAAGTGGTAATTAATAGTTGAAGTAAGAAATCCTGAGACAAAGATTAACGGAGCGTAAGAAACCCCCAATCCCATCAAGAGGGCCAGTGCGAGACCCGCGGGTGGATACCAAAGGTCCGTCCCAACCGACATGCGAAAGACCACGGTTGCCCGGTCTAGCGACAGGTGGAGCGCAATAAAAACAACGCCAAGGAATACGCGCCGGGGGTTACAGGCCCAGGAGAAAAAAGCGCGCCAAGCGCCTCCAAGCGAAGAAGCTTCTCTCCTCGGTTCTTCGCGGGACGAGAGTCTCAAGAGGGCACCGAACGCAGCAGGGTGGAAAGTTCGGAGTATAGCGAGGCGACTTCCCTCTCCAGACTTGCGAATACCGATCGAGCGGCAATCCAATGTCCGGAACGAGCAAGCTTTTGCAGTTCTTCCGAAGCGAGAGATATGGCGGGGGCCCCGAGGCTCGCGGCGGACCCTTGCAGAGAATGGGCAGAACGCTCCAGCGCAATGCCGTCGGACGTTCCGAGAGCTTGACGAATTTGTACCATTAGTTTCGGGCATTCTTCGATGAAGAGTCTTGCCAGTTCTTCAAGAGTTTCCTGGTCCCCGACTCGGACGAGGGCTTCGGCCAAGTCCAGGATCGGGGAAGAAGGGGGCCGGGGCAGCTCGGCTACCGGCACAAAGGAAGAGCTCGGTCCAATATTTCCAGTCTTCATGCGGCCGAGGGCAGCAAATAATTCGGCCGCGCGGATCGGCTTGGTCAGGTATTCATCCGCGCCAGCGCCCAAACATCTCTCGCGATCGCCTTTCATGGCGTGCGCGGTTAGCGCAATGATCGGCAAGTGCAGACCGGATATTTGCTCTTTGGCTCGTACCGCTCGAATGGCTTGCAGTCCGTCCATGACCGGCATCTGTACGTCCATTAGCACCAGGTCGGGTCTTTCGCGCTCGATAGCCTTAAGCGCTTCCTGGCCGTTTTCGACAGCACTTACTGTGTTGCCGTGTTTTTCAAGCAGCTTCCTGGCGAGAAGCCGATTAACAGGATTGTCCTCGGCAAGCAAAATTTTCAATGCGAGCCTTTTTTCGTCAACGGGCTGCTGGGCAACGATTTCTTTGGCGCGTTTTGGTTTAACTTTTGTTAACTCGTCCAAAAGTGCATCGAAAAGCTCGGAAGGTTGCACAGGTTTCATTAAACAGGTCGCAATCGCGAGATCGCGATAGCGGCCGCGGTCGCCACGCTGTGAACCTGAGCTGAGCATTAGGATGGGAATGTGAGTTGAGCCGGAATTCTTTCGCATCGCTTCGACGAGGCCGAACCCATCCATTTCCGGCATGTGGAGATCGGTGATTACGAGATCAAATGGATGGTTGGCAGCCCGGTTGCGCTCCAGGGCCGCGAGGGCTGCTCGCGCTCCGTCGACTGCCTCCGCACGAAGTCCCCACTGCGTGAGCATTTCGAGCAGAATGACTCGATTCGTTTTATTGTCATCGACTATAAGCACGTCGCAATCGTGGAGTACTTCGGGGTCGGGAACTTTGCGCTCTCGATTCTTGTCTTCCGAGATTCCGAAATGGATGGTGAAATGGAAAGTGCTGCCGCGGCCCAATTCGCTGTCAACCCAGATCTTCCCTCCCATGAGTTCCACCAGGCGCGCGGCGATTCCAAGTCCGAGCCCCGTTCCTCCGTAGAGCCTTGTGGTGGAACCATCTGCCTGGGTGAAGGGGGCGAAAATTTCGGATTGCTTGTCCTCCGCGATTCCAATGCCGGTGTCACGCACGGAGAAATGCAACTCTACTTCTTTGGGCAAATCCCGGAGTTTTTCAACCAGCAGAAGGACTTCTCCATGTTCTGTGAATTTCAGAGCGTTACCAATCAGATTAACCAAGATCTGACGTAAACGGCCCAAATCACCGACCAAGAATTCGGGGACTTCTTCCGTAACCTGCCAGGCAAGTTCCAACGACTTCTGGTGGGCGCGAAGGCCTAGAGTCTTTAACGTTTCTCCCAGACTTTCCCGCAGAGGAAATTGTGTGAGGTCGAGATCGAGTTTGCCCGCTTCGATCTTCGAAAAATCCAGGATGTCGTTCAGCAGTATCAAGAGCGAATCGGCGGATGTCTTGACCATGCCGAGATATTCACGCTGCTCGGAACTTAATTCCGTGTCGAGTGTGAGTTCAGTCATGCCCAGGATGCCGTTCATAGGTGTGCGGATTTCATGGCTCATATTGGCCAGGAATTCACTCTTCGCATTGCTTGCGGCTTCCGCCGCTTCCTTCGCATGACGCATGGCTTCCTCTGCCAATTTGCGTTCAGTGATGTCCTGGTAGAGCAATAGGCCGCCCCTGCGTTTTCCTTCGCTTCCGAGCGGGACGGAGTGGACTTCCACGTCCACCAGGCTCCCGTCGCTCCGGCTCCGTTGCGTGACTAAGTGCACGCCTTCTCCTTGCAGGAGAATCTTTCTGTTCGACTCCAATTCCGGGCGAGACTCTGAATTTGTCACCAGTTCGGCCAGCGACCGTCCGAGAATGGCTTGCTGTGAATAGAGGAATAGAGTTTCAAAAGCAGGGTTGCACATTTCCACTGCGCCATCGTTGTCGATCGCAGCAATGGCGATGGGGAGATTTTCAATAAGGGAGTTAAGGAATTGCTTGCGATCTTCCAGTTCCTGTTCGGCTCTTGTCCGATCGGCAACCTCTTTTTGTAACTCGCGAGTCCGTTCACCCACGCGCATTTCCAATCCGTCGTGAGCATTTTGCAGAGCCGCCTCGCGATGTTCGATCTGTTCGAGCATTTCGTTAAATGTATCTACCAGAAATCCGATCTCATCGTTATTTCCTTTTGCAACTCGAAGGGAATAATCCTTCTTGGCGGAGACCTCGTGGGCCGTTAGCGCCAGCTGTCCGATAGGCTCCGAGATTAATAGTTGCAGGCGCGCCGCGAGCAGGAATGAAATCACGAGAGACAATATGAAGACGGCCAATATGATTACAGAGAAGAGCGCAATGCGAGCGTGAAGTTCGCCGAGATCTGATTTCAGATAGATTGATCCGATCACTTCTCCGTCTAACCGAACTTGACGGAACACGAGCATATAGTCCGAAACGAATAAAGTCTGGTCGGGAAGCGGCGCCGGGGGCGTGAACGATTCTTTAGAACCACCGCGTCTAAATTCCGCAAGGACCGTCCCATCCGTCCTGAAAACGCAGGCTTCGACGATGTGCGTCTGGATGCCGAGGGAACTGAGAATTTCATTCGCGGCCTTGACATCGCCAAACGTCAGAGCGGCGGTCATGTTCGAGCCGGTGATCTCAGCAACGGTTCCCATTTCACCCTCGAGCGAACGCCAGAACGTCGTCACATCATAGAGGGCGAATACGGTGCAGGCGACCAGGACGGCTACGGAAGAAGTGATCATGATAATGGCCGTCAACTTTCCACGTAGGGAGAAATTGCGCAGGGGATGCATATCAGCTTTTTCCGGCGGCGGGAGCGTCACGCACAATTTTTGCCAATGCCAAGAGTTTCGAACTGATCTTCAGACCGGCGCGGTCTGCGGCATCTGGATTTATGAAGAAACGGACTCGGTTTTCCTCCAAAGTGAACTGGATGGCACCTCCTGAAGATGCGAAATCATCAGTTTCGCCGATCACCAAGACATACTGGCCGCGAATCTTGGCCAGGATTTCGGGCAGCAGATGACTCTCGGAAGCCGCGACGAACAAGATCTGGCAGCCATTGATATCACCAACGCGCTTTATCCGGCTGACACTTGCCGGATGCTCCGCAATCACCTTCCCTCGCAACGCGTTATCGAGCGCGCCGCCAAAAGGGTCAGTTCCGAGAACGCAGACCAAGAAAGGAGCCTTAGGATCGGCGAACATATTCGAAGGCCAATCTATGAATTTCGCGAAGTTGAAAAGGAAGGCGGCCTTTAGCTCATATTCGCTTGGAGGCCTCACTTGCGCCGGCAAGACCGCTGGGAAATTAAAAGCAGAGGACCAAAAAAATATTTGTAAGAGGAAACCCAAAACGAGCCTAGAGATTCTGCGGCGCTCGCCGACAGCATCAGACGATAAGCGGATCGAGGGTGTGTTACGCAAGTTCAATTTGCCGGCTCCATCAGAATCGCCACGTGAACTTGGCGTAGCCACTGCGCTTGATCAGGGTGGATGTGGAAGCTCCGGTCGACTCGATGAACTCAAGGTGCTGATCCCTTACGAGATTTTGCCCGACCAGGCTGATTGACAGTCCTTCCCTGCAATGCCAGGTGAGAGACGTGTCGACTCTGGTGTACGAGGGAATTTTTGGATCGTCGAGACGTCCCACGAAATATGCTGAGGTGTCCCACGACATGTTATGAGGAAAAATAAAGTGCGATCGAAGCTGAGCTGAATTCACCGGGCTACTTCCTTCCGCAGGGGACACCGATGTGGTGTCCTGGCTCGACGGATCTAAGTGCATATGAATTTGTTCGAAGGCGTATCCGGGACTGAGCGTCCAACGATCCGTTACCTTCCAGTTCGCGGCGATCTCGAGTCCGTGAGATTCGCCGTGCATCAGATTTTCGAGAATCGAAGGTATGAATAAGTGAGGGGGAGCCGGCGTCGTTTCGAAAACGGGTGGGGCTGGTTCAACTGTTCCCTGATGTGTATAGCCTCCGTAAAAAGCGGCCAAATCGATCGATAGGCTTTTCAGTGCAGTGATTCGGGTGCCGGCTTCATAAGCGGTCAAATCTTCGTTCTTAAAATGAGGATTGCCTACCAAACCGATCAGGACTGGCGTGCCACCAGGTCCCAAGAATCCTCCGAAGTTTAAGCGTTCGGCTGTGTCTATGCTGGATGGAGTGCGAGCAGCTCGTGAAATAGCGGCCCAGAACATTTGGTGGCTGTTCGGCTGCCACGTTAAGCGCGCGCTCGGCAGCAATACCAACCCGGTGTAGTAATCATGCTCCAGCTTTGTGCCCAGCGTCAGGTAGAGCCGCTCCGGTGAGATAGCAATTTCATCCTGAATGAATGAACTGCCTATTTGAGTGCTTAGGTCCGCGGGATTCAAAGTTATGGTGAGATCCCCGTTGGTATGCGAAGAGGAGTAGCGATAGCCCAAGCCCCAAACAATGTTTTGCCGCTGGCCCCAACTGAAGTGATGTTGGAAATCTAGGTTTAGCGTGTATCGCCCTTCATCCAGAACGTCGGGGCGTTTGAACTCATCATAGGAAATTTGAAGGGAAGTGTCGGACCGGGCAGAGAAAGTATGATTCCAGGCTAACTGAAGAAAGCCGCCGGACAAATCAACTCCGGGGTCAACCTCTTGGGGACCTGGCGACGTAACGGACTGCAGTCTGAGATCTGGATTGCCTTCCCGACCTGCGTACAGACTCCCTTGGATGGTCAGCATATCCTTCGGTGAAGGAGTGCTATCCACCCGAAAACCACCGCTAAGAAGGTGCCAGCCATCGCCTCCCTGTTGACCGCCCGGGCCTGGTAGCTGGGCCTGGTTAAAATACTTAGAGTAGACGCGATAATCGGTGTCCTTGCCCAGTGTGCCCCCATATTGCGTCGTCGCAAAACCCTGGTCGAGGTTTCCTCCGCCGGCGACAATTAACGCTCCGTGCGTATCGGCAGCCTTCTTCGTGATGATGTTGACAACACCATTGACGGCGTTTGTTCCCCAAATGGTTCCGCCGGGACCGCGGATCACTTCGATTCTTTCAATGTCATCGAGCGGCACATCCAGTACGTCCCAAAGGACTCCGCCGAATGTGGGAAGGTATACGGTGCGCCCGTCAACCATCACCAGCAATTCGTTGCTGAACTCACCATTGAGTCCGCGAGCGCTAATGGCCCAGGTGTTGGCGTTGATTTGAGCCACATCCATCCCTGGCACCATTCTCAGAAGATCAGGAATGTTCGTTGCGCCGGAGCGGCTGATATCCTCGGCCGTGATCACGAAAATTGCCGAAGCTGTGCGCGAAAGCTTCTGCTCGCTTTTCGAGACCGAGGTTACCTGGACATTCATCAGATCTTCCAGACTCTTCGTCGTCAGGTCTGTCGAACCCTGTTGCGTCCATGCCGGTAAGGCCAGAAATCCCACCAGGGCGATCTGCGCGAGAGCGCGCGAAATGATGCACGAGAGAGACTCAATCCTCTCTATCCAACGCTTGCACTTGCGCATTCCCCCTTCCTTATTCCCAAGAGGACTGAGCCAACGGAGCCTTGTTCGGTAGCCATCACGGTGGCGAACGGAACGGGTGGGAAGGTAGCAGACAGGAGGCCAAACTGATGATCGTCAAATGAGGGCAAGGCACCTAGAATCAGTCAACTACCCTATTGCGAGAGTTTCGTTGCGCGAACATTCACCGGAGAAAATGTTTCAGGAAGGACGCCCAGTGCCGGTATGAAACGATGTTAACACCGTGTTAAAAAATGGCCAGCAATCTGCGTCTGCTTGCTTCCGAGGTATGATTCCCCTATTGTGAGGAGACTTCTTAGAAAGAGAGCCGATGAAACGCGTACTGGTGATCGAAGACGACAAAGACATCGTTGAATTAGTGCGCTACAACCTGGAGAAAGACGGTTATCAGGTAGCGTCGAGTGGGGATGGCTCAACTGGTCTGGCGCAGATTCGAAAAGCCGCGCCCGATCTGCTGATCCTAGACCTGATGCTGCCCAAGCTTTCGGGCTTGGAGATCTGCAAAGAGGTTCGCAAGGATGTCACGCTGAACCGCCTGCCGATTCTAATTCTCACGGCCAAAGGCGAAGAAGCGGATCGCGTGGTGGGACTGGAGCTTGGCGCGGACGATTACGTGACGAAACCATTCAGTCCGCGCGAGCTCGTTGCGCGAGTGAAGGCGCTCTTGCGACGAGCCGAACCTGGAGCACCCTCGGAGAAACCGCTTGAGATTGGCGCATTGAAAATCGATCCGGCGGCATACCGTGTAACGCGCGCAGGAAAACCAGTGCAGATGAGCACCCTCGAGTTCCGGCTGCTTTATTTTTTGGCGGCGCGTCCCAATCGGGTGTTTACGCGCGACCAGTTACTCGACGCCGTTTGGGGCACGGAACGATTTGTCACGCCGCGCAGCGTGGACGTCTACGTGCGGCGATTGCGCGAGAAAATCGAAACGGATCCGCAGCATCCAGGGTTCATGAAAACCATTCGCGGAGCCGGTTACCTCTTCGAAACCACCCGTGCGAGCTAGGCTTTTCTGGCGGCTGGGACTGACGTACCTGGTCCTTCTGCTTGGCGTTTTAATCGCCGTTGATTCCTATTCTGCCCGCGTGGTTCGTAGCCACTCGATACGCTCTGCAAACGATCAGCTCGTTTCGCTGTTCAATCTTGCGCAGGCGCGCCCACCGGACGCATTCAGCGAGGTGGCAGTGCGTGCCTGGACCGACTGGATGGCGAAAAGCGGAGCGCGTGTCACCGTAATCAATGCTTCGGGAGGGGTTCTAGCGGACTCGGCAAATGGCGCAGGCGACCCCGAAAAACCGAGCGATTGGCCCGAGGTGCAACAAGCTCTCGCTAATGGTGTGGGACGGTCGGTTGATAGTGTCCGTGAACTCGTGTGCCGAGCGCAACGTTTTCAGCCAGCTTCTGGTTCGCCTATCGTGATTCGCCTGGCATTACCGCTGGCGCAAAATGATTTGTCGCTAAAAGAGCTTCGTCAGCGGTTACTGGTTGCTTCGCTAATCATTTTAGCGATCGGAATTGGGGTATCCCTGATTTTCGCGCGTATTTTTGTTGCGCGCGTCGAACACCTGAAAGATTTCTCCCAACGAATCGCCGCTGGAGACTTTCACCCTTGGCTGGCGGTGGGACCACGTGACGAACTTTCCGACCTTGCTGACTCAATGAACAAAACGGCGGCGCACCTGGACCGTGAGATACGCTTGCTAAGCAGCGAGCGCAACCGGTCGAGCGCGATCCTCCGCAGCATGGTCGAAGGCGTGGCCGTAGTGGATGCGCAAGAACGGCTGGTGTTCTGCAATCGCGCGTTTTCAGACATTCTAAATGTTCAATCAGTGACCAGCGAAGGCAGTCCGTTAATTGAAGTCGTTCGAAGCTCGGAATTGATCGGTCTTATTCGCAAAGCTTTGCAAGGCGAGGAAGGTCTGCAGAACGATATCGAGATAGGAATCGTGCAACCTCTGAGTTTTTCGGTAACTGCCGCGCCCGTGCAAGCCCTGGACGCGGATCGAAACGTGCCAGCGGACAAGCCATCCGGAGCGGTGGTCGTTTTGCACGATGTGACCGAATTGCGGCGGCTCGAACGCGTCCGCCAGGATTTTGTGGGAAATGTCTCGCACGAATTCAAGACTCCCTTGACCGCTATTCAGGGTTTTGCCGAGACTCTGTTGGCCGGAGCGGTTGACGATCCCAAGAACAATCGGCGGTTTTTGGAAATCATTCGCGAGCATGCAGTACGCCTGGCTCGCGTAACAGATGATTTATTGAAACTAGCCCGCATCGAGGCAGGAAAGCTTGAATTGGAATTTTTTCCGGTCGGCGTGCAGGAACTGATCGAAGGCTGTGCGGAGACGACTTTGCTTAAAGCCAGCCGTAAGCAAATTTCATTCAGCATGGAAGTTCCAGCCGGGATTCCGGCCCTGCGCGGCGACGCGAGTCTGCTGCATGACGTATTGCAGAATTTGCTCGATAATGCTATCCAGTACACGCCGCCGGGCGGCCGAATAGTTGTCGAAGCAAGCGCAGGGCCTCACGAAGCAACCATTACGATTTCAGATTCCGGTATTGGAATACCGCAGGCCGACCAGGAGCGGATTTTCGAGCGCTTTTACAGAGTGGACGCTGCGCGATCTCGGGAAGCCGGCGGTACCGGGCTGGGGCTTTCGATTGCCAAGCACATTGTGGAAGCTCACGGTGGGCGCCTGTGGGTTGAGAGCGCGGTGGGCCAAGGATCGAAGTTCTCTTTTTCCATTCCTCTTTCCAGCTAAGCCTCGAGTTGTCTCACAGCATTCACCTGCCGTTAATTCGGTTGCAGTCTTTCCCTGCCATCCTGTACGCGCAGACATTTAATTAGACCCGGTGATTTAGGCAGGAGGTGGCGAATGGCGGCTACGAAAACCAGCACTGAAGGAATTTTTCAAAGTGTTTTAGTGAACTATCTGGTTTCCCAGGCGCGCACAGTGGAAGCCTCCGTCAACCGCGCTCTTTGGGCGCTGCTGGAGCGCAATGAGCGGTTGGCCAGCGAGGTCTTTCTGAATGAGCCCCGCATCAACGAAATGGAAATCGTGATTGACGAGCACGCCATCCGCATGTTGCGCCAGGGAAACCTAGCCGATACAGAAGTGCGGCTGATAGTCGCCACACTCAAAATCAATAACGACCTCGAGCGCATGGGTGATCTCGCCGTGAACCTTAGCGAACGCGCCATTTCGCTATCGGCGATGGGCGAAGTGCCCATTCCAGTCGAGCTTGAGCCCATGGCTACAGCGGTGCGCGCGATGGTTTCGAAATGTCTAGGAGCATTGATTTACCAAAACGTGGACCTCGCGACCCAAGTGCTCGAAAGTGACGACGTGGTCGATCAATACCGCGATCATCTTTTCGAATCGCTGCTGTCCGGCATGACCCAGAACCCTTCTTTAGCGGCTCCGAATCTGCACTACGTGCTGGCCTCGCGCCACCTTGAGCGGATTGCGGACCATGCTACCAATATCGCCGAAGACATCTTGTTCTGGATCCGCGGCCTAGAAGTCCGGCACGGGCGAGCAAAGCAGATCGAAATTACGGCCGAGGACAGCCTCGCGGCAGGAACTTTGTAATCTATACGAACCGCCCGGACGCGCCTTCCCTGAGCGGCGGGAGCCCCGGCAGCCTGGCCGCCAAGCCGAAGCGACCCGCATTTCACCCCTCATTCTCGTCGATGTAACACGGTTGTAACAATTCTGACAAAAAATGGGACCAGGAGAATTCAAGAACATGAAAAAGAGCCTGCTAGTTGTGTCGCTCGCGCTCGGCCTGGCTGCCATCGCGGCAGCCCAAAATGGAACGGTGCTGCTAAATGCCGCTGGCGCCACTTTTCCCTATCCGATTTATTCCAAGTGGTTTGACGTTTACCACACCGCGCACCCGAACATTCAGATTAACTACCAATCCATCGGATCGGGCGGCGGGATACGTCAACTGCAGGCCGGCACCGTGGATTTCGGCGCTTCTGATGGACCCATGACGGATGAGCAGCTCTCGCAATCGAAGTTCAAGATCCTGCATTTTCCCACCGTGCTCGGCGCAGTGGTGCCGACTTACAATATCGCGGGCGTATCCGGGGAACTAAATTTCACACAGAAGGCGTTAGCGGGAATTTATCTCGGAACGATCACCAAGTGGGATGACCCGGAAATCGCCAAAGCGAATGCGGGCGTGAAACTTCCGAGTGCAGATATCGTTGTGGTTCACCGTTCGGACGGCAGTGGGACCACCTACATCTGGACGGATTTTTTGGCGAAGGTCAGCGAGGATTGGAAGAAAAAAGTGGGGAACGCAGCCACTTCCGTGAATTGGCCGGTAGGGCTGGGTGGCAAGGGCAACGAAGGCGTGACCGGGCTGGTCAAGCAAACGCCGAACTCGATCGGCTACATCGAGTTGATCTACGCCGTGCAAAACAACATTCCTTACGGGAAAGTTCAGAACGCAGCGGGAAACTTCGTTAAGGCGGATTTGGCAGGAGTAACGGCAGCAGCGGCCGCCGATGCCAAGAACATTCCGGAAGACTTCCGCGTTTCGATTACTAACGCTCCAGGGCCAAAGGTTTATCCCATTTCAAGTTTCACGTGGCTGCTGATTCCCGCGCAAATTCAGGACGCAGCGAAGCGTGAGGCCATCAAGGATTTTCTGAAATGGATGTTGGCGGAAGGTCAGAAGTACAATGAGGGCTTAACCTATGCCCAGCTACCAAAAGAACTAATCGCGCGGGAGACGAAGGCGATTTCGCTGATTCAGTAAAATGTCCGCGGCCGCTACCACAATCGCGCACGAGGTTCCGCCGCAAGCGGGCCCTCGCGCGTTTCTTCGCCGGCTGCGCAGCGGCGACGAAATCGCTCACCTCGTTACCCTTACATTTTCAGCCTTTATACTCCTCATCACGTCGATGCTGGTGTACGAGCTCTGGGCGAATTCACATCTTTCCCGGGCAAAATTCGGATGGATGTTTTTCTGGACTAGGGTGTGGGATCCGAACTTTGACAACTTTGGTGCGGCGCCGTTCATATATGGAACGTTAGTCACTTCAGCAGTGGCGCTCTGCCTCGCGGTTCCGCTTGGGCTTGCGAGCGCGATTTTTCTCTCCGAGCTCGCGCCGCGCAAGGTCAGTGACGTCATCTCGTTTTTGATTGATTTGCTGGCGGCTGTCCCCAGCGTGATCTATGGCCTGCTGGGAATTTTTATAGTTGTGCCAGTGATGCGCACGACGATAGGTCCGGCCCTGATTCACACACTCGGTAATGTTCCCTACATCGGGGCGTTGTTCCATGGACCCAATTACGGAGTCGGCTTTCTGACCGCTGGGATCGTTCTGGCGATTATGGTCGTGCCGTTCATCATTTCTGTTTCGCGGGAAGTTCTGTTGACGGTGCCGCGCGAGCAGCGCGAAGCGGCGCTTGCGATGGGCGCAACGCGATGGGAATCCACTTGGAAGGTAGTGGTCCCATGGGCTCGCACCGGCATCATGGGTTCTGTATTCCTCGCCTTGGCACGCGCGCTGGGCGAAACGATGGCCGTTACCATGGTGATAGGCAATGCGCCAACGATCGCCGCCTCGCTGCTTTCGCCCGGCGATACCATCGCTTCCACCATCGCCAGCCAATTCACGGAAGCGACCGGAGACTTGTATTTGAGTTCGCTGATCGAGTTGGGGCTGGTGCTATTCCTGATCACGTTTATTCTGAATGGCTTGGCTCGGATTTTGATTGTCGCCACCGGACGCGGAGGAGGTCGGCCCGCATGAGTAATCCACGTATTGTCTGGCGAAAGTCATTGAATTACGTAATGCTGAGCTTGACCGGAATAGCCGCGCTTGGAGTGGTTTCGATTTTGTTTTTTATCCTTGGCTATTTGATCTGGAACGGCGGCAAATCGCTGAATTGGAATTTTTTTACGCAGCTCCCGAAGCCCGTGGGTGAATCGGGCGGTGGAATGGCCAACGCCATTGTTGGCAGCCTGAAGCTGCTGATGTTGGCAGCTTTGATGGGCCTCCCGGTAGGATTGCTTACCGGCGTGTATCTTGCGGAGTTCGGGGGCAAAACATTTTCGTTCGTCGTACGGTACACGACGGATTTGCTGAACGGCGTGCCGTCCATCGTTATAGGTATTTTCGCGTACTCGCTGGTGGTGCTGCCGGTGAAACATTTCTCCGCGCTCGCCGGCGGCGTGGCGCTAGGGATGATGGTGATCCCGATCACGGTACGAAGCACGGAGGAGTTTCTTAGGGCGGTGCCCGGAAGCCTGCGCGAAGGCGCAATGGCGCTGGGAGCCAGTAAGTGGAAGACTATCGTTACCGTCGTGCTGCCCGCAGCAAGCGGCGGCATACTAACGGGAATGCTGCTGGCGCTCGCGCGGGTTGCCGGGGAAACTGCGCCGCTGCTCTTTACCGCCTTCGGGAACCGGTTTTGGAGCCCTGGCTTCGAACAGCCGACCGCGTCACTTCCGGTCATGATATATACATATGCCATCGCGCCGTATGATGATTGGCATAGGCAGGCGTGGGCCGCGGGCTTGGTATTATTGGGATTGGTGCTGGTTGCAAATCTGGGTGCCCGTCTTCTACTGAACCGCGGCAGCGCGGTCAGGAGCGCGTGATATGCCGTCGATTTCCCAAGGCAGCAATGCCACCGCCGCAAGACTCGCTCCGCAAGTGCGTATGAATGATCCTCGCTCGATGGCTTCGGAAAAGGAGACGCCGGTGCGCTTTCAGATCTCCGACCTGAATTTTTTCTACGGCCCAAAGCAGGCCATCTTTGGGCTGAACCTGAAGATCCCGGTGAACAAGGTGACCGCCTTAATCGGACCTTCGGGATGCGGAAAGTCGACATTCCTGCGCACGTTGAACCGCATGAACGAGATCATCAGAAACACTCGCGTGGATGGCGAGATCTTGCTCGACGGCCAAGATATACATTCGATGGATGTGGTGAATCTGCGGCGTCGTGTCGGAATGGTGTTTCAGAGGCCGAATCCCTTTCCGAAGTCGATTTATGAAAACGTGGCGTATGGACTTCGCATCAATGGTTATAAGGGGCGTCTCGACGAACTCGTAGAAAGCAGCCTGCACCGCGCGGCGCTTTGGGACGAGGTCAAGGATTACCTTCACAAGTCGGCGTTCGCGCTTTCCGGCGGGCAGCAGCAGAGGCTGTGTATTGCGCGCGCGCTCGCCGTGAACCCTGAAGTGCTTTTGCTGGACGAGCCCTGCTCCGCGCTGGATCCGGTGACGACCGCAAAGATTGAAGAATTATTGTTTCAGCTGAAGGATAGCTGCACCATGGCAATCGTTACTCACAACATGCAGCAGGCGGCCCGCGCCAGCGATTTCACAGCCTTCATGCTTGACGGCAAACTCATCGAACACAGCGAAACATCTAAACTATTTACGACGCCTACCGATCCGCGTACTGAGGCCTACATTACCGGCCGCTTTGGCTAAAGTGGATTGGTTCATCGGGCTATTGCACGCAGAAACGGAAAGGTCTGAGGAAACATGGAACGACATTTTGAGCGAGACCTCGAAGAACTGAAACAGCGACTGCTTTGGATGGGAAGCCTCGCCGAGCGAGCCGTCCATCAGGCGATCCACGCGGTGCTGGATGGTGAAGAGCACCTCGCCGAGACCGTTTTGACTGAAGAAGATGCAATTAACGAGATTCAGATTGAAATCGACGAGCGCGTGCAACGTTTGCTGGCACTGCAACAGCCTATGGCCGCCGACTTGCGATTCTTGCTGGCGGTTTCGCGCATCAACGGAGACCTTGAGCGCATCGGAGACCAAGCTGTCAATATCGCGCAATCGGCAACGCGGATCATGCGCCATCCACAGGTGAAGCCTTACGTTGATTTGCCGCGAATGAGCGAGCTGGCCGAAGGGATGGTCCGCGATAGCTTGAATGCCCTGGTGCGAGGAGATATCGAGCTAGCCCATAGCGTGCTCCAGCGCGATGACCAGGTGGACCGGCTGCGCGACCAACTCTTCCGCGAGTTGCTTACCTACATGATGGAAAACTCCGCCGTGGTGTTCACCGCCTTCGAGCTTGTTCTGGTGGCGAAAAACATCGAACGCATCGGAGACCACGCGACAAACATCGCCGAAGACGTGATTTACTTCGTCGCCGGCCGCGACGTACGGCATCCAGCGCTCGATCGCCGTTAAACATCTTTTTTGCCCACACGCCACGGCCCGGGCACTCTTCATTCTAACGAGAGCAATTCTTTTGATAATACGTGGAGGCTAGATGCGCGTAAGAGCTGTAGCTTCGTCTTCGGCGAGGTCAAGAATTGTGTCGAGCCGGACCATTTTCAACAGCATCACTACCCGCTTATTCGGCGCGAAGTAGGTGCATTTTCCGCCCGCGCGCTTCAGCGTGGTGAACGCACGAACGAGTGCCCCAATCCCCGAGCTGTCGAGTTCCGTAACGCCGGCGAGATTCACAGCTACGTGTGTGGTCCCCGCTTCGATGAGCTGCTGAATCTGATTGCGAAAAGATTCTTCAGCGTCGCCCAATTTCAGCGGCCCGTCGAGATCCAGGATTGTGGCTCGGCCAGCCTTGCGGATGCCAATGTTCACATGTGCCTCACTGCGCTTTGCAAAGCTATCTGAATTATGTCCGGCAATCAAGTCCCTGCAAAAAACTTCTAAGAAATACGGCAGATGGCGACAGCGGTCTTCCTTGACGCTATACATGGCATTTGCTAGGCTGCCTCACTATCTCTTCATTCGCGCGCGGTTTTTACCCGCGACTAAGAGTATCCCCTGCCGCTGGGAGAGTAATGGAAACATCTTCCGCGCTTTTTGAGCTCGCGAGCATATCTTTAGCGTGCCGCGATCAAGACACCCTGCTGAAGACCTTCGCCGCCCGAGTGGGCACTACGCTCGGAGCGCGCGCCGTGCTCGTATGGACGACGAACGGAACAGCAGAGGAACTCCTTTGCCGCATGCGCTGGACTGAGCCGGGCGAACGCTTGCATCCCACCGAATTGCCTGTCAACGGGGGAACGCTCGCAATATTGTACCAATCAGCCGCCACCAGGCGTTTGCCCGCACGCGAAATCGCACCAGAAGATCTTGAGCATCTTGATGAGTTCAGCCGTACGCGCGTGAAATCCGCTTTGTATTCATCCCTGCCGGGAGCGCAAAGGCCGGAAGGCGTAGTCGAGGTTCTCAATAAGCGCGCCGGGGACTTCACCGCCGAAGACGCGCACTTCCTGGAAGAAGCATGCCAGCTGGCAGGCCGCGCACTGACCAATCTGGGCGCGATTGAGCAGGAACGTCAGAGCCAACTCGCCACTCTCGAACGCCTGACCGCGCTATACGACCTGGGCCAGACATTTACGTCAACTCTGGAACTGGAAGAGCTTCTCCCCATCGTAGCGGGTAAAATCCGCGACATTTTGGGGGCCGGAGCCTGCAATCTCTGGCTCGCTTCGCCTGGCGGACAGGAACTCAGTCTTGCGAGGCAAATCGGCGATGACCCTACGGTTGAAGAGGACGCCACCGCGTCATTAAGTGAAGGTTTGCTGGCTGAAGTTGCGCAGCAAGCAAACCCGAAGTTAGTCGAAGACCCGAGCGGGGAAGCCGGGCTAGCCGAACGCATTGAAGCTGGCGGAGATTTCGAGCTTCAGTCTTGGATGGCGGCGCCCCTGCGAAAAGACGACGAGGTTCTCGGTGTCGTCGAGATCATTAATAAGGCGGACGGTACGCTGTTCAATGAAGACGACCTATTTTTCCTCTCGAGTATCAGCGAACAGGCCGCGGTGGCACTGCACAATGCAAACCTGCTGGAGTCCGAGCGAAAGGTTCACGCCCTCGATGCCCTGTTGAAAATTTCGCAGGAAATTACTTCCACTCTGGATCTCGATCACGTTTTGACCACGGTAGTGGCGCAGTCGGCATCTGTCGTGCCGTTTGAGAGTTGCGTTATTGGATTTTACGACCGTGGGCGCTTCGTCCTGGGGGCCGTCTCCGGAGAAACGGAAGTTCCGAAGACGCGGGAAATGAGCGAGCTGCGCGAACGCATGGAGTGGGTGGCGGAACAGGATAGTCACGTTTCGGCGAATTTTCATGAGGATGGCTGGCAAGTGGAGCCTGCAGAGGCCCACGCCCAAATTGTCTCGTTCCTAGAAGCCCATGAACACCAAGGCTTTTACGGCTTGCCACTGCGCGACGATCAAGGGACGCTCGGCGCAATGATTCTTCTGAGCAAGGAAGCCGATTTTCTCTCAGAAAGCCATTTGGAAACCCTGGCCATCCTTGCCAGCCAGACTACGGTTGCTATCCGCAACGCCCAGCTTTACCAGCAAGTTCCGCTGGCGAATATTTTCCAGCCGTTTGCGCAGAGAAAGAAAAAGTTCCTGGCGGCTATGCCGCAGAGCCGCATGATGGAATACGCGCAACGCGCCGGCATCGTGGCCCTTTTTCTGACGATAATCCCATGGCCCATGCGCGTTGGCACCGACGCCACGGTGGTCCCATCCGAGCGCCGCATGGTGAGCGCAATTGAGGGCGGAGTCGTAAAACAAGTCTTCGTGCGCGAAGGCGATTTGGTGAAGCCAGGCCAGCTGCTTGCGCAACTCGACGACAGCGAGGATCGCATAAAGCTAATAGAAGCCGACACCGCGTTGTCTCAGGTGCGGCGTGAATTAGCCGAAGCCGAATTCCGGAATGACCCCGCAGCGGCAGGACAGGCTCAGATACGCTCGCAGCTATATTCCGCTGAAGTGGCACTTGAGCAGCAACGAATAAATGACGCGCGCTTGACCTCACCCATCGCCGGCATCGTGACCACTCCGAAGGTGGAAGAAAAATCCGGGTCCATGATCAAATCCGGAGATAGTTTCTGCGAAGTAGTATCTCAGGACCGCATGGCTGCGGAAATGAGCGTCCCTGAAACCGATCTTTCGCTCGTACGGCCAGGGGAAAATGTGTCACTGAAGTTAAATGCGTTCCCGACAACTACGTTCGAGGGCACTGTAGATCGCATCGGGGCACAGACTCGGACTGACTCGGGAGACCAGTACTTCCTGGTGCGCGCGATATTCGAGAACGCCGGAGGAAAGGCCCGCGATGGAATGGTTGGGCGAGTGAGAATTCGGTCGTGGGGCGGGTGGTTTGACAGTGGATGGTACCCGGTTGGGTACGTGATTCTGCGTTCGCCGTTCAGATGGATCTGGCAAAAGATATGGCCCTGGCTGCCGTGAAAAACGAGGAACCTTCAATATGAAACGCGCCGCGTTGATCTTAGTCGCTACAATGGCAATTGTCGGAAATGGTTGCGACAATTCGTCGGTTGCTTCCAGCCCCAAGAATGCGCCGCCATCCAACGCAGCTTCGTCTCAGACTCCCGCGCCAAGCGCAGTTTCCGCAAAAGGGACCGAGACCCCCGATATTCTAAGCGTGCTCACAGTGGAACATCAGGTAGATCTCTCCTCGCAACGCGATGGCACGGTGACGTCCGTCGTCAAAGACGAAGGCAGCGTAGTCAAGGCAGGCGAAATTCTTGGCCACCTTGACGACCGAAGCCTGCAACAGGAGCTCATCAAGGCGCGCGACGATCTGAAGGTGACTCAGAACAACCTGCAATACAAAGCAGCGGAACTGAAGGCTAAGGGCGCAGCCTACCGGCGTCAGCAGCAGTTGCGGGAAGCGGGACTGTCAAGTCAGGCTGATCTCGAAGCCGCGGAATTCGAAGCAAAAGGCGCTGAGTACGACATGCACGGATATGAGGCCTTGGTCGAAAGCGGCCAAGCCGAGATCCACCGTCTCGAAATTGAAATCGACCAGACCGTTTTGCGCGCTCCGTTCTCGGGCGTCGTGGCGCGCCGCTACGTTCGAGAAGGACAAGCCATCGTCAAGGGTGACAAGTGTTTTCGAGTGAGTCAACTCTATCCTCTGCAGGTCCAGTTTCAAATTTCCGAATTGGCCAGCCCGCGCCCCGCACTCGGCGCGCCGGTTAGCCTTACGCTCGTGGGAGGTGCCGATCGCCAGGTCAGCGCGAAGGTGGTGAAAGTAAGTCCTACCGTGGATCCGTCCAGCGATAGTTACAATGTGGTGGCGCAGCTCACTGGTTCGGGAATTTCCGATCTGCGTCCCGGAATGGCGGTACGCGTCGGATGGCCTGGAACCTCGCCATCAAAGCCGTAGAGGAACCCGACCATGCGTTTCGGTCCTACCAGCCTTCAAGTTTCCAGCGTCCTGGCGAAAGGTCTTAAACGACCCAAACTCCGTACCGATCTGCGCATCAGCGAACAAACGGTAGCGGGCGAAATCAGTTACGTGGTCAAAAACCGCGAGACGAACTCCTACAACCGATACGGGGCCACGGAATATCAACTGCTGTCACTTTGCGACGGAACTCGTACGGCTGCCGAGATCGCACAGGCCATGTCTGAAAAGGATCCCGATTTGACCACCAGCGAGGCCGACGTGCTCGACTTCCTCGACTCGGTGGAAGCCACTATGTGGGAACGCTCGGTCGGGGAAAAAAACCTGGCTGTACTTGAGCGCATTCGCGACGAGCGCAAAGGTCGGGTCGAGCAATCGAGTGTCCTCTACATCAGCTTTAAAGCTTGGGATCCGGACAAGACGCTCGCTAAGTTGGATCGCTATCTCGGATGGATGTTTACCAAGGGCTTTGTCATCTTTTCTTTGTTCCTATTTATTGTGGCGGTTTATCTGCTCGCCGGCGATTGGACCCGCGTGCAGCAGGACACGGAGGCCTTATATAGTTTTGCAGGTAAAAGCGCCTACGACATCTGGGTCTTTTGGTTCCTCCTCTTGGGTCTGGGTGCCATACACGAATTCGGTCACGGGCTTACTTGTAAACATTTTGGCGGCGAGGTTCATCAGATGGGTTTTTTGCTCATCTATTTCACTCCCGCATTTTTTACTGACACCACGGACATTCTTCTGTTCAAGACAGGGACTCCGCGTCAGTGGGTCATCTTCGCGGGCATTTGGATTGAACTGGTGATCTGCGGAGTGGCTGCATTGGTCTGGCATTTCACGGCACCGGGCTCGCTGACGAATGACTTCTTCTACAAAATGATGCTGCTGAGCGGCATTCAGGGCGCGCTCGTGAACTTGAACCCGCTAATCAAAGCCGACGGCTACTATGCGCTCTCGCAATTCCTCAAAATTGATAACCTGCGTGAAGAGTCTTTCGGCTACTTGCGAGCCTGGGTGCAGAAGTACATTTTTCGGCATGACATAGACTTGCCGCCGTCCAGCAAGCGCCAGCGCCGTGTTTTCTTCCTGTTCGGAATTTCAGCTGTGATTTACAGCTCGTCGCTCCTGATTCTCATGCTTGTGTTTGCTAAGAATGTGCTCGTGAGCCAACTGGGGGACGAATGGGGCTATCTGGCAACCCTGGGCGTCATCTATTTCTTTGCAAGAAAGGGTTTGCGAAAAGCTTTGCCCGTCGTACGGGCTTGGATGCGGGACAAGAAGGAGAAATATATGGCCTGGAAAATGACCCGGGCGCAGCAAGTTGGCGCTCTTGGACTGGTTCTGCTATTTCTGTTGCCCCCGTTTTCTTCGAAGGTCTCTACCGATTTGGTGCTCGAGCCCGGAAAGGATGTGCGCGTTCGGGCTGCCGTTGACGGCAGAATTCAAAGAGTGTTTGTCCGCGAGAGCGATGTAGTAAAAGCGGGGCAAATATTGGCCATTTTGGAGAATCCCGAAATAAGTGCCGACGCGCAATCGCTTACCCAACAATTAGGGCTCGCCAGCAGCAACCTCCGCAATAATCAGGATCGCTCAGACTTCAGTCAAGCGGCGCAAGTGGTTCGCAATCGCGGCCGGCTTGAGCAAGAGCTTTCCGTAGCGCAGAAAAGACTGCAGAACCTCGAAATTCGAGCTCCCATGGACGGGGTCGTCACTACTTCAAATGTGGAACAGAAGGCTGGCGAATACCTTTCGGCGGGGGACGAGTTTGCGCGGCTGGTGAATCGAAGCACCATGAAGGCGCGTATCCTTGTACAGGACCGGGAACTTCCGGACGTTCAACCCGGCGCCTCTGCAAAGGTGAAGGTGCTCCCGTTTCCGTACAGAACTTACACGGGCCACATCGACAAAATACTTCCGGCCGCGGCGCTGGATCATCCGGTCGCGCAGACAGAGAAGCTCACGCGATTAGGGCAAGAGTTGGCAAACTTCGTTGCAGTTGAGATGGAAATTCCAAACCCCGATGGGTCCCTGCGGGAAGGCATGACCGGAAAAGCGAAAATTTCCGGGCCCAGACATTCTTTGGCCTGGCAGAGCGGGCTGGCGACATGGCGCTGGGTGCGTTCGCAGTTTTGGTGAGAGACCCGGCCCGTCTGGCTGCCAGAAGCCTCAGTCATCAAATAAAAAAGGGCTGCCGTTCCTGGGACGGCAGCCCTTGGTAGTGCAACTGCTAACTTTGGCAGGCACGAAGCCCGCTTGCTTCAGGTCCAAGTTACTTAGTGCGAACTGGCCCGTGATAGCTGAGAGGCTTCACTGATCCGAGCTTCTTTCCCTTTTTCACTGTCTTTTTCGCCATGGTCTTGAGTCTCCTTAGAATTTTTTGTTTTCCTGCTGCCTACACTGCTGCTAGTGCAATCCGCGCGCCAAACTGTGAACCGGGCCACTTGAGGAGCTGTACTTGATTTGAAAGCACTTATCGACGGCAAGGAGCAGCGCGCAAACGGCCTGCGATAGCAAATGTGTTTAATTTTTGAGTTTGAGTTGAATAATTCAATATGCAGGCGATGCCTTAGGTACTCATCCCCATCGCAGAGCCTTGGAAGAGAAGTGTCGGAATAAGACGTGGGTATGAACTGCTGGGGCGAATCCCGGGCGAGGTTACTTCTGGTAAAAAGAAAGAGCTGCCAGCCTTTCGGTGGCAGCCCGCTAGTTCCGTATTGGCTATCTCTTGGTGCGCAGCCGAGCCGCTGCACCTGTAATGCGAAAACGCTTAGGTCTTACTCGCCCAGCCGACTCTTGTGAGGGGCTTCGTTTCTTCCAACTTTTTTGCCTTCTTCAAGATTTTCTTTGCCATGATACTTCCTCCGCGTTGAGGTACAGCTTGGGTCACACCTTCTTCTGTGCAAAACTGGTTCCAATGTCGGAGGGAAACGCAGGGAAGTTAAAGGACTGAAAGAGAGGAGGTTAGAGTATTCGAGCCCTTTCCGGGTCAAAAGTACCGCAAAATTCTGTTGAAATTCTCACCGCGACGATTAAAAAGTCATCCAAAAGCTTATAGATTGTACTTACGACATAGGTAGTTCAACCGATTCCGGTCCACTCCCAGCAGTCGCGCCGCATCGGCTTTCCCGTCTTTAGCCTGCTCTAAAGCTTCCTGAAGCCAGCGACGCTCGAAAGTCTCCATTTCCTTAGCCAGATTTATTCCACCTGAGGGGAGACGGAAACGGTTGCGCGAATCCCGGCCGGCAGCTTGCACAATCTCACCGGGGAGGTCCTTTAACGAGATCACCTCCCCGTCCGTCATTATAACCAGCCTTTGAATTGCATTCTGGAGCTCGCGGACGTTCCCAGGCCACGGGTAGCGCTTCAGGGCCAGCATCGCGTCGTCCGCAATGCGCTTTGGGGGGAGACTATTGGCAGCACAATAAACGCTGACGAAGTAATCCGTAAGCACCGGTATGTCTTCCATTCTCTCGCGTAGAGAGGGCACGAAAATGGGCACCACGTGAATTCGGTAATAGAGATCTTCGCGAAACCGTTCCTCGCGAACCATCTCCTCCAGATCTTCGTTTGTCGCACTAATTAGGCGGAAATCCACGCGGATGGGCTTTTTGCCGCCTAGTCGAGTGAACGAGCGATCCTCCAACACACGCAAGAGTTTGCTCTGGAGAGCGGGCGTAAGTGTCGCAATTTCATCAAGAAACAGCGTTCCTTGGTGGGCCATTTCCACGCGCCCTTCCTTCATGGCCGTTGCGCCGGTGAAGGCTCCCTTCTCATAGCCAAATAGCTCAGCTTCCATTAAGCCTTCGGGAAGCGCGGCGCAATTCACGCTAACGAATGCACGGTTTCGTCGCGGACTCTGTTCGTGAAGGGCCCTTGCGACAAGTTCTTTACCCACCCCGCTCTCTCCGCGGATGATGACATTGGTGGTCGTCCGGGCCATTCGCTTTATGAAATCGAAAACATGGCTCATGGCGTCGGTCGATCCGATTAAATCGCCATGAGTGCTCTTGCGGCTTATCTCCTGACGGAGAATTCGGTTTTCGCGCTGAATGTGTAATTTTTCAACGGCTCGCTCGAGTAGATGCCGAAGAACGTCCGTGTCAATGGGCTTGATGAAGTAGTCGTAAGAGCCTGCGTCGATCACTTTCAAAGCGGTGGCTTTTGTTTTGTCAGAACTGAGCACGATTACGAGGGTGTCAATTTCGCTTCCGACCAGCCGGGCAAGCAGCTCGGTGCATTCGCGAACCCCCGCGTCACCGAGCGGGAGGCCCAGGAGCAAAACGTCAAGTGCGGACCCTTGGAGGAGGCTGTAGGCCGCTGCCATATCCTCGCCTTCGAAGACTTCGAACTCCGATCGCAGAGCGGACGCAATCTTTGAGCGAAGGCTATGGTCATCGTCAACAATCGCAACTTTGGGTTTAGTCGCAGCGGGTGTGATGGCGGTCTCCGGCGGGGACTAACACAAACCAACCATGTCAAAAGGCATCCCGCGCGTGGGGCCGATTCTAGGTGCCAAGCGCCTCACTGTCAACGATACTGCGCGGATAAACCCGGATCCACGGGAGGAAAGGCGTCGTTTCTCCCCATTACTTAGTGCGAAGTTTTGCGCGGGGGCAGGTACTTCTTGTCAATTTTCGCGATCACAACGTAATTCGGATCGACCATTTCAGCAAGGTGAATCGTGGCGACTTTCGAGAGTAATTCGTACGCGTCCAGCTCGGACAACCCGTAATCCCGATGAATCCAGCCGACAAGCTGGGTAAACGCGATTCGTAATGAATCGTCAAGCGGACGGTAGATGCCGACGGCCATGATTTCATCTTTATTTTCGAAACGCGGCCAATCAATTTTTTGTCCCTTGATTACGCGCACGCGCAGCCGAACGCGCAACGGTACCTCAATCGCCGTGCCGGCAATTTCACCATCGCCCATGGCCGCGTGCCCGTCGCCCATGTAGAGCAGCGCGCCCGGGACATTCACGGGTAAATAAAGAGTGTTACCCACACTCGCCTCAGAAGAGTCCATGTTGCCTCCGAATTCAGCGGGAACCACGGAGCTGCGAGCTTCGCCGTCGGAGGGCGCCACACCAATGCATCCCAGAAAAGGATGCAGCGGGATCTTCACCGAGAAATTCGAATCATGCGCCTGAAAAGTCGCAGTGTTGTCATCAGGATGAATCGGATAGAGCCATATGCGCTCGGGAAGGGGAGCCTGAATCATCGGCGTGTAGTTTGTGGAGTTAAGCGCGCCAAAGCCCGGCGCAAACGCGCCCACTCCTTGCGCCCCGTTCACTTCCAACGTCATGAAGTCGATGGCGATCGTGTCACCCGGTTCAGCACCCTCGATATGGAAAGGACCGGTGAGCGGGTTGTCGCCTTTCACCAGCACGAGCGTATCGCCGGGCTTTTGAATGGCGTCCCCGAATGCGTCAAGCGTATTCGTCTCGAGAACATCTCCCGGCGCTAGTCGTGCTACAGGTGGCGCTACGCCGTAAACATATTTCACCGTCTCCAGTGTCGCGTGATATTTCACAACGTTCGGTGCCTTATCCTGCGCTTGCGCGATCGACAGGCAAACCAAAATGCCGCAGAAGATGACAAGCGCTCGCAACCTCATCGGAACCCCCTAGCCGCTGCCACGCGATTCTAGAACAAACCTTCTCTCTGCTCGGCACAATTGTGAATGCCGCTCGGCAATGCGATGATGGCACTAGCGTATCCCGCAGACGCAGATCAGGGACCCGAAGCAAATGTTGAAAAAAAAGCTTTCTCACATCCTGCTTCACGATTCGTTTCGTGTAGGCATCACCATCAAGGGCGTTGACGGACTATTAGAAGCGGTCGGCGGCGCGTTGCTGTGGTTTAAAGTCAACTCGCTGAACGCTTGGTTGCAAGCGCTGTGCCAGCATGAGCTCGCCCGCGATAAGCACGATATTATTTTCCGCCACATAAGCGCTGCTTCACAGAAATTGGCCAGCGGAAGCCCCCTGTTCGCCTCGCTCTATCTCCTCTCGCATGGCCTCGTTAAGGTTGTGCTGGTAGTCTGCCTCTGGGCCAATAGGCTTTGGGCTTACCCGCTGACGATTGCGGTATTCGGCGCCTTTATGGTCTACCAACTTTACAGATTCACACATACGCATTCGTGGGCGCTTATTATCCTCACTCTTTTTGACGGCTTGCTGATATTCCTCACGTGGAAAGAATATCAGGACCAGAAAGCACTGAAATTGAAGAAGGAAAAACCTTGACCCTTCGCGTTTAACTGCGGTTTGCTTTTTTCACTTTTTTCGCGCGATGAAAAATAAGACGGGCTCGCAGCGTCTGGTCTTGCACCGGCTTTTCGTGTAGATTTTCGTATCGTGCCGACGCCGCTCAAATTCAACGTTGCTCTGGTGCAGATGGCCGTCAGCGCCAAATCTGCCGAAAACCTCGCGCACGCGACCTCTCGCATTGAAGAGGCCGCCCGCTCGGGCGCCCAGGTGGTCTGCTTGCCGGAACTTTTTCGCTCGCAATATTTCTGCCAGCGCGAAGACACCGCGAATTTCGAATTGGCGGAGTCCGTGCCAGGACCCACCACGGAAGAATTGGGTCGCGTGGCACAAAAAACTAAGACCGTTATCGTTGCACCGCTCTTCGAACGCCGGGCGCCGGGAATTTATCACAACAGTGCCGCGATCATTGACTCCGACGGCCGCATCGCCGGCGTCTACCGCAAAATGCACATTCCCGACGACCCCGCTTATTACGAGAAATTTTATTTCACGCCGGGAGATTTGGGCTTTCGCGCCTTTTCCACCAGCGCAGGCAAGATCGCCACGTTAATTTGCTGGGATCAGTGGTACCCGGAAGGCGCGCGCCTCGCCGCGCTCAACGGCGCATGCGTCCTTTTCTATCCCACCGCGATCGGTTGGCATCCCAGCGAAAAAGCATCCAACGGCGAAGCGCAGCGCGATTCGTGGCGCACGATCCAGCGTAGCCACGCCATCGCCAACGGCCTCTACGTCGCGGCCGTCAACCGCGTCGGACACGAAACTCCCGCCGAAGGCGGAGCCGGCCTCGAATTCTGGGGCAGCTCGTTCCTTTGCGATCCTCAGGGAGTCGTCATCGCCGAAGCTTCCATCGACCGCGAAGAAATCCTATATGGCGAAGTAGATCTCGCCCATCTGGAAGATGTTCGCCGCAATTGGCCCTTCTTGCGCGACCGCCGAATCGATGCCTACGCTGGCCTCGAACAGCGTTTCCTCGACGAAAAACCTTGAAGCCTCCCCGCCGCATCGTCCGCTCCGCCGAAGAAAACACCCCGGCGTCTCTCGGCTTTCGGATGCCCGCCGAATGGGCGCCTCACGAAGCCACCTGGATCGGCTGGCCTCACAATGAAACTGATTGGCCCGGAAAGATCGCTCCGATCCACTGGGTTTACGGCGAGATCGTCCGCAAAATTGTTCCCGGCGAACTCGTTCGCATCCTGGTGAATTCAGCAGCGCATGAAGCGCAAGCGCGCAGAGTTTTGAAAAGCGCAGGCGTCAGCTTGAGCAGAGTACAGTTTCTGCGCTTCCCCACGAATAGAGGATGGACGCGCGACTTCGGCCCCATCTTTGTCAAACGCGCCAAGCCCCGCCCGGAGGTTGCCATCGCCCGGTTCCGCTTCAACGCCTGGGCGCACTACCCGGACTGGAAAAAAGACGATGCAATTCCAGCACAAGCGGCGCGCCGGTTGAAAATGAAAATCTTTCCGGTCCAGCTAGACGGGCGCGACGTAGTTCTCGAAGGCGGAAGCATCGACGTGAACGGTTCCGGCACGCTGCTCACCACCGAAGAGTGTCTTCTCGATCAAAAGCGCCAGGTCCGCAATCCCGGGTTTACTCGTAGCCAGATCGAATCCGTTCTGCGAGCATCGCTCGGCGCAAAAAATATTATATGGCTCGGAAAGGGAATCGCCGGCGACGACACGCACGGCCACGTCGATGATTTATGCCGCTTCGTGAATCGACGCACCGTCGTGCTTTGCCGTGAAAAGAATTCGCGCGAGAAGAATTACCGGGCGCTCGAAGAAAATTGGGAACGCCTGCGCGGCGCAAAGCTGGAAGACGGAAGCAAAATACACGCCATCGCGCTTCCGATGCCGTCTCCTCTCTTTTTCGATGGCGTGCGCCTCCCCGCCAGTTACGCAAATTTCTACATCTCGAATTCCGCGGTGTTAGTGCCCACATTTAACGATCCCAACGACCGCGTAGCTCTCGGCATCCTCAGCGATTTATTCCCTACGCGCTCCGTAGTCGGAATCCATTCCGTCGATTTAGTCTGGGGATTCGGCACCATCCACTGCCTAACGCAACAGCAGCCGGCCCGCTCCTAGTTCCATTCAATTACCTTCGCTCTTGTTCCGAACGCGGCCGTGAAGCAACGCAATAAGTGAGCGCTGGGCCGCATACAAAGTTCTCAGCGCGGGAGCCCGCCAAGTATTAATCTTACAGGATGAAAAAATCGCGCCCCCGCAAAGAATCAGCCAAACCAGATACAGCCAAGCTGGACGCAGCTAAAGACGAACCCTGCCTCTTCTGCAAAATCGTTTCGCGCGAACTCGAAGCCAAAATTATTTTCGAAGACGAAATCTCCATGGCCTTCCTCGACGTTCGCCCACTTTTCCCCGGCCACATCTTGCTGATCCCGAAAGCGCATTACCCCACCTTGACGGATCTCCCCGCCGAACTGATCGGCCCGTTTTTCTCCAACGCTCAAATGCTTGCCCGCAAAGTGCAGCAGGTAATGAAAGCGGAAGGCACCTTCGTCGCCATGAACAACGTTGTCAGCCAAAGCGTCCCGCATCTTCACGTCCACATCGTCCCCCGCAAGCGCAGCGACGGCCTTCGCGGCTTCTTCTGGCCCCGCCGCCCCTACCAAGAGGGAGAAATGCTGGCCATGCATGAATTGCTGGGGTCTGGCATCACTACCAGCAAGGACCGGTAGCGTCGATCCGGCGTTTCGAACTGGTTTGCCGTTTATTCAAGAATGGCTGTAACTTACTCAAAACAAACGGCAGGAATATTTCTATCTGAGCCAGAATTGCATCTCAGCTATCCTACATCGCACCTCTGTCGCTCCGACGTTGACGCAATCCGGGCCAGCGCCCGCTCTAAGCCGGAACAATTTCAACACATTGACGCGCCTCTGCGACTTTGCTATGTTCGCGCATGAAGTTTTTTGGAGGCTGCCAGTGAAGCGTCGCACGATCCGCACCTCAGCAGCGGCACGGAATAGCCACAAGCTATTGAAAAAGAAGACGTTAAGAGCCTCCTCAAAGAAGAATGTTCTGCCTCCTGACCCCGACGCGCCCGCCAAGCAAGCGCAAATGAAGTTTTACGAGGAGGCTCTCAAGTTTTTTCAGCAGCAAAAGTTTCTCCGCGCCAAACAGTCGCTCGAACGCGTTCTGGAAGGTCCCAGCAAAGAGCTCGGTGACCGGGCGCATGTTCATCTGCGCATTTGCGAACAGCGCATCACGCGACCTCCGGTTCCGGCGGTGAAATCCGCGGAAGAGCATTACACGCAAGGCATCGCGCTGATGAATCTTGGCCGCTGGGACGAAGCTCGCGAGCATCTCGACCGCGCGCGCAAAGCCGCTCCGAAAGCTGACCACATCGTATACGCCATGGCCGCGCTCGATTGCCTGACCGGCGAAGCAGAATCCGCCATGCAAAATTTGAAAGTCGCAATTCAATTGCGCCCCGAGAATCGTTACCATGCACGCAACGACGAGGATTTTTCTTTTCTGCAGGAAGACCCGCGCTTCACCGAGTTGCTCTATCCGGAGCGAGACGGCTCGGCAAACTAACTCTCCGCGATTCTCGTGAAAAATTCTTCGCAGCAGCGTTCCCGGCCCGTTCGCGTTGTCGCTCTCGGCGGCGGCACGGGCCTCTCGACCGTTCTCCGCGGACTGAAAGAATATGTCGCCTCGTCAAAAAAAGAAAAAGAACGCCAGCCCATCGCGGATCTCGCGGCGGTAGTCACCGTCACCGACGACGGCGGCAGCTCCGGACGGTTGCGCCGCGAGTACCGCGTCCTGCCTCCGGGCGATATCCGCAACTGCATGGTAGCCCTGTCGACAGACGAGCACCTGCTTGGAAAGCTTTTTCAGTACCGCTTTCCCGCGGGGCGCGGTCTTGGCGGCCATAGCTTCGGAAATCTTTTTCTCACCGCGCTGACGAATGTTACAGGAGATTTTCCGGAAGCGGTGCGCGTGTCGTCGCAAGTACTCGCTATTCGGGGGCGGATTTTTCCCTCTACGGCGCAGAACGTGACGCTCGAAGCGGAGCTGGTGGATGGAACCGTGGTGCACGGAGAGACAAATATTTCGCGCTCGCGAAAACCGATTCGCAAGATCCGGTTGGTGCCGCGCCGTGTGCGCGCCCTTCCGGAAGTTCTGGAAGCAATCCACTCTGCCGATTTGATTCTAGTGGGACCGGGCTCGCTCTACACCAGCATTATTCCGAATCTTTTGATCGAGAAAGTGGTGCAAGCGATCAAACGCTCGCGCGCGACGTGCGTATACATCGCCAACCTGATGACCCAGCCGGGCGAAACGCAGCATTACTCGGTGGCCGATCACATCCGCGCGATCTACGGCCATACGCATAAGGATCTTTTCGATTTTGTGGTGATCAACCGCTCGCGCGTTCCTGCGCGTGTGCTGCGTCGCTATCGGGCCCAGGACGCCGAGCCGGTGAATCCATCGTTTGATGAACTAGACCGCATGAGACTGAGCTACGTTACAGGGGACCTCTTACATCATCGCGGAGTTGTTCGCCACGACCAGAAGCGGCTGACCCGGCTTCTGTTGGACGAGTTCGTAAAACGCCGCCCGGCCCGTTGAGCGGCTCACTATCGGGCGCGGAACCCGAATTTAAAATGCTTTTCTTGCGCCGGTTTGCCGGTGTTCGTATACTGACCGCCGCTGTACCGAAGGCCTAGTGGTGTAGAGCGGCCTGTTGCTAGGGCTAGCCGAGGGCTTTAATAAGACTTCATAGACTTTGAGCAATTTTGGAGGTTGTGATGGCTGCGGTTACGCAGGATGAACTGAACGTTTATAAATCGGCCGAAGCGCGCTTTGAAATCGCCGCGAAGAAATTAGGCTTGGAAGATGGCCTTTACCGTTACCTGAAGCATCCCAGCAAAGAAATCACAGTGTATATCCCGGTGCCGCTGGACACCGGGCGGCTCGAAGTCTTCATCGGCTATCGTGTCCTGCACTCGACGATTCGTGGCCCGGGGAAGGGCGGCATCCGTTTCGCGCCGGACGTTTCGATTGATGAAGTGCGCGCGCTGGCGGCATGGATGACGTGGAAATGCGCGGTGGTGAATATTCCGTTCGGCGGCGCAAAGGGCGGAGTCATTTGCGACCCCAGCAAGCTTTCGAAAACCGAACTTGAGCGTATCACGCGGCGTTACACGGCAGAATTGAGCGAATGGTTTGGCCCCGAGCGCGACGTTCCGGCGCCGGACATCGGCACCAATGAACAGACCATGGCATGGGTGATGGACACTTACGCCATGCACGTGCGGCAGGCGACCACGGCGGTAGTCACCGGCAAACCGCTCGAGCTGGGCGGCTCGCAAGGGCGCAAAGAAGCCACCGGGCGTGGCCTGATGATCTGCTGCAATAATGCGCTGACGAAACTCAAGATGAAGCGCGAGGGCTGCCGCGTGATCATTCAGGGCTTCGGCAACGTCGGTTCGCAAGCCGCGATACTGATGCACGAAGCAGGCTACAAAATCATCGGTATAGCGGATATTCACGGAGGGCTCTACAACGAAAAAGGTTTCGATGTTCCCAAAGTGGTGGACTGGGTGTACGGCCAGCGCAAACCTCTGCCGGAATTCCCCGGCGGCGGAGCCAAGATGACCGCCCAGGAAGTGCTCTTTCACCCGTGCGATATTCTGGTGCCGGCCGCCACTGAAAACCAGATCACCAGTGCAAACGCCGGCCGCGTGGATTGCAAAATTCTCTGCGAGGGCGCGAACGGACCCACCACTTCGCACGCGGATTCCATTATCGAGAATAAAGGGATTTTTATCGTTCCGGACATTCTTGGAAATGCGGGCGGCGTGACCGTCAGCTATTTCGAATGGGTGCAAGACCGCCAGGGCTTTTTCTGGCGCGAAAGCGAGGTGAATGAACGTTTGCAAGACGTCATGGACCTCAGCTTCGAGCAAGTGATTCGCTACGCGGAGACACACGGAGTGAACAATCGGATCGCTGCGTACATTGTGGCGATCGATCGCGTAGCTCGCGCGCTCAGGCTGCGCGGAATCTACGCCTAGATTCGTTGCCGATTTGCCAGGGAGGAAACTATGTATCCTGATTCGATTTCGCCCGGGGCATTAAAGACGGAAGACGAGCACCGCCGGGATATTTGCGCTGTGGGCCGGTGGATTCACGATCGCAGCTACGTTGCTTCCACTGATGGGAATATCTCCCTGCGCCTGGACCCTCAGCATATCCTCACTTCGCCCACGGGAATCTGCAAGGGCATGATGACGGCGGACGATCTAGTAGTCACCGATCTTGAGGGCCACAAAGTGAGCGGGCGGCGGAATCCTTCCTCCGAGCTGGGAATGCACCTTCTGATTTACCGCCTACGTCCGGAGATAAATGCGGTATGCCACGCTCATCCGCCAGTGGCAACGGGCTATGCCGCCGCAGGAATACCGTTGAACAAGGCGCTACTCTGCGAATTGGTGCTCTCGCTGGGATGCGTGCCGGTGGCGCGATATGGGACGCCGGGCACATCAGAGTTGGTGGACGCTATCGAGCCGCTGGTGGAAGGTTACGACGCAATCCTGTTGGCGAATCACGGCGTGGTCACCTACGGACAGGATCTCCTGAAAGCTTTTTTCCGAATGGAGACGACCGAGCATTTTGCCCGTGTGGCGCTGGTGACGCAAATGTTGGGCAAGCAAGTACTGCTCTCAGATTGCGACGTTGAGAAATTGTTCGCGGCGCGCGCGCGCTACGGCCTACAGACTGCTTCGAATTTGGGCCCGGTGTCGCCGGTGACGTCGGAAGCCGCCGAAACCGAGCGCATCAATTTGACGCGGCGGGAGCTGGAGTCGCTGGTGGACGAAGCAGTGAAGCAGGATCGTTCGAGGCGGTGATACCGCGACTGTTGTTGCGATCGCAAAGGTCCCCGGACATGCAGTCTTCCCCGAAAACTCCAATCAGCAAAAAAAGCGGGCAGCAATCGAGTGGCGATCACCGCCCGCTTCACAAGTTGGGATTCGTTACCGGGTGATTTCGACGTACTTCATCTTGCCGGCGAAGTGTATCTCCTTGATCTGATTGGAATCGACGACGACAGCGGTGTCTTGCCGCTTGGCGCTTTCATCCTTCCACTGGATGGATGCTTCGGCTATGACTTTCCCACCCTTTAAGAACCTCGCATGTGTGTCGTCAGCAGTCACCGAGTATTCTCCAGCTTTCAGGTCCGTGCCGCCCAAGGTGGCCGGGCTTAGCAGCCTCAATTCCGTCTTCACAATCGGAGTGACGGTTGATTTAGCGTCCTTCGCCGGAGCCGCGTGAGCTGCGATCGATAGCGCGAGAGTCAATGCTGCAAGGATTGTTAACACTCCATTCATTTTGCGACGCGACATTTTTAGTTCCTCCTTAAATCTGACTGAAAGTCTCACTCGCCCCTTGCACCTACTTAGACGCGGCGGTAATCCTGTCGAAAGCAGGGACAGCAAGAAATTCAGAAAATTATTTTCATCACGTGCATGCAGAATATTTCTGCATCGAAAACGAACAGTGCATTTCCCTAAAGCGAACAGTCTCGGTTACTAATTGTTGCGAGAAAGCGACTGTATGAATATTGGTGCGAGTTCGTAATGTAAAACTGTTTCAGACTGAGATTAAGGAGTAGACGAGAGCGCGCTTCCCGCGGGGTGTCAAGCGGAGCGGGAAACAAGCAATAAGGATAAGAGTGTGGGTTGTTCCACACGAAGAAATGCGCAGCTCACCAAATCTAACCGTTGAGCTTTGGATGGTGCGCGAGAATATGGAGGATCGCTTGCTTTGTGTGATACGGAATGTCGCAGTTTTTTGTTCCCGGAAAGGCGGCTT
The DNA here is from genome assembly GCA_049517055.1 of Candidatus Acidiferrales bacterium. Classification (GTDB taxonomy): domain Bacteria; phylum Acidobacteriota; class Terriglobia; order Acidiferrales; family UBA7541; genus Palsa-295. The sequence goes on along the minus strand of JBEKSN010000002.1, from coordinate 23,786 downwards.
GCGAGTCGGGTTTCTACCAAGGCGTTGCGGGTGACGGCCAGGTTTACGGCAATTAGACCTTTCCCGCGCGGAGCGGATGGGATCGCTTGGATTTGCCACTTTTCAACTTACTGTCGTCGTGCCACCCTCCCAGCGTGAGCGCGACGGACATACACGCCTGGCGAAGTTCATCCGCGTGAACGCGGTTCAGTATGGCGCGGGCCACGACCATACCTCCCACGCACAGAGCAGCAGTTGCTTGGGCTCTGGCACGGCGAGGCCGGCCGTCCTCGACCGAGCTACGTTCCAAGACGCTGACCATTGCCTCGAACACAGTTTCGAACGCGCGCTTTGCATGTGCGCTACTGCGTGAGACGTCCGTCGGCAACGCGACCATCGGACATGAGTTCTCCACATCCTCGAAGTGCTGTCGCGACAAATAGGCGCGAACGATTTGCGGGCCCACGTCCGCGGATGCCAGATCCACTTCGACGCCTTCCCAGCAGCTCTTCCAATTAGGATCGGTGAAGAAGCACCCCAATACCTCCGTGTACAGCTCGCTCTTGCTCTTGAAATAGCTGTAGAAGCCGCCGTGTGTGAGGCCCGCCCCGGCCATGATCTGAGCGATGGAGACATTATCAAAGCCGTGGCGATTGAAGAGCCGGCGCGCGCTCTGAATGATTTTCCCTTTTATCTCGGTACGGTGGCCAGCGGCGTAGGGCATAAGTCCTCCGAACTTCGGCGCAGTATGGCTCGAAGAGCATTTTACTTTCCATGAAAATATGATCTTGAACATATTTTAGGTTCGTGTTGTTATGCACGGCGTAGAGAATAAAAGTCGGGAGGGGAATGATGAGCGAGAGAACAAGTCTGAGCACGCTATCGCACGCGACGACACGACGGCAGATGATCGCCGGTGTTGCCGTTGCATTTGGCAGTCTGGTGGGTGGCCACCTTTGGGGAAAAACCCAGCAGCAGGCGATGAAGGAAACGCCCAGCACTGCGGCAAACGCGAAGCGAACTTCGCTGCATTTGGAGTTCAACTATAAAGCGAGCCCTCAGCGCATCTATGAGGCGCTCCTGGATTCAAAGCAGTTCGCTGCTTTCTCCGGCATGCCGGCTGAGATCGATCCTAAAGAGGGCGGTGTCTTTTCCATGTTCGGCGGAATGATCGTTGGACGAAACGTCGAACTGATTCCGAATCAGCGAATCGTGCAGGCGTGGCGTCCCACGCATTGGGATCCTGGAGTGTACTCAATTGTAAGGTTCGAGCTGAAACCGCGGGATCCCGAAACCATGCTCGTTCTGGATCACACCGGTTTTCCGGAAGGTGAGTTCGACCACCTCGAATGGGGATGGAACAATCACTATGGAGAGCCGCTAAAGAAATTCCTCGTCTAGTCCTTCGGGTTGCGTTGACACTCCAGCGGCGCTAATCAATAATCGCTGAATATGATTGGATCACTGCGCGGGAAGCTGATCGAGAAGCGGCCCAATCTGGTACTGATTGATGTGGGCGGCGTGGGCTACCAGGTGGTGGTTCCGCTTTCGACGTTTACCAGCCTGGGGGCGCTGCACAGCGAATCGACACTGTTGATCTACACGCACGTGCGCGAGGATCAGCTCGCGCTATATGGTTTTTTCACCGCGCGGGAAAAACATTGCTTCGAGCTGCTGATTTCCGCTTCGGGCGTGGGACCATCACTCGCATTGAAAATTCTTTCGGGCATGAGCCTGGAAGAGCTGATTCCTGCGATTCGTAAAGGAGACCTGGCGCAACTGGTTCGTATTCCGGGCGTCGGGCGCAAAACGGCCGAGCGAATGGTGGTGGAGCTACGGGATAAACTGGCAGTTGTGGATGTGCCGCAAGCTGGGAAACCCACGACGCGTTCACAACTTGAATCGGATGTTGCTTCTGCCCTGGTGAACCTCGGCTACGACACGCGGTCGGTGGACAGCGCGATAGAAAAGGCAGGCGTGAAGGCACCGGGGGATTTTGAGGAGCTGCTACGCGCGGCGCTTCAAATTCTCGGCGGCGCGTCTATGAAGAAAACAGCTCGCGCCGGGCGCGATGAATAATTAACTTTTTCTGGGAAGAGCGCAGTCTGAATCAGCGGCAAAGACGAGGGATAGTTGGCAGAGAAGATCACGGACGGGCGGAGCCGGATTATTTCAGGGAAGGCCCTGGATGAAGACGCGCGCATTGACGCGAGCGTGCGGCCGAAGCGCATGGAAGATTTTATCGGCCAGTCGCGGGTGAAGGAAAACCTGAAGATTGCGGTGGACGCGGCGCGAAATCGCGGCGAAGCGCTGGATCATGTCCTGCTCTACGGGCCGCCGGGGCTGGGAAAAACCACACTAGCGCAGATTCTTGCGAATGAGATGGGCTCAGCCATAAAGATAACTTCAGGACCGCTCCTGGAGAAAAAAGGGGATGTTACGGCGGTGCTTACGTCGTTGGACCCGCGCGATTTCTTTTTTCTCGACGAGATTCACCGGCTACAGCCCTCGCTGGAGGAGATTTTGTATCCGGCGATGGAAGATTTTCGCGTGGACTTGATCATTGGACAGGGTCCCGGCGCGCGAGTGCATCCCTATCAACTGAATCAGTTCACTTTGATCGGAGCAACTACGCGTGCGGGGCTGATTATGGCTCCGCTGCGGTCGCGATTCGGGATCGTGCACCGATTGGAATTTTATTCTCCGGAAGATGTCCTGCAGATCGTCCAGCGCTCGGCAAAAATTCTAGGCATCACTATGGATGAGCAAGGAGCCGCCGAGATCGCGCGGCGAAGCCGCGGGACGCCGCGCGTTGCAAACCGGCTGTTGCGGCGCGTTCGCGATTTTGCGGAAGTTCGGGCGAAGGGCCAAATCAATGTCACGGTAGCTCGCGACGCGCTCGCTATGCTGGGAGTGGACGAACACGGGCTGGACGAAGTAGATCGCAATTTGTTGCTGACGATCATTCAGAAATATTCTGGCGGGCCGGTGGGCCTGAATACTATCGCGGCTTCGCTGAGCGAAGAAGAAGACGCCATCGAGGAAATTTACGAGCCTTACCTGATGCAACTGGGCTTGCTCGATCGCACGCAGCGAGGGCGCGTGGCGACCGCCCTGGCTTACAAACACTTCGGCATGGATGAGCCCCGCCGCCAGCCCGGACTTTTCAGCTAACGACTAATTCCGCGATACGACTGTTCCCGGTTATCATGATTTTCCTGCGCCTATGGCGACAATCTATTTATCGCTGGGTTCGAATAAGGGAGACCGCTCGCAATATATTGCGCGGGCGATGGAGGCCCTCGGTGCGCACGGGGTGAGCGTCACACGGAAGTCGTCCCTGTACGAAACCGAGCCGGTGGAAACAACTTCGAAAAGCTGGTTCTTAAATTGCGTAATAGAAGCGCAAACAAATCTTCTGCCACAGCAATTGATGCACACATTGCTGGATATCGAGCGTGAACTGGGACGGCGAAGGCGCGTGCCGCGGGGGCCGCGCTTCATCGACATGGATATTTTATTCTATGAGGATCGCGTGGTGAATTCAGGACAACTCGAGATTCCGCATGCGCGCATGGCGGAAAGGCGATTCGTGCTGATACCGTTTGCCGAGATTGCTCCCAACGCGCGGCATCCTGTTTTTAAGAAGACGATTGCGGAACTTTTGGAGGAGACACCGGACCGGAGCGAGGTTCGTCTATTTCAGAATAAATCGACGGAGTAACAATATTCTGTGGGTGCGCCGAAAGCTATCCGAGGTGCTGGCGGTCGTGCAATTCTTTCTCGCGCTTCTTGCGCTGTTCTTCTTCCTGTTTCTCGAACTCGAGCAATTCTTCCTCTGACATTTGATAATCCTCGCGCGAAGCGAACATGGTGCCCCGGCGGCTGTCGCGCGAATTGAGGATCTTGCGCTGCCGCTTTTTGAGAGCGGAAAAATCTCCCATGCTGCGGATGGGTTCTGCGAGGGCGCCGGACTCGACCAGAAGTTCGCTTACTTTCTCGAGAAAATCGTGGAGATGATACGGCTTGAGCGAGTAAGGAAGGCCTTCCTGCTCAAGGATGGGCTGCGCGTGTTTCGCGGCGAGCACGGGAACGAGAAATAGCACGCGTATGCGTTTCGGCGGAGCCTCATTTTCGACTTGCGGCGCCGGATAAGACTCCGTCTGGGCGAGTTCCTTGAGTATAGAGAAAAGCTGGCCACGAACGTCGGTAAGCGCGATGTTGACGATTACGAGGTTCCACTGACCGCTGGCTAGCTCGGACATTGCCTCCGAAGCGAGAGGGGCCAGCCGGACACGCCAGCCTTCGGAATCGAGGACGTTTTTAAGCGCGCGCTGGCTGCCGATATCGTCGTCTATGATCAGGATTCCGACTTCGGGCACTGGGTCTCCAGAGGAATGCAACTTCAGTATAGCGGGGAGAAGTTTGCGCGGAGTTTCGGTCAAGTGCAGGGTTTCCAAGGCGGCCTTGGCTCCGGGAACAGGCGAAAACAAAGCGAAGAAAAGTTCTTGACATAGCGAACAAAAGGCGAATAAGATGCAACACGTGACGGCGAGGCTCCAATGGCCACTTCTCCCATACTCCGGACAGCCCCAGCGACGCTACGGCGTCGGCGGGAAGGCCCGGAGCAGACCAGTCTCACCCTTTTCCCCACAGCCGCTCGCCACGGCACCTGTGAGCAACCGAGTGACGCTTCCGCGCCCCCGGAGCCGGTTCCGACAGAGTCGGGATCACCGCTCCGAACGAAGCCCGCTACGGAACTGGTCGGCATTGCACGCCTCGCCGCTTCCTCTCTCCGCGCTGAAGCCAAGCGCGGGACCGAGTATTTTCTCCTGCCTGTACGGTCAATCCTAAACTACTGCGATTCGGAGAGAGTGCCGTTTCGGTGGACGGTGAATCCCTATCGCGGCTGCGAATTCGGCTGTAAGTATTGCTACGCGCGCTATACGCACGAATACATGGACATTGATGGCGGCGAATTCGAGTCGAAAATTTACGTCAAAAAGGATGCCGGCGCGCTGGTGGATCGCGATCTCTCCTCGGAGAAAATCTGGGGAGAACATATTGCAATTGGAACCGCGACCGATCCTTACCAGCCAGCCGAACGGGAGTTCGGAGCAACGCGCGCGATTCTTGAAAAGATGGCGCTGCGCGAAGGGCTGAGGCTTTCGATCACGACTAAGTCAGATCAAGTGGTTCGCGACATCGATTTGCTGCGGCGCATCGCGGAACGATCATCCATCACGGTGAATCTGAGCATTACCACATTGCGTGTGCGCCTGGCGCGGCTTCTTGAGCCTCGTGCTCCGAGGCCGGATCTGCGGCTGGATGCGGTTCGCAAGTTGCGCGAGGCGGGAATCTCAGCGGGCGTGTTGGCGATGCCAATCCTGCCGGGGATAACGGACAGTGAAGAGGATCTGGATACGCTGGCGCGTGGTGCGCGAGATGCGGGGGCGCAATGGCTTGCGGGAAGAGTACTTTTCCTTATGCCGGCATCGTTGAAGCAATTCATGCCATTTCTGGATAAGAAGTTTCCGAAACTCTCGCAACAATATCGCGCGTGGTACGGGCGGTATGGGACCATGCCCGAGGCGTATCGCAAGGAGATTAGCGCTCGCGTGGAGAAACTGCGGCGCAAGTATGAACTTGGTCTGCGGACGCGCGCGGACGAGTCCCGGGCTTGGAAGTCACCGCAGATGCAACTCGTTTGGCAAGGAGGAGGAGCGTAATGCCTCGAGCGAAACCAAGGAAACGGGCGGGTCGCCGCGGGAGAATCGCGCGGCAGATGGAACTGCAAGTTGCTGATTTGCCTGCGGAGACAAAACATGTGCGGGGCGTGAAGCTGAAACACGTGTCCGCGTTCACGATGCTTGTCTCCGTGATATGTTTATGCGCGTTTTTGGCCGGCCGGGTGGATGTGTCGGCGGCAAAGTCTGTAAGAGGCGATGCGAAGGAGCAGCCCATGTTCTTAGGTTTGCGAACCGCTGTATATGACGCGCCGGATATTGCGAAAGCGAAAGCCTGGTACAGCAAAGTGCTGGGCGAACAGCCCTATTTCGATCAGCCTTTCTACGTTGGCTTCAACGTAGGCGGATATGAGCTGGGACTTCTGCCAGAGAAGGATTCGGCTGCGAAGCGCTCTCGCGCGGGCGTAGCCTACTGAGGGGTGGAAGACGCTCCCGCTGCTTACAAACGTCTAGTGGATATGGGAGCGTCGCCGCTTGAAGAGATCCAGGATGTGGGCGGAGGAATTCTGATAGGCGCGGTGCGGGATCCGTTTGGCAATGTTCTGGGCATCATTCAGAACCCTAACTTCAAGCCAGGCGAAGCGAGGTAGATTGTCCTAACGAGAACGGAAAGAAGGGCTATGCATTGGCGCTCTGAGGAACGTGCAGCCTCTCAACCGCGGCGATGTGTTGAAGAATCATTCCGACGACGTACTCATCTCCAAATTTCGAGTTAATCATTACGTTGTAGAGCGCCCGGCAGGGCCACTCGGAGCCGAAGTAGTGGCGTATGAAGGAGGCACGCTCCGCGTCGATCTCGGAGACCAGTTGGGCGGCTTCCTTTTCGGTTTTCCCGATCGATTTTATGCGGAGTATTTTTTCCTCTCGCGAGGCGTAGACGAAGACGTGGAAGGCGTCCGGATGGTCTCGTAAAATGTAAGGCGCGCCGCGCCCTACGATGACGCAATTTCCGCGGGAAGCAACATCCTCCACCACTTTGCGCAGCACCTCGACCATCTGATCCGTGTCAAAGCTGGAAGCAGTTCCCTCCAGGGGGAGCGCCCTTTCATAGCTTCCTCGAGCGAAAACTTTGAACAGGCGATAAACCAAAGGGTCCACGCGTTCGTCGCATTGCCTTGCCGCCTTAGGGTCGACCTTGGCGATGCGCGCAATTTCCGCAGTGAGTTCCTCGTCCCAAAGTTTCCAGCCTAGTTCTTCGGCCAGCCGGCGGGCAATAAGCGCACCACCACTGCCGTATTCGCGCTCGACGGTGATGGTCCGGACCTGCATAGCGTTCCTCCCGGAGCATCAGTGTACAGCTATTGGGCCGCCAGGCTTCACTTTCTTCATCAGGAAGACAAAGGGGAGCATAACGAGCACGGATACGCCGAGGAGCCAGAAGTTGTCTATGTATGCCAGCATGGTGGCTTGTCGATCGAGCATGTTTGCCACGATGGCGTAGGCCTGGTGCGAAGCTTGATAGGCGGACGATCCTTTGGCTATAAGCGCGCGCGTAGTCTCAGCAATCATGGCCTGGAGTTGTGGACTTCCCGCGTGTATGTCGTTGTTCAGGTTGGCCTGATGGAACTGTGTACGGCGCGCGAGCATTGTGGTGACGAGTGAAATTCCTATGCTGCCGCCGATGTTCCGCGCGAGATTGATCAAGCCGGAAGCCGCGTTCGATTTGTTTTTGGGAATAAATGCGTACGCCGCGGTGTTGATGGGAACGAAGAGAAATGCGAGGCCGATAGCCTGGAATACACGCGCCGTAGCCACAGTGCGAAAATCGATAGCGGTATCGAATCGAGTCATATGGAACAGTGCAAACGAAAGCATAGCCATTCCGAAGAGCAGAAGTCTCCGCGCATCATATCGCCCAAGAAGAAAGCCCACGACGGGCATGGCCACCAGAATGGCCAATCCTCCGGGCATCAACGCGAGCCCGGCTTGTTCCGCGGTGTAGCCCATAACAGTTTGCATGAAGAGCGGCAGCAAAACGGTGCTGGACATCAATGCGAATCCCACCATGAACATCAACATATTTCCGACGGCAAAAGAGCGATCTTTGAACAGATGCAGGTCGATGATGGGATCTTTGTGAAACCACTCCCAGATCACAACTGCTATCAAGGCAGTCGCGCTGATGGTGGTCATAATGACGATTAAGTGCGAGCTGAACCAATCGTCACGCTGGCCTTTGTCGAGCACGACCTGCAGGGTTCCGAGGCCAAGGGCCAGTAATCCCAATCCGATGTAGTCGATTTTAAAGCCCGTGCGCTTTTGCTCCTTCATGTAGGGAGGATCGGAAATTAACCGGTTGGTGAGAAGGAGGGAAATAATGCCGACCGGGATGTTGATGAAGAAAATCCAGCGCCAATCGAAGTTGTCGGTGATCCATCCGCCGAGCGTGGGGCCGATAGCCGGAGCAAGTACGACAGCCATGCCGTAGACCGCGAATGCCATTCCGCGTTTGGCCGGAGAAAAGGTGTCAGCGAGAATTGCCTGTTCACTGGGCTGCAAGCCTCCGCCGCCTGCTCCCTGGAGTACGCGAAAAAAGATCAGCATGCCGAGGCTGGGAGCCAGTCCGCACAGAAATGAGCTGATGGTGAAAATCGCCACGCAGGACATATAAAAACGCTTGCGGCCGATCATTTGTGAAAACCAGCCACTCATGGGCAGAACGATCGCATTGGAAACCAAGTAGGACGTGAGTATCCAGGTGCTTTCGTCCTGGCCGGCGGAAAGACTGCCTGCAATGTGAGGGAGCGCGACATTTGCGACACTGGTGTCGAGCACTTCCATGAATGTAGCGAGCGTTACCGTGAGTGCGATGACCCAGGGGTTTACAGGCGGCCGTTGGTAGGCGTCCGATGGCATAAGAGCGCCGGAGTTACTTCACGTAAACTTTGGCTTCCACCGACATCCCCAGCCGCAGCGAAAGGTCCTTGTTCTGCCCGGGTTCGAGGACAATCTTTACCGGGATGCGCTGCACTACCTTGACATAGTTACCGGTGGCGTTTTCCGGCGGCAGAAGGCTTAGGCGGGCGCCGCTGGAGTTAGCAAAGCTATCCACATGTCCGTTGTAGGTACGTCCATTGGAATCCACTTTTATTTTGGCGGATTGTCCCACCCGCATGCCTTTTAATTGAGTTTCTTTGAAGTCCGCGGTAACCCAAACGTCCTCCAGCGGAACTATAGAGAACAGTTGTTGTCCGGGCTGGACGTTCATGCCGACTTCGACGTTTTTCGTAATCACGCCATTCACCGGCGCAACGATCTTGGTGTACTGGAGATTCAATTCAGCCTGATCGAGGAGCGCTTGTTTTTGCTTTACGGTGGCGTCAGCAGAAAGAGCGCGAGCTTCGGAGGTAGCGACCTGCCGCGGCGCAGTTTGCGATGCGCGCAGACCGGCTTCGGCGGTGACGAGCTTGCTGCGCGCCTGGGTTACTTGCTGTGCTGCTGCTGCTGCGGAGGAGCGTGCAGCCACGACGCCGGCCGAGTTCGCCTTCGAAGCGGCTTCCGCCTGATCGTACTGCTGCTGGGAAATTTCCTGTTTATCAACAAGTTGTTTGTAACGGCCAACGTCTAACTGGGCCTTTGTGTCATTGGCTTGAGCTTCGACAAGCTGGGCTTGAGCGGCGTCGTACTGCTGCTGAGCGGCGGCGATCCCCGCTTTTGCGTTTTCAATATCCGCTTCCGAGGAGGAAAGTTGGCTGGCGGTGTTTACGTTTGTAATGGGGACGTTCAGGTTAGAGGCCTGGGCGGTGGCGCGCGCGTCTTCCACTGCGGCCCTGGCTTGGTCCACGGCGACTTGATAATCGCGGGGATCGATTTCAACAAGTACAGTGCCCGCGGTGACGTACTGGTTGTCGTCTACGTTCACTTTTGTGACGTAGCCCGAAACTCGCGCGCTGAGCGGCATTAGATGGCCGTCCACTTCCGCATCGTCGGTGGATTCATAGCTTTGAAAATATCGCCAAGCGAAGAATCCACCGATCAGCACCAGAAGGATCGCTGCAACCAGAAAAAAACGAGCGTTAGGATTCGATTGAATGAATCTTCCCGCACGAGACGGTGGAGGTTCTGATGCCGAATGAGTTTCCGGGGCAGCTGCGGCGGCTGCAGCAGGTTTTTCGACGCTCTGGTCCGGCGGAGTTTTAGGTGGTTCCACGTCTGTTCTCTGTGCCATTTATTTTCCTTTGAAATACTGCTTCACGCCTTCTTCCGCGAAACCAATGGCCCGCGCCAAAGCGATCTTCGCGTAGTTATAATTGTAGAGAGCGGAAATATAGTTTTCGTGCGCGCTGGCGACGGCTTCTTGCGCTTGGACAACCTCCACCGTGTTGGTAACTCCCGCGGCGAAACGATCGCGCGATTGCAATAAGCTCTCATCTGCCAGAGCAACATTGCTCTTAGCTACGACCACTTGTTGCCCCGAAGACTCGAGGTTGAACAGCGCGGTGCGAACGTCCGCATCGATTTGTCCGCGCAGGTTGTCGAGATGATCGCGGCTCTGCTGAAGCTGCGCATCAGCGACCAAAACATCCCCGTGAACTTTGCCGCCCTGGAAGATTGGAACACTCAATGTCGCGCGCAGGTCGAATACCCCATGGGTGAAGAGATCCGAATAAGTTCCGGCAATTCCGTAATCGCCGCTGACGGAGAGCGACGGGTAATAACCGGCGTGGGCCGCACGCCGCGAATACTCTGCGGAAGTGACAGTTGCCAGTGCGGCCTGAAAATCCGAACGCGTTGCATACGCTCGCTTCAGTGCGTCCTCGACGGTAATGCCTTCGAGAGGTTCGTATGGAGATTTATCGGTCAGATCAAACTCCTGGCCTGGCGCAAGTCCAATCACCCGCGCGATGGTCAGCTTCTGAATCGCGAGATCATTCCGGGCCTGAATCAATTGCTGCTGGCGCGTCTGCAACTCCACGTGCGCGCGCAGTTCGTCGATGGCCGGGGAAGTTCCGGCTTTGAGCTGATCGGAGGCCTGATTGTAGAGGGCCTGTCCGGTATTGACTTGAGCTTCGGCTGTTTCGATGCGCGCTTCGTCGGCGATGGCCTGAAGATAGTTGTAACCGACCGCGAGAACGACGAGGTCGCGCGCGTCCTTGTACGTGTATTGCGCGGCTTTCACACTCTGCGAAGCGGAGTGGGTGTTGTTGATGGCCTTCCAATCAAAAACTGATTGCGTCACATAAGCGCGGCTGTCGAAATAAGTGAAAGGGCCGACGATGGAAGGAATACTTGCGCCAGGAATTTTGAAGCTGAACCCAAATTCGGCAAGGTCAATTTGAGACTGATTGACGTAGCTGGTGGTCGTAAGATTAGGCAAGAGCGAGCTCAACTGCTGCCAGCGCTGGCCGCGAGCTGAGCCGACGTCCTGGCTCGACAGCAACAAGCCGAGGTTCTGTTTCAGGCCGCGATTGATAGCATCTTCGAGCGAAATCGGAAGAACGCCGGGAACAAGTTTCGATGGCACGCTACCTGTGAATGAATTTTGTCCTTGCGCAGCGGCGGGTGAAGATGAGGAGGAAGGAGCAGAGTAAGAAGTGCTGCCCGCGCTGGAACTTGAGTTTCCGGATTGGGAGGCGACAGGCCCGACGGGGGTCTGCGCCAACAGGGGGTTCTTGGCCGCTGGCGAGAAGATTGTCAGCATGAGGGCGATGGCAGCCAATCGATGTTTCACGGAATCTCCTCCAGTTCTATGCTATGTATGATGAAACCCAGCGCTTCGAGATTCAGCAAGCCTCGTCAAATGTGACGGCAACGAAGCAGTCAGCGCGCTGTTTTCCGGTGACGCTTGCCTTTCCCATTCCCCTTCCTTGACATAGAAATATCGGCAGAAAGGCTTGGAAAGAACAGCTCCCAGACTTCCTCTGCCGACTTTCGCAGGAGGGAATCCGGATTCAGCGCCCAAGCTATGGTCACTCCCATTAGGATGAGGTGGGTTAGCCGAGCGAGATCGGCAGCAGAACGATCGCGGCGAATCTCGCCCTTTTGCTGACCGAGAACAAAAATTTCCGCCAACAGCCGCCGCCCGCGCTGAAGCCGGTTTTGCAACTCTGCCCGCACGGGCGCACACGACAAATGAGCCGCGAAAATTGAGCGAAGCAAATCGGGACTTTGCGAAGACTGTCCGGCCAGGTTGGTAGCCAATTCCTTGAGAACGGCCAACACGGAGTGATTTGTCGAGCGAGCTTTGTTTAAGGCGCGTTCGATCGCGGCGACGCGCTGCTCGCCGTAGGTGGCCAAGACATGTTCTTTAGTGGGGAAATAATTGAAGAACGTTCCCTTACCTACGTCGGCGGCGTCGGTGATGTCTTCGACGGTAGTTTCCAGATAGCCACGTTGGGCAAAAATCCGCAGGGCGGCACGATAGATGCGTTCGCGAGTTTCTACGCGACGGCGCTCGCGCCGATCGGAAGGCCGGAAGCCTGAGGCGCGGTGAGGGGAGCGAACCGCACTGGAAGTTTTCATTTGTGAGGAACTCCTAACAATGACTGATAGACGAATACGACTATAAGTCATATTTGGATGGCAGGTCAAGACGATCAGACCAGCACAAAAGGACTCAGCGGGAAGTTCGCTGCGCCGGGGATTTTCTCCCCGGCGCAGCAGATAAAGAGCGGCAGGTTCAGCCCAGAAGGGCGGTCCAAGTCCTTATAGAGACCCTCCTGGCTGAACCTGCGTGTTCCTGTTTCGTTTCGAAACTACTTGCGATTGCCTGAAATCTTGTCGAGCTCGTCAATCAGCGGTTTGGCTGACGGAAGAACTGCCTGTCCGCCTTCAACGATGTCTTTCGCGCTGATCGCTTTGCCGTACAGAGCCTTGTTGGCATCGTCATCGGAGTCCATCGACGCGCCTTCCAGAGAGACGCCGGCAAATAGTCCCTTGGTCCGCGAGTACGTGAGGACGTCGACCTTCATGGAAGCGGCATTGTAACCGACAGCTTGAGCGCCCGTGGGACCTGCAGCGGCGGCGGCATTTGCTCCGAGCTTGGTCTTCCCATTCAGGATTTGCTCTGCGCCGGTGTGGTTCATGACCACCAGCACGAAATCAGTGGCCGTAGAGCCGAGTTGCACGCCAATGCTGGCCTGATCGAGCCGGTACATCGCCGGTGCGCCCCAGTCACCATCCATCTTCGCGCCATTGCGGCAAACAAGTACGCCGCGTCCATAACTGCCGCCGATGCCGATGGCTACTTTCTTGACGCTGGGAAACACGACGATACAATCGGCTTGGTCAACGATGCTGGTAGGCAGGCCCTGATCCACGAGAATCTCCCGCAGTACGGTGGCCGAGTTAGATAGACGCTCCTCTTCTTTTTTCTGAGCGAACATGGGAGAAGCTACAGCTAAACAAAGTGCGAAAACGATCATTCTCTTTTTCACGGTTCAACCTTTCCTGAATAGGATGGATTCGGAGCTGAAGCTCGGAATCGTATTGCCTAGCCTGATTTCCTCTTAGGTTCCGAAGCAGGTCGATTGTACATCAACCTGCTTCGTTCAGCTTCCAAACCAAAGCCGAATATAGGGAATTTAGAATAGCGTTTCGATTAGGAACTGTGCTTCGGTGAATGCTTCCTCAAAGTTGAAAGAAGCAGCGCGGCCGACGGGGGCGGAGGAACGGCGCCATGAAGGACGATGTCCCTGGCCGAAACCTTCTTTCCATAGACGCGTTCGTTCGCGTCGTTATCCGGGCGTACTGTGGAACCCGCGAGCGAGACGCCAGCGAAAAGACCGCGCGCTCGGGAATAGGTCAAAATCTGCGCGCGCAAAGTGACATCCGTTTCCGCTGAGGCATTGCGTCCAACGGGGCCGGCGGCTGCGGATGCGTCGCCGCCTATTTTCACTTTGCTGGCGAGAATGCCTTTAGCGCCATCTTCGTTCATAACCAGAAGCACGAAATCGGTTGCTTGTGCCCCAGCCTGAAAGCCGAAACTGGCGCCTTCCAGAGCCATCATTGATGGCGCGCCCCAGCGGCCGTTGAAATCATCGCCGCGACGGCAAGTCATGACGCCACGGCCGTAGCTGGCGCCGACGATGAATGCGGCCTTAAGTACCGAAGGAAATACGATGACGCAGTCCGCTTTATCTATGAGACTTTGCGGAATGTTGTCGGGAATATTCATAATCTCTTTTACGACTTGACCTGCATTCTTAATGCGGTCTTCGTCTTTTGTGGTGTCATCATCCGCCCTCACGGTAGAGGGGGCAAAGGCTGCGGGCAGTCCGATTAGCACGGCAATCAGCAGAGCCGATAGAATGCTCTTCATAGATTTCCTCCTTAATGAGCGTCTATCATATGAGTTTCACCTTGGAATCGCAACCTTTCTGCAAGCGAGGCGGGGAGCCACACATTCGAATATAATCAGTTCCGTTTTAATTCGGTACAAGTCGCTATGATCAAATTCGCCATGTTTTCACGCGTTCGACGCCGCTATTTTCTTATTGCTGGAGCACTTCTGATTGGACTAAGCGGATTCGCGGCGCCTGTCGTCGCGCAGTACTCGAAGGATGTCCCAAAGGCAGCCTCAGCGAAAAAAAAACCAGCAGCCAAACGAGCAGATGTGGCGCGATTTCGCGCGCGCGTCGATTCAGTCCTGGCTGAAGCTCATGCGCAAAAGGCTTTCTGGGGAGTGTTGATAGTGGATGGCGACAGCGGAGAGACGCTTTACGATCTGAATGCCGACAGATTCTTTACGCCCGCGTCAAACGCGAAGATTGCCACTTCCACTCTTGCGCTCTCAATGCTGGGTCCTGATTTTCATTTTCATACGACCCTCGAAACGTCCGGCCAGCTCGGAAACGATGGGCGGCTTGCCGGCGACCTGTTTTTAGTGGGGCGCGGTGATCCAGATCTCTCCAATCGAAAATTTCCCTACGCTGGGAAAGTGGAACACGAAGGTCCTGCGGAAGCGGCCTTAACTGAAATGGTGCAAAGTGCGGTGGCCAAAGGGCTGAAGGAGGTGGGCGGAGATATTGTCGCGGATGATAGTTATTTTCCTTACGATCCATATCCAGCCGGCTGGAGCGTTGGGGACTTGTATTTTACATTTGGTGCGCCCGTCACCGCGCTTGCGTTCAACGACAATTCTTTTTCGGTTGAAGTAAGCCCCGCGGACCGGGAGGGCGATCCGGCAAAGCTCATGGTCGAACCGGAGGCTGCTTCGAATGACTTCGGGCACGAATTGAGCACCGGCCCAAGCAGCGGGAAACCGATTTTTTCAGTAGTCCGCCAACCAGGACCAAAATTTATTCTGCTGCGCGGCTCGATCCCCGCCGGACACGCGCCGATAAAACTCGACTTCGCGATGATTGATCCGGCCGAGGTTGTTGCACGGACGCTTAAGCAGATCCTCGAAAGCGCCGGCGTGCACGTGACTGGCGGAATACGAGTGCAGCATGCAGCGCCACCTGAACCGTTTGATGCCCTCACTCTGGCTACTCGACCTCCTGCAGACATTCCGCTCAATCCCGGCGGAATGAGCGGCGAAATGGCCAAGATAGTGAATACTCTCGTGCTGGCCGAGCATATTTCGCCACCGCTGCTTGAAAGCATCCGCGTGACGAATAAGGTGAGCCAAAACCTACATGCGGAATTATTTCTTCGCACGGTGGCGCGGGAAAAAGCGGGTGTGGGCTCGACGGACGCAGGAATTTGGGTGGAGCAGAATTTTCTGAAAACGGCTGGAATTGCGGATGGGGACGTTGTTCTATCAGACGGGTCGGGGCTCTCGCGAGACGATCTCGTCACACCCCGGGCGATCGTCCAGCTCCTACTCTACGTGTCGCAACAGCCCTGGGGAGCGGATTACATTTCGACGTTTCCGATAGCCGGTGTGGACGGTACGCTCGAAAACAGGATGAAGGATACGGCGGCGTCAGGCCGGATATTGGCGAAGACCGGCGCACTCGAGCATGTGCGAGCAATGTCCGGCTATGCCACAACCGCTCGCGGCGAGCATCTGGTCTTTACGATTTTCGGGAACAATAGTACGGCACACGGACACGACGCCACAGCCGCGATGGATGCGATTGGCGTTGCAATGGTCGAGACGCTTGGCGCTTCCCCGCAATCTAAGAAGAGAAAATGAGATCGGCGGAACAGCTTCTGGAATTCGACCGGCTGAAAAACATCGTCAGCCGTTACACCACGTGCGCACCCGGCAAGCGCGCAACGCTATCTCTCGTGACGCGTCAGGATGCAGAAGCTCTCGACGCCGAGTTTGCGCTGGTGCGCGAAGGTGCGGAGTACTTTCGCGCCGGCTCTGAATTTGGTTTTGGTTCGCTTGCCGATCCCGAAGGATGGCTCGCTCGATTGGTTATTCCAGGTTCGATTCTTGTTCCCGCAGAGCTTCTGGACGTCGCATCGCTGATGGATACGGCGCATGCTGTGCGGCAAGCGTTCAAGGGAGAGGCGGCGAAGTATCCCAAGCTTACGGAACTTGCAGCAGCGTTGGTGGATTTTCGGCATCTTTCGACGGCGATCAGGCGCGCGGTTCTGCCGAATGGAGAGATCAGCGACGACGCCTCACCGCAACTGAAACGCATTCGCGAGAGCATGGCGACTGCGCGCGTTAAAATCCACAAATCACTGGAAGGAATTCTTCGTTCCCGCGGCGAATCGGCAGGCGAAGATTACGTTACACTTCGCAACGAACGTTTCGTAATCCCGGTCCGGGCCGCCGACCGCCGGGGGGTTCCAGGCGTGGTTCATGGGGCAAGCGCGACGGGTCAGACAGTTTTCGTTGAGCCGCTGGAAGCCATCGATTTGAATAATCGTCTAGTTCAATTGAGCGAAGACGAGGTCGCGGAAATTGCGCGGATTCTGGACGAGTTGACCAACCGCGTGCGTGCAGAGCGCGGGCCGTTGGAAGCCGCGGCCGCGCAGTTGGCCCACCTGGATTCGGTTTTCGCCCGGGCTCGCTTCGCGCGCGAACTCGATTGCGTGATGCCTGAATTTACGAAGGGGAATTTATTGCGTCTGGATGCGGCACGAAACCCGGTGCTCGAAGCCACGCTCAGGCCACAGGGACGCAAAGCAGTTGCGCTGTCGCTGGGACTGGGCGGAGAAGAGACGGTGATGGTCATCAGCGGGCCCAACACCGGCGGGAAGACGGTTGCGCTGAAGAGTGTTGGATTGGCCGCGCTCTCCGCGCAATCCGGTATTCCGGTTGCAGCCGAACGCGCCGAGATGCCGATCTTTGATCATGTGCTTGCCGACATCGGCGACGAACAATCCATTGCGGCGGATCTTTCTACGTTCTCGGCGCACATGCTCAACTTGAAATCCATGCTTGAGACTGCAACGGAGCGTTCGCTGATACTGGTGGACGAAATGGGGACAGGCACTGCTCCGGAGGAGGGCGCCGCGCTGGCGGTGGCGCTGCTGGAAGAGTTCCGGAGACTTCATGCGTTGACGATTGCGACGACTCATCACGATCGTCTGAAATCCTACGCTTCGACCACGCCGGGAATCGTCAACGCGGCTATGGAGTTTGATGAAGTCAACTTGCGGCCTACATATCGCCTGCTGGTCGGCGTGCCGGGAACGTCGAGCGGAATCGAAATCGCGCGAAGGCTCGGTCTGCCGATGCGAGTAGTGGAGCACGCTAAAGCGAGTCTCTCGCCTGAATCGCGTGAAGCACGCGATTTGATCGCGTACCTTCATCGCAGCCGCGATGAAATGGAGGCAATCAAACGCGAGGCGCGCGAGGAGCTTGCACAAATTGAGGTCGAGAGGAACTCGCTTAAAACGGAGTGGGTTGGCCGGCAGAAAAAACGTATCGCCGAGCTGGAGAAGAATTTTCAAGAAACGCAGAAACGGCTCGAAGGCGAAATGGCGCGTGTTACGGCGGACATTCACGACCGGGCGTTGCGAGCACAACTCGAAAAACAATCCGGGAAGCGAATGGGAAAGCTTGCGTCGGAAGCGCGCGCGGAGACTGATGCGGCCGTGCTCGACACCTTAGCTTCGTCGCAGGCGGACCTTGGAGTTGGAACGGAGGCTCCAGCAAAGCCTGTAGCTCCCGAACAGCTTATTGCCGGGCTGCGCGTGGTAGTGAAAGGATTCAAACAGCCATTGATATTTCGCCGGCTGGACGGTCAGATGGCGGAAGTGGAAGCTGGACCTCTGCGGATGCGTGTTCCGCTTGCGGATGTGATCGGCATCGCTCTTGATGCGAAACCATCGAAAGCAGATATGCTCGCATCTGCCCGTCCAAGCGGCGTAACGGTTCACGCGCAGCAGAGCGACGAGCCCGCGAACGAGGAAATAAACGTCATAGGCTGCACGGTGGAAGAAGCCACGCGACGCGTAGATAAGTTTCTTGACGAGGCAGCGCTCGGCAGCTTACCGAGCATTCGAATCATTCACGGACACGGTACGGGAGCGTTACGTCGCGGCTTGGCGGAATTTCTGTCCACCCATCCACTGGTCGACAACGTTCGCCATGAGGCGGAAGATCGAGGCGGTACAGCGATTACCATCGCTGAGCTGCGAAGTTGAAGCGCGCCGGCAGTCGTTACTCGCCCCAAGATCTTCAAACTTTACATCGCGCGAAAACATCAGCGCGAACACCCCGTGCGATAATTGGCTTAGAATAACGTCCCGATGGCTGAAGCAGGTTCATTCGCGGAGCGGGTGAAGCAACAGGCGGACGTAGTCCGCGTGATCGGCGAGTACGTGCGCCTGAAGAAAAGCGGCCAGAACTTCACCGGGCTGTGTCCGTTTCACCAAGAAAAGACGCCTTCGTTTGCAGTACATCCCGTGAAACAGATTTACCACTGCTTTGGCTGCGGCGCGGGCGGCGATGTTTTCAAATTCGTGATGGAGCTGGAGAAGTGTACGTTTCCGGAAGCGATACGCACAGTCGCGGAGAAATGCGGAATCACGATTCCCAAGCCGCGCGAGCGTTCGCCAGAAGAGCGCCGCGAAAACCAGCAACGAAGTGCGCTGGTGGAGATGCACCGCGAAGGCGCAGCTTTTTTCGCGCGCCAATTGCATGAGAGTCCTGAGGGAAGGGTCGCATTTGCGTATCTCGAAGACCGCGGGCTGAATCACGAAGCGATGATGAAATTCGGGGTGGGATATGCGCCGTCTTCGGGAGATGCGCTGCTGCGGTTTCTGAAGCAGAAATATCCGGAACAGCTGCTCGAAGCATCGGGGCTTCTTTCCCGCGAGCAGAGCGGCCGCTTCTTCGATCGTTTTCGCCGCCGCATCATGTTTTCCATAGCTAATGAAGCCGGCAAGGTAATTGCGTTCGGCGGGCGCGCGATGGGCGACGACATGCCCAAGTATTTGAACTCGCCCGAGACGCCCATCTATTCGAAGAGCAACGTTCTTTATCATCTCGACCGGGCCAAGGAGGCCCTGCGGCAAAATGATTTCGGCATTTTGGTCGAGGGGTACATGGATGCTATTGCTGTAGCGCGGGCTGGAATCGCGAACGTGATCGCCAGTTGCGGAACGAGTCTCGCGGAGCCACAGATAAAATTGCTCGGCCGCTTCACGCGGCGAGTCGTCGTGAATTACGATCCGGACACTGCGGGACACGCGGCCACAGAGCGCTCCCTGATCCTTCTGCTCGAGAAAGAGTTTGACGTCCGAGTGCTTGCGCTTCCGGGGGGCGCCGATCCTGACAAATTCCTGAAAGATCAGGGCGCCGAGGCTTACAAGAAACTTTTGACGCAGGCTCCGCCGTACCTGGACTATCTGATTGGCCGCGCGCGATTGATGGATCGCACTACCGCGAACGGACGGGTGGCGGCTCTCAATTTTCTGATGCCATACATCCAACGGCTTCCGAACGGACTGCTGCGCTCGGAGTGGGCCACGCGCATCGCTTCCGAACTGCACGTGGACGAGCCTGTCTTGCGGGAAGCGCTTCGCCGCGCGGCCACCGAGCGCCGCAGCGAGGTGAAACCGAAGGCCGAGTTGCTGGGGCCGAGCATCAAGGGCGCTGAACGCCGTTTGATTCACATGCTGGCGGAAGCGGATGGCTTCCGCGAAAAACTTGCCCAAGAAATTGTTTCCAGTGGACTGCATCGAGGCCTGGAGACCGAGAAGATATTCGATTTGCTCATCGCCAAGGGGGGCGAGCGCTCGGATCCGGCCACTTTCGCCGAAGCTCTTGACGAACGAGACCGGCGCATGCTGTTCGAGATTTTCTTTGAGTCTTTCTCGGAGCACACCTGGGACGAAGCGGAAAGCTGCCTGAGCGTGCTCCGCAACAGACGCGTGGAGCAGGAACTCGTCGAATTGCAACAGCAGCTGGAAGCAAAACCTGCTGCAGAGGACTTACGGCGAATCATAACCCGGCGGCTGGAGCTGCAAAAACTCTTGGCAGGCCAATGAGTTACGGCTTTGGTTGACCGCAGTGGCGTGTATGTTATATATTCGTAGGGTTTTGGATGAAACGAAGAGCGCGCGACGAGCATCATATAGATGTGGAAGAAGCGGCGCGGACTCGGTGGGTACGGCGCAGGGGCCAGGAACAGTTCAAATCGTCGTAAAAACAACAGTTTATTCGTGAACATCGCAAAGGTGTGCCGGGGTGTCTAGTGTCGGCCGCTTTTTGCTTTGGACACTGCCCCGCGTGTGCCGCTCGGTTCAGCAGAGGGAGGAAGCGTGACGGTAGCTCTTGAAGAGAAATACGATCAGGTACGACAACTCATCGCGATGGGCAAAGAGCGTGGTTATTTGCTCTACGATGAAGTGAACGATATTTTGCCGCCCGAGGTTCACTCCTCGGAGGAAATTGACGATTTGCTCTCTACTTTCGAGCGTTACGGCATTGATGTGTACGAAGACCTTTCCAGTGCGAAAGCTGCGCTGGCAGCAGCAGATCCTTCCGATACTGCGGAAGTAAAAGAAGAGCCCGCTTCGTCGGCTTCCGAAGACGGCGAGCTGGATCTGACCCCCGGAACCCTCGAGAAGACGAACGACCCTGTCCGGATGTATCTGCGCGAAATGGGCACCGTGCCCTTGCTGACGCGTGAAGGTGAAGTGGCAATCGCGAAGCGAATCGAACGCGGCCAGTTGTTGGTGCTTAAAACGATCACTCGCGCTCCGCTTATCTTGAAAGAGCTTCTGCAGGTTGGCGAAGACGTGCGCAACGGATCGCGCTCGATCAAGGAAATCGTTCAATTCGACGACGAAGAATTGACGGAAGAAAAAATCGAGCAGAAGACAAAAGAGACGCTTAAGCAGATTGACAAGGTCGCCAAGCTCTACCTGGTGGCGATCAAGCAGGCTGCCAAGCTGGATAAAATTCCGCGGTCGAAGAAGCGCCCCTACCTTCGAGCGCGCTATACGCTGGCTCGGACGCGTGTAGAGATGTCGAATCGTTTCCGGGAGCTGGATTTTAATCCGCTGGAGAAGAAACGCCTGATCGAAAAAATTCGGCAGACGGTCGAGCGCGTTCATTTTCTCGAACGCGACACAGTCAAACTCGAGCGCCGAGTGGAGGCTTCCAAGGGCGATGTGCAGGCGGAAGCGCGCAAGGACCTGAGGAATCGCCGCCAGGAACTGGGCGAAATCGAACTCGCGAGCGAAGTGAGTCCCACCGAGCTGAAGCGTGCGCTCCAGGTGATTCTTCGGGGCGAAGCGGAAGCGGAACAAGCGAAAAAAGAATTAATCGAAGCAAACTTGCGATTGGTGGTTTCCATCGCGAAAAAATACACGAACCGCGGTTTGCAGTTTCTCGACCTGATACAGGAAGGCAACATCGGCTTGATGAAGGCCGTGGACAAATTCGAGTGGCGGCGGGGATACAAATTTTCCACCTACGCGACGTGGTGGATCCGCCAAGCCATTACGCGCGCTATCGCCGATCAAGCGCGCACCATCCGCATTCCCGTGCACATGATCGAAACGATCAACAAGCTGGTCCGCACGCAGCGGCAGCTGGTGCAAGAACTCGGCCGGGAACCTACCTCGGAAGAAATCGCGAAGCGCATGGATATTCCTGTAGCGAAAGTGCGCAAGATTTTGAAGATCGCGCAGGAACCTATTTCGCTCGAAACTCCTATCGGCGAAGAGGAAGATTCGCATCTCGGCGATTTCATCGAGGACAAGGCCGTCGTTTCGCCCTCGGATGCCGTGATCAACCTGAGCTTGAAGGAGCAGACGTCTTCTGTGCTGAAGACTCTTACGCCGCGCGAAGAAAAAGTGATCAAGATGCGTTTCGGTCTGGATGATGGCAGCGAGCATACGCTGGAAGAAGTGGGGCAGTCATTCGCCGTCACTCGCGAGCGCATTCGCCAGATTGAGGCGAAAGCTCTGCGCAAGTTGCGGCACCCGTCGCGCTCGCGCAAGCTCCGCGCGTTCCTGGAAGGCTCTGCGAACGATTACTAATTCTCGTGGATTTTCCCGTTTTAATGGGGGGCGGGTCTAAGACCCGCCTTTTGACCGCGGGCTAGGCTTCGAGGATTTTTTGCAAGCGGTCCAGCGCATTGAACCAGTAGGATTTCATCTTCGCGCATTCCTCCGAGCTGGCCAACTTCATGTGGTCGACGGCGGCTTGGCTTTTCCCTGATCCCTTGGCGTAGAAATTTACGCTCAACCGGCTTTTACCGTCGCCCCATCTTGCCCGAAGCGACTTGTTCAGCGTCGCGGTCGTGATTTCCATTTTTGCGTCGGGTAGCCAACGACGCCGGACTTTTTCGTCGGACCAGGCTTCGTAAAGCTTGTTCATGGGCACGGCCAGCGTTCGGCTTCCGGATGCTGCGAATTCACCGTCACACTTCTGGAATTTCTCGCGGATGCCTCGCTCGTGTTCGTAATCGACTGCTACCATCTGGCACCACCAAGGCCCTACTTTTTGCTCGTCACGAAGGTAAGCGGAAATTTCCTTGTGTTGCCACTTTTTCGCGCCGGCTTGGTCGAGGATTTTGAACCACTCCGCCCAGGTCTTGCCAGTTCTCTCCTTCACCGCTTCATCGCTCATCCGTTTTGATTCTCGTGGTTTTCTCATGGCAACGGTCTCCGTCTACAATTTTCTTTCCAACTCTCGGAAATTGAACTCCCAGAGCCAAGAGCTATTTTTGCTGCTGGGCGGTGGACCAATTCACAGCGGAGCCGTATTCATACACCAGCTGGGCGCCGCGGTCGGCTCCGAAAATAACTAATACTGCGAGGATGCTGAGGCCGAGCAGCATAAATTTCCTCAATTGAGCGGTAAAGTTCTGCCGCACTGAAAAAGCAAAAATGCAAAGCGCAAGGCCGAGGCTGGTCGATACGAGCATCAATGCCTGGTGGATTCCCACGATGCGCTGGGCAACTCCCGGAGGCACGGAGTTTTCCGCAGCGAGGCCTGTCAACGCCGTCACAACCGCTGCCAGCGTGCCAAGATAGAGCATCCTGGACGCAGTGCGCTGCATTTCATCACTCGCGCGCCAAACAGCCAACAGTTCAAACAACAGCGCGGCGAACCAAAAGGCTATAGGAAAATGAACGAAGATCGGATGATAATTCAGCGCCGCTTTTAAGCCTGGGAGCATAGAGCTTACCTCCTCACGGAGTTGGAGATGCTTGATAGCGCATTATGTGTCAGCGCCGCGGCCAGGTAAATAGGTGTATGATTCGCCGCAATTGTTGCGTGTAATTCTGCGGGGGACTTTCTACGATGAGATGGGCTCTTTGGGCGCTGGGAATAATTGTCGCGTTGATTGCGACGGTCTTGCTAATCGGCTCATTGCTGCCCAAGCAGCACAGCGCTACGCGCGCGTCGAGTTTTCATCGGCCGCCGGATGCAATCTGGAGCGCGATCACGGATTACTCAAAGTTTCCTGAATGGCGTAAGAGCGTGACGCGCGTGGAGGCGCTGCCTTCAGCGAACGGCAACCCATTGTGGCGCGAATTCGATAAGTACGATCACTCACTCCCTTTCGAAATTGATGAGTCGAAGCCGCCGCAACGCCTTGTGACGCGTATTGCTGATCCGAACCTGCCCTTCGGCGGGACTTGGACATACGAAATCACCCCGCAGGCGGACGGCAGCACGATGCTGCGCATCACTGAGAATGGCGAGATTCGCAATATCTTCTTTCGTTTCGTGTCTCGTTTTCTCAT
>JBEKSN010000001.1:0-68642 GCA_049517055.1 Candidatus Acidiferrales bacterium | reverse complement strand
TGGCTATCCATTTCCGTCCCAGGGCCAACGTGCAGAAAAATGTGCCTTGCAGCACGATGCCCACTACCGCGTTGAACGCATTCGGTGAAAGTTTTTCGGTGCGCGCAATGAAGTTGCCGGCGGCGTTATTGACCAGCGTGTCCACGCGGCCGAATTCTTTCTCTGCCGCTTCGATGGCTTTTTCCACCGCGTCGAAATCGCGAACGTCTGCCGAGAAGTAAGCAGCTTTTGCGCCCGCCGCTCGAATTTCTTCGGTGGTTTGTTTCAGCAGCTCCTCACGCCGGCCGACGATAAAGAGGTTCGCTCCCAGTTCCGAAAATCGCAGCGCCATCGAACGGCCTAATCCCGTCCCGGCTCCGGTAATGAAGATTGTGCGGCCTTTCAGCAAATCTTTTTGAAACATGGACTGCCTCCGAAATGCCGGACTAGTGAGCCGCGGGCAAAAATTCCTTGGGCAACGGCGTATCGGGAGTTTCTTCTTGCCAGAAGATTGTCACCACCCACCAGCGGGCGCCGTCGAAGAACAACTGAAAACTATTAATGCCGCGCGCGAACGGCTCCGCGTCTTTGCCGTCGTGACGGGATTCGTAGGTGCTGAAGACTTGCATGATGTTGCCGTAGCGGTCGGCGTGCCGAGACGCTTCTCTCTCGAAGAAGCCGTTCTTTTCAAGATAAGGGCCGCCGCGGGTGATGTAATCGTCCGGCGTGAACACGCGTGCTCCGAGATCGCCGTCTTTTCCCTTTTGAACTGCGATCAACCGCGCTCCGGGAACAAACAGAGAGCGGAAGCGATCCCAGTCGCGTTTCCCCGCGGGGCCGGAAATCACATCGTAGGTTGCGGCGAGGATCGCGTCCGGCGATGCAACATCTGCCGGTTTTGCCGCCGGCGCAGGGGCTGGAGTTGCCGGAACTTGCGGCGCTTGCGATTGTGCTTGGGACGACTGAGATTGCGTTTGCGATTGCGCCGTAGCGAACGTGACAGCAAAAACGAGAATAAAAAGGAGAAGAGAAGCTAGCTTCGAACCTGACATTAAACCCTCCGCCGACTCACCGCTCCAGCCCCCGAGCCGCAGGCGCGCAGCTTAAACCCGGGCAGCCACACAATTCCACAATATTCTTGCAATGTGACGGGCCTAGAAATCGACGTGGAAGCGAACGGCGGGGACAAAGACGGGGCCGCGATCCTTGTTGTAGCCGGGGTTGTTGACGTGCTGAAGGTCGAAGGAAGCAAAGAAGCCGCGCCAGAGATGCGCCGTGTAAAAGCCCTCGAAGGTTTTTTCGTGACCGTAATTCAGCGCTCCATCGCCGAGAAGAAATCCGCGGCCGCCGAGCGCGAGATATTCCTGGTGGGCGGCGACTATGCCGTTCATCACGAACGCCGCGCCGGCGCGGTCGTTACGCCGCTTCCATTTTTCGCCTTTGGTGAAGACGCCGAGTTCGAGCGTGCGGTCCACTTCGGTGTAGGCGAAGGATTCGTTGCGGCCGTCACCCCAGCCAAGACGGCCGAAAACACCGAGCTGCGAAGTAAGTTCCTGCTCGAAGTTCAGACCGAAGCCATATTTGTGACGTCCCTGCTGCCGGGTGGAAATAATGTCTGGCACGGGCGTTTCACCGTTCTTGAAATCACGGATGGCTTCCTCATAATTTCCCATGTTGGCTTGGTTCAAATAACTGAGGAGGCGTACGGTGCCTCCACGATGGAAAAAGCGATTTCCAGCGGCCACAAATTCAAGATTCTCGGCGCGAGCTCGCGCCAGGTCGGCATCGAGAAAGATGCCATTGGCGACTTTGGGCATGAGCGCCACGCCAAAGCGCACGGTGAACCAATGATCGTCGTATTCCAGGATGGCGCCATCGGTGTACCCGCGCGTGTTCGCGGCGTAGTCGTACGCGCCATTGTTGTCCACAGTCCAATTCAGGAATTGCAGATGGCTGTCAGTACCCCAGGAATTCGCGTCAAAAAAATCGACTAGGCCGAACTTGCCAATGCGGAACTCAAGGCGGCGAGCCGGCAAGGAAGTGGCGAGGCCAAAGGTGGTGGGTCCGCGCTCGGCGGAAACATGATCGTCGCTGAGGGGAATGATCTGGCGCACCATCGCGCGCGCAAGATAGGGAACAAGACCCAATTCGGGGTTGCGCACAACGTCAAGATTGGTAAACCCCGCCAATCCAAAGGCTGCGCTGAGGCCATGACCTCCTGCGCTTTCGACATCCATGAAGACTTCTGTCGTGTGCGTCAGCTCGTAACCAAGGTAAAGCGTGTAAACTTTCGACGTGGCATTTTCCGCCTGGGAGTGGAAACTGTTTGGGCCGCTGTACTTCGCCGGGAAGGACGGATGCCATTGAAGGATGACGTTCGCTTGGCCCGAAATCCAGAACGGGGCGGTGTCCGAATGCGGGAAGAGCGTCAATACATCTCCGGAATCGGAACTTTGCTGAGCCGTGACCGAGGCAGAATCCTGAGTGCTCGGCGGGCTGGGATTATCGGGTTTTGAATCCTGCGCGCACGCAGTTTGCGGGGCTAAAAGAGACACGAGCAGCAGACAAAAGAGCGGGCAGCCGAATTGGACGAGAAGGCGGCGCATAGGTAAGTGGAACAGGCGCTTCGCGTGAGTTCATTTCCACGCCGGGCAGAGTAAAGCATGTTCTCGTCCAAAAGCCAGATTAAAAGATGATGAATCGGCCTACATTGTCTCCTGAGGGCTAGTGATCATAATAAGAGCAGGCATCTTAATTGCCGGATGGGGCCATCTTTAGTAGTCTCTACCATTGCGCTTACGCCGGTAGTTTCAACCTATCGACCCAGGGGTGAGAAATTTGCGGGGACAATTTCGACCGTCTTTCTGGTTTCTGATGTTCGTGTCGATCGTCACGGTCTCGTGCGGTCAGCAGGTAAACTTTCCTACACCCTCTCTTGCATCGGTGGCGCCGACCAGCATCACCACAAGTCAGACGAATCCGTTTGTGCTAACCGTTATTGGCAACAACTTCGTGCAGCAATCCACGATCGTTTGGAACAGCACGCCGCTGTCCACGGTATTCGTGAACACGAGACAGCTGACCACGACCGTCCCGCCATCGCTTTACCAAGCCCCGGGTACCGCGACAATCACGGTAGTGACGCCTCAACCGGGCGGCGGTACGACGCAGGGAATTATCTTCACTATCAGCCCCACGACGAGCCCGGTGCCGAATATCTCTTCGCTATCCCCTTCGGGAGTTCTGACGGGAAGCGGGGGTGTCGAGCTGAAGGTGATGGGTACAAATTTTGTGGCGCAGTCGACCGTGGCAGTGAACGGCAGCAGTCGCACTACGACGTTTATAGATTCCACGTTGGTTGAGACGGTGCTGAGCGCAGCCGATGTCATCACTCCCGGAGTTTTGCAGATTACGGTCGTGAATCCTTTAAGTCCGACGCCGGGGGGCGGTTCGTCCAATACGTTTCCGCTAAGTATTTTGAATCCGTCGCCTACCATCAGCGCAGTTTCGCCTACAAGCGTGCAGGCCGGCAGCACACCGAGCACGATAACCGTCACAGGTACCGGCTTCATCAATCAATTTTCACAGATTACGGTGAATGGTGTGCCGCGCGCGACAACTTTTGTGAGCGCTACGTCGTTAACGACGCCGCTGACCGGTTCGGATCTTCTTGTGGCGGGCGTGGACCAAGTGCAGGTAGTGACCTCGACGCCCGGCGGCGGCACATCGAATACGCTGACTTTTGCGGTGAACCCCACGCACCTGCTCGGACTGCCCATACTTGTGGACCTGGCGCCGGATGGTTCGCAGGCGAATGCCGGAATTTGCGGCGGGCTTTCGAATTGCGAGAATGGCACACTGGGGCTGAAACTCACGACCGTAGGTCCTTCGACCAGCACCACCGGGCAATACGTCGCTTTTGCATCAATTTCAAATAATTTACTTACGAACGAACCAAACAACGGGGGCATCGTTTTTATTCGCAACACTTGCACAACTGTCGCGTCATGCTCGCCCATTACCGTGGCTGCCAGCACGGATCCTAATGGCAATCCGGCCAATGGGGGAAGTTCAGAGCCTAGCCTGGACGCGAGTGCGGACGATGTCGCGTTCACTTCGCTGGCGACAAATTTGGTGACTTCCGTGGGCGTGCCTGTGGGCGCCAGTCAAGTCTATTGGCGGCCCACATGCCTTGCGGCGGACTGCGAGGTGACGCCCACGACATTTGTAACGCAAATCGTCTCTGTCTCCGCCGACGGTCTCTCCGCAGGGAACGGCGACAGCTATAACCCGGCGATCAGCTCCGATGGGGAGTTCGTTGCATTCGTTTCGTTGGCGACGAACTTGGTTTCGAATGCGACGCTAGACGGAATTACGCCGCAAGTATTTCTGCGCGATACGTGCAGCGGTGTGACATCGCAGACGTGTACGCCCACTACTTTTCTAGTATCCACTCCGGACGGGACAACTCCCGGCAACGGCCTCAGCTCAAATCCCTCGGTAGCAGAAAGCGGTTTGTTCGTTTCGTTCACGTCGATAGCGTCTAATCTGGGCGCAACTGCTCCGAATCCGAATGGGGCACAGGAAATCTTCCAGCGCAGCACCTGCCTGGACAATTCCTGCACGGCTAACACAACTCTAGTGTCTACACCTGATGGCGTAACACCCGCCGATGGGGCCAGCTCGGAGTCTTCGATTTCCAACACCGGGCAATTCATCGCATTTGCTTCCACAGCTACGAATTTGGCGACCGGGGCGGGACCGACGCAGCAGATTTATTTGCGGAATACGTGTTTGGATATCACGACGACATGCACGCCTTCGACTACGCTTGTTTCCAGTACGAACGGTGGCGTTCCGGGAAACTCCACGAGCGAATATCCCAGCATTAACAGCACGGGCCTGTACATCGCTTTTGCTTCTTTCTCGTCGAATTTCGCGAGCACTACGAATGGTGTGGAGAACATATTTGTGAACAGCACCTGCGTGTCGGCTACGACGATTATTGTGACCGACTGTACGGTGAGCACAGTGCTGGTAACTCAAGGGGCCGGCACACAGACGACGCCTTCCAACGGTAACAGCCTAGTGCCGTCGATTAGCCCAGACGGCACTACAGTGAGCTTCCTTTCGTTTGCCAACAACCTGGTGCCGCGGGACAACAATGGACTCGAAGACATTTTTCTAGGTTCGACGTCTTTCCAGGCGTCCACAGCTGATCTCACTCCGCGAGGTGCGATGGGATCCGCTGAAGTTCGGCGCTACGCACAGTAACGAGCGTAAATGTGAGTGATTCACGCGGAACGCTGGTGACGAAGGGACCCACCATCCAACCGAGGCCAGTGGGAATGTCGCGGGTGAGCGAAAGCGACTGGCATTCGACATAGGTGCCACCGTCTTTTTCCTGGAATCGCCAATAGGTGTCCATGCTCCATAAGAATCCTCGACCGTGCCCCTGGGGTTCCAAGCGTTCGGTAGGCTCGCCTGGATTTTCCACTTCCTGAATGCGAGTGGTGTGAGAGCGGCTCCAGGCATGGGTGGAATCCACAACGTGGTAGTGAACTTGATGGTCCGTGTCGATCACCGTTGTGATCACTTTTTTCTTGTAGAAGCGGAGATTGACTAGAAAATCGTCACCCTCGCAGCGCAGAATTTTGGAGCGCTGAATATCCGGGCGAAAATAATCCTGTTTGTGATTGTAATCCTCCATAAATTCCAGAGTTTGCGCCAGGGACGCGCCAGGAATAAACACAGTCCCGATCCAGTGATGAAGTAATCCTCCCGGAATCGCGATTGTTTTGCCATGGTCCAGCGTTTCGAGCCGCTCGATTACAAGGTTACCCTTGCGCAATTCGCCATACGCGGCGGCGCGGCGTGATTCGGGCGCGGCATCGATCCACAAGTAGGGATTTCCACGCGCCAGCTCAGCGTCAATGTTTGCTTCGGTTAGCTGCAGGTAGCGATTATAGGCAGCAGTCGTTTCCGGCTTCAGATCCGCAGCATTCGCCGGAACCGCCAGCGAGAATAATCCGGCGAGAACCGTGGAGAGCGCCTTGCGAGCGATGCTGCCCGTGTTTCTTGGTATTCGCCGCAACGCACTGCGTATTCGTCGGGTGGTATGGCCAACCGATCTAGAATCGGGCTGGTTGGCGCGAGTATAGTGCACATTTATTAAGACGCAATGCAGCCGCTAAACGATGCTGAGGAAGGAAAAAAACGTGAAATTCCCGGGGCTGGGGGCGAACGCCGCGCTACAAAGGGGGTCCAGAGGAAGGAATTGGACGGGTTGGAAAGCGTGCCCCGGCTCCTTTTTTTGTG
This sequence comes from Candidatus Acidiferrales bacterium, assembly GCA_049517055.1. GTDB lineage: Bacteria > Acidobacteriota > Terriglobia > Acidiferrales > UBA7541 > Palsa-295. The sequence continues at coordinate 62,345 of JBEKSN010000001.1, read as the reverse complement.
GAACCGTCGTCCCCGCATCGCAGCTGCCAACCCGCAGCACCATGTTGAGAGACACAGGGTGGTTGAAACAATGGCCCTGACGGGTCATTTATCGGGTACCCGGGTTTTAGTACTGCCTGTCTTCAGAAAAAATTTCGAGTCTACTCAGATACCGCAGGGGAACGATTTGTCCGGCCCAGGGGAACCGCCATCACTTTGCTGCGGGCGATAAACGCAGCGTAATTTCCGTAGTTTTCTTCGGGCGGACGACTACGCGCTTGGACCAATCGGAAAAAAGACTGTGCGAATAAGCGCGCACGTCGTATTGTCCGGCGTCAAAACGCGCGAATTCGAAGTGGCCGTTCGCGTCGGTGCGAGCGGCGTGTGGATTCAGACCGTCGGAGGTTTGGATCGTTACACTTGCCTCGGCGACGGGCTTCCCGTGTTCGTCGAGAACGCTGCCGGAAAGAGTTCCCAACCCTCTGGCAAATTGAGCGTTCGCAGCTGCGGCAAATGCCAACACGGCAATGACACAGAAAATCAAAAGAGTTCGTTTCATTGGTCACCCCGAGGACTACCTGGCACCATTCTATAGTGCGGCGCAGACGATGCCTGAACGTGGACGGCAATTGTTCTTGGTAAGAGACTGGCCGGAAGGACAGGCTTAGCGGCAGCTAGTATTTGTAGTGGCGACTGGCGGCGGCGTGCGCGGGTTGATCTTGCCGGCCGGTATCGGGATTGAGGCTGCGCTCGAGCGCAAGAAAATAAGTGAGGAGTTGCAGCGGGACTAGATGCACAAATGCGGTAAGCCATCCGGGTGTTTCGGGAACTAGCAGTATTTGCTCTGCGGAGATATCGTGGTTTGCTGAGGAATCGGCGATTGCCGCGCGAAACATTTTTAATTCTCCGGCGGCGCGCAAAATTTGCCGTGCGCGGTTGTCCGTTTCGCGGCCGATGAGCAATCCGATTAACGCTGCACGAGAATCGGTTTCTGAAAATGGTCCGTGTAATATTTCTTCCGTCTCAAAGCCTTCTGCGGCGATGTAGCAGGCTTCTTTGATTTTCAAGGCCGCCTCGCTGGCGGTGGCCCAGCCCACTCCGGTGCCAAAAAGTTCAATACGCGTGAGGGCAGAAACTCGTTTTGCCAATTCGCGAACTTGAGGCTCGAGCTTGAGGGCTTCGCGGATCAGCGCGGGAACCTGTGCCAGTTCGTCGTGCGAATATCCTTTAGCCAATAATTTTCGACGCTCCACGATGCGTGCGATTAAGATTGCGAGCGCCGCTAGCGCGGTCGTATAACTTTTTGTGTAAGCGAAGGCGACTTCCTGTTCGCATGTCTCGATTTGAAAATCCGCGCTGCGGACTCCTTCGCCACTCATCTCGCCGGTGATTGCCACGGTCAACGCTCCAGCCGCGCGAGCCATGCGCAAGGCCTCGACAGAAGCCGTGGTGGTGCCGGTATGAGTGATCACGATTACGGCATCGTTGGCCGTGAACGCGATGGGATGGTGCACGAGTTCAAAAGACTGTTCGGCATGTGTTAAAAGACGTCCGGAAGAAAACTCGCGCATCCAACTTTCAGCTACTCGCGCGGCGTGCAAGGAAGTTCCAATGCCGACGAAGGTGATGCGTTCCGTTTGAGCAACGGCGTCGGAAACGCGTTCGATCGCACTGCGTCTCTGCAAAATCTTTTCGATCAATTCAGGTTGAGCCTGAATTGCGTCGTAAACATTATAAGGGTGCGCCTTGCGCATCTCGAGTGGCATTGATTTTTCTCCGCCGACGATGTATTGGAGTTCTGGGCGTTACCGGTGGGCTATTCTAGCGGAACGGGAGTCTGAATGGCTTTATACATCTCGCAACACACGCTAGCGTGCCTCACGCGCCAGGGTGCGGAAGAGCTAACGCGGCGGCTGCAGGGAGCGCGGGCGGTGAGAGCACGGCGCGTGCTCGTGAATATGCAAGAGGGGAAAATGTTAGTGGAATTCGAAGCGGCGAGCCGCGAAGAGCTGGAAAAGTGGCTGGCGACCGAAAAGTTCCATTTCGACTCGCTCTTGCGCATCGAACTCGAATCGGCGAATGGCGCGCTTCGCGCTGTCTCATAGGTATCACGCGGGCAAGCATTCGTTCCTCACGGCCGCGAAGAATTATTGTCAATCCGCAAGCTTGGGTGTAGCCTTTGTGCATGTCGCACCTCACCGGAGACCGGCTCATTTGTTGTTGTATGCGCTGGTCATCTGGCAGGGTCGGCTAGCCATCTAAAACACAGAGTCCAGCTAGCAACTTCGAACCCACCGCCAGAGCAAGTTGGCAGGTGGGTTTTTATTTTTAGGGTCGTTTTCGGCGCGATTGAGTCTAAATATGAGGGGGAAAAGACATGTCAGAATACAAGCATCCCGAGACTTTAGTGTCCACGCAGTGGGCGGCGGAACATCTGAATGATTCGAACATTCGTCCGGTAGAGGTTGACGTAGACACCACAGCCTACGACCAGGGACATATTCCCGGTGCGGTAGGTTGGAATTGGCAATCGCAACTCCAGGATAATATTCGCCGCGATTTAATTGGCCAGGAAGCGCTGGAGACGCTGCTCGGCCAGTCAGGAATTTCCAACGACACAACGATTCTGCTGTATGGCGACAACAACAATTGGTTTGCGGCCTATGCCTTCTGGCAATTGAAATATTATGGGCACAAAGACGTTCGTTTGATCAACGGTGGGCGCAAGAAATGGGTGGAAGAAAAGCGTGCTCTGACCACGGAGGCGACGAAAGTGGCGGCCACGAAGTATCGAGCGATCGGTCCCGACGAATCAATTCGCGCGCGCAAGGAAGATGTGTTCGGCGCAATCGAGAAGAAGAAGCCGGCGCAGCTTGTTGACGTTCGTTCCGGCGACGAGTTCACGGGGAAAATCATTGCGCCGCCCGGAATGTCTGAGACCGCGCAGCGAGGCGGGCACATTCCCGGAGCGGCCAATATTCCTTGGGCGCAGGCGGCGAACGAAGATGGCACGTTCAAATCACCGGAAGCGCTGAAAGCGCTGTATGAAGGCAAGGGCGTGACGGGGAAGAATGAAGTGATCGCGTATTGCCGCATTGGCGAGCGCAGTTCGCACACCTGGTTCGTTTTGAAATATCTCCTGGGCTACGACAAGGTGAAAAATTACGATGGCTCGTGGACCGAATGGGGCAACCTGGTCGGCGCGCCAATCGAAAAGGAAGCAGCTGCCGCTGCGCGATAACTACAAGTCTCAAACTGATTGCAAGCTAGCCCCGGAGCGCAAACTTCGGGGCTTTTTTGTGCGCAGATAATACGGATTCCGTTCGCACCATTTTTCAGGGCAGTTCGTTTTCGGGGACTCCATCGTGACGAGCTTGGTCTTCCAGAGCGGCGATCTTCGTGTCGATATCGTCGCGCTGCTTCTGGAAGCGCGAGAGTTCGTCGCGCCAATCGTCGGGCTTAACGCCGCTATACTGCCTGGTTGAAGTGACGGTCTGTCCGTTCAAGGCGGCCTGCAATTGCGAGATTTTTTCGTCGAGCGGCGGAATTTGAGCTTGCAGTTTCGAAATTCGGGTGCGGTACCAACCGGCGTCCTTTCCCTTGGCATTCGGTTTGGGTTTGTTCACAGTGCCGGCCGGTTTCAAATTTGAATCAGTCGGACTGGGGGTGGCCGAGTGCATGTCATCGTTAGTCCAGACTTTTTTCGCCGGGGCCGGAGGCGCGGGAGCGGGCGAAGATGGCTGCGTAGGGCTTTGCGCCGGGGGCGGCGAATCGTTTTGCGCGAATGAAGTAGCCGCAGCAAATGCGACGGCGGCGATTACGAAGACGACCCTAGCAAAGAAGTGAAGCGCCCGTCGATTCATTTTTACCTCATCTGCCCGACGTTGCTTCGGTGGACATGCGGCGTAGCGAAGGGCTAGGGATCTCCGTTAACTACTTTGCCGCTGGCGATCTCGCTTTCGACCAACGCGAGCGCTTGTTTCGGAAGGCCGTCGTGGCGATACTGGCTAGCTTCAATGTACTGGTGTTCCTCGAAGGTGAAAAGAAATTTTCTACCCATGAAATCGTATTGATAACGTGTCGGCAGCCAGACGCCCGGCGACACCTCCGCTTGCTGGAAAGAAAAAACTCCACCCCGATATAACTTTCCGAGAATGCCCCCGCCGAATGAAATATCGCGCATCACGTGAGCTTCGGCGCGCGCAAGCTGAATCTGTTCACGGTCTACCCAGAGTTTCGCCGTTATGTGCGTCATGGCATCCTGAAATATCGAATGCGGATGAAAGCTGGGATTGGGGTCCAATTCGAAAACGTCACAAGGCCTTCCGTTCAGCGTTTCCTGACCCAGCCACTTGGTCAAGAACGCTTCTCTCGTCGCATCCACCAGGTCCGCGCGGTCGGTTTTCTTTTTTTGCCATTTGGAGTAAGCCAACTTCGCTCTAGGATCATCCGGCTTGAGAGCTAGTTCGAGAAGCTCTTTCCAGGTCTGTAATTGCTGGCGATACAGGACGGGGTCCGTGAGCTTGTTATCTTCCTTCAGCAAGATTTTCAGGGAACCGGGACCCGTGGGAACTACGCGATAAAGCTTGTCTTCAAGGATGCGTGGATTCGCGCCGGCAGTACGGTCAACATGATGCTCGATGCGCTCGTATTCATCGATCGCAGCATCATCACGGTGCTGGTTTTCGACCAGCTTCTGGCCGCGCTCGCGGATTTCAGCGTCAGAAGGAGCTTGAGACTGCAGACTATTTTGCCGCGGAGATCCGGAGCTAGCAGGCGCGCCATTGCGGACAACAAGCTCGGAAGTTTTTGCAGCAGGTCCCAGGGCGAGGTAACGCTTAAACTGGACCGGCCCAGGCGATATCGTTAACCCGGCCAAAACCAGCGAGGCAGCAATGTTCGGAACTGAGAAAAGCCGGGACATTCGATTCTTCTAGGACTCCAAGGCCCTGCAATCGCTTGCAACTCCATTGTAACGGATTCCCAGTGACATAATGCGTCCCCAGGCGTGCGTTAAGATGCCCATTCGGACGAATTAGTGAAATCTTTAGTGGCCGTAGCCGTCTATTATAGAGAGAGTGAAGGACAAGCCTCTGCAATCTCTGACTGAAATGCGGCAAACACTGGTGGCGCTGAAGGAGACCTTCTGGATTGCGCTCGATACGCTGCGATCGCACAAACTGCGCACTTTTTTGACTCTCCTAGGTGTGATGCTTGCGGTGACGACTCTTGTCGCGGTGATGTCAGTGCTGAATGGACTGAACCTCTACGTGGCAGACAAGGTGGCGAACCTGGGCTCCAATGCGTTCGTGATCGACCGCATCGGCATTGCCACCAATCTCGATCAATGGAACAAGGCGCGAAAGCGTCCGCCGCTGCAGATGGATGACCTGCAAGCGTTGCGCGATGGCATGAAATTGGCGGATCGCATAGCCGGCATGCAGCAGGCTACGGCGGATGTCCGCTACGGAAACACGCTGAGCGCGGACGTGACGATCATTGGAGCGACGCCGGAATATGCGGAAATCCGCGATGTCGATGCCGCGAATGGCCGGTTGCTTACTTCGACCGACGAAGAACATCGAGCCGGTGTTTGCGTGATCGGTGCCGACGTGGCAACGAAGCTATTCTCCGGAATCGATCCGGTCGGGAAAGAAATTCGCGCGGGACAGGGACAGTGCGAAATCGTGGGCGTGGCTGCGCCCAAGGGTACGGTGCTTGGACAGCCTCGGGACAATTTTGTGATGATGCCGCTGGGCACGTATAGGAAGGAGTGGCTGGTTGCGCAAGATACTGTGACAATTTTCGTGGAAGCGCGGAGCCGGCAGTCGATGTCATCGGCGGCAGACGAAGCGCGCGTGATTCTTCGATCAAGACGTCACGTGCGGTATCAAGACGACGATAATTTCGGAATCGTAGAGCCTTCGTCACTGCTGGGCATCTGGGACTCTCTGACTGCAAGTATTTTCGGCGTGGCTGTTTGGGTTACTTCCGTCTTTCTGGTGGTTGGTGGGATCGTGATCATGAATATCATGTTGGCGAGCGTGACCGAGCGGACACGGGAAATTGGTCTACGGAAATCCCTGGGTGCGCGGCGGCGCGACATCGTGATGCAATTTCTGGTGGAATCTTCCTTACTGGCGGCTGCGGGTGGCCTTGTGGGAGTCGGCATTGCGCTGGGCATTGCAGGGCTGGTTCGCGCTACAACTCCGCTTCCAATCTCGACGCCCGCATTCGCCGTAATTATCGCGCTTTTACTTTCTACCGGGGTGGGGCTTTTCTTTGGTATTTACCCGGCGATTCGGGCTTCGCGGCTCGATCCCATCGAAGCTTTGCGGGCGGAGACTTAAGCGATGGAGTTGCGACAAGACTTCCGAGAAAACTTGGGTCTGGCGATCGACACTGTTCGCGAACACAAATTCCGGAGTTTTCTCGCTGTGCTGGGCGTGACAATCGGCGTGATGCTGATCATTCTCGTAGTGGGGCTGGTGGAAGGTTTTCGAACTACGGTACAGGACGAGATTACTTCCAACGGCGTCAATACGGCATGGGCTTGGCGTTTTAACCAGGGCCCTACAGTTGGCCGGAGGCCGAAAGAAGAGCGCGAACGAAAACCCCTCACGCTGGAAGATGGCCAAGCGGTGCAGCAGCTTTGTCCGGCAGTGAAGCAGACGACGATTGCAATCTACGAATGGACAACGCCGCATAACGTCCGCTATCAGAAGAACGAAGTGCAAGGCGGAGAATTTCGCGGCACGTTTGCCTCCTACCCGGAAGTGCATTCGAGTGAGGCGATGAAAGCGGGGCGCTTCTTCACCGAAGCGGAGAATCAGCATAAAGAGAACGTTGTTGTGATCGGCGAGGATGTAGCAACAGCACTTTTTCCCAGCATTGATGATGCGCTGGGAAAAGAAGTCTTGGTGGACGGTTCAAACTTTCTGGTTGTGGGCGTGTTTGAAAAGCCTATCGGCGGCATTGGAACAAACGATCAGGACCGCCGTGTGGTGATTCCCTACTATACGTTTACCAAAATTTATCCCGCGAGCTTCGAGGTTTTTCTGGGGATTCTGTCTTATCCGGGAACGCTCGACACAGCGGTGGACCAAGCGCGGGAAGTGCTGCGTCGCCGGAGAAATGTGCCGTACGAAAAACCGGACGACTTTTCGATGCAAACGAACGCAGAAGCAGTGCAACAATTTAACCAGATTATCGGGGGCGTGGCGCTGGTGGTGGTGGTGCTCAGCTCCATCGGACTTCTGATTGGGGGAATCGGCGTGATGAATATCATGCTAGTTTCGGTTACCGAGCGGACGCGCGAAATCGGAGTGCGCAAGGCTATTGGGGCGCGCAGCCGAGACATCACCTGGCAATTCCTGTTCGAGGCCATGACATTAACCGGAACAGGCGGCATCCTGGGTATCATGGTAGGTTGCGGCATCGTGCTGCTGATTCCGGTTGTTAGTTCGCTGAAGGCGGTTATCCCGACGTGGGCGGTTTTTATCGGATTTGGGGTTTCAGTCAGCATCGGGCTGATTTTTGGAGTCTGGCCAGCTACGAAGGCGGCGCGCCTAAACCCCGTCGAAGCTCTGCGTTACGAATGAAGGTGACTTTTTGCGAGCCGAACTTTGCCCGGCAAGTCTAATGTCGTGAACTTTTCCGGCTCCTTATTCGTCTAATATAGATAAAGTGAAGAAAACCATCCCAACGCTGGCTCAAGTCAGGCGGACGCTCGTGGCCCTGCGGGAAACCTTCTGGATCGCGCTGGACACGTTGCGCGCGCATAAACTCCGCACTTTCTTGACCTTGCTTGGAGTGATTCTGGCGGTGACCACTCTGGTGGCCGTAATTTCCGTGCTCAATGGTCTTAACGTTTATGTGGCCGAGAAGGTAGCCAACCTTGGCGCGAACGCGTTTGTAATAGACCGCGTCGGCATCATTACGAATTTTCAGGACTGGAACAAGGCACGAAAACGCCCACCGCTGCAGATGGACGACTTTGAAGCTTTGCGCGACAACATGAAATTAGCCGATCAAGTGGCAGGTGAGCAGGACACTACGGCCGACGTCCGCTACGGGAACGTGCTGAGCCAGGATGTAACCATTATCGGCGCTACTCCTAATTTTGCTCCGATACGAGATATTGATGTTTCCAACGGACGGCTTCTCACGCAAGTAGACGAGGATCATCGAGCCGGCGTTTGCGTGATTGGGACCGATGTGGCTAATAAGCTTTTCCCAGGTATGGATCCGGTCGGAAAATCCGTGCGGGCGGGGCAGGGCCAGTACGAAGTTGTGGGGGTGGCGACGCCTAAGGGAACGGTGCTGGGCCAGTCCGAGGACAATTTCGTAATGATCCCGCTGGGGACCTACAGAAAAGAATGGCTGGCTCCCCAGGATTCGGTGGGAATGTTTGTTTCGGCGCGGGGCCCCGAATGGATGGACGCAGCGGAGGATGAAGCGCGCGTGATTCTGCGCGCTCGACGTCACGTGCGATATCAGGACGAAGACAATTTCGCGGTGATCGCTCCATCATCGATCACTGGACTGTGGAATCGAATTACGGGAAATGCCTTCGGAATTGCAATCTGGATCACGTCGGTATTTTTGGTGGTAGGCGGGATCGTGATCATGAACATCATGCTGGCAAGCGTCACGGAGCGCACGCGGGAAATTGGGCTGAGGAAATCGCTGGGTGCGCGGCGCGGCCATATTATTCTGCAATTTCTCGTGGAGTCGTCGCTGCTGGCTACGTCGGGAGGAATAGCGGGCGTGGGCCTTGCGCTTGCGATTGCGGGCCTGGTTCGTGCCGCAACGCCGATTCCGATTTCGACTCCGATTTTTGCGATCACCATCTCGCTGGTGCTTTCCACGGCGGTAGGATTGTTTTTCGGGATCTATCCCGCGATGCGCGCCGCGCGACTGGACCCGATCGAAGCTCTACGCGCAGAAAACTAGGAATACGCATGCAGCAGGACTTCAAAGAAAACCTTCAACTCGCGTTTGATACAGTGCGGACGCACAAGCTGCGCAGCTTTCTCGCCATTCTTGGCGTGATGATTGGAGTCTCCCTCATCATTCTTGTTGTGGGACTGGTGGAAGGCTTTCGCCAAACGATTCAGGACGAGATTACCTCGCAAGGAATCGATACGGCTTTTGTCTCGCGGTTCGATCAGGGCCCCCAAAACGGCCACCGGCCGAAAGACGAGAAACTGCGGAAGCCGTTGACGCTGGAAGACGCCATGGCGATCCGCGAGCTGAGTCCTGGAATCAAGCAGATCGCAGTTTCAGCGTTCCAGTGGCAGCTTACCCATACGGCGCGGTATCAGAAAAATGAGGTGGAAGGGACAGATTTCCGCGGAACATTTCCGGCGTATTTGGAAGTTTATTCAAACGCCACGATGAAGGAGGGCCGTTTTTTCACGGAAGCGGAAAACGAGCACCGCGAAAATGTCGTGGTGATCGGCGAAAACGTAGCCAAAGCATTTTTCCCGACGATAAATGACGCGCTCGGGAAAGAAATTCTGGTGGACGGTTCGACCTATTTGGTTGTGGGCGTGTTTGAAAAGCCCTTGGGCGGCTTCGGCACAAATGACGAGGACCGCCGCACCGTGATTCCCTACTACACGTTCATGAAGTTGTATCCGTCGAGCTACGAAATAGGGTATCGATTCCTTGCCTATCCCGGCAAACTGGACGCCGCGGTGGACCAGTTGCGCGAAGTTCTGCGCCGCCGCCGAAACGTCGCCTACAGCGCTCCGGACAATTTCTCGATTCAAACTCAAATGGAGGTTGTGCGTCAGTTTAATGACATTATCGGCGGCGTAGTCCTGGCCGTTATAGTTCTAAGCTCTATAGGCTTATTGATTGGCGGCATGGGCGTAATGAACATCATGCTCGTTTCCGTTACGGAGCGGACGCGCGAAATCGGCGTGCGCAAGGCCATCGGCGCGCGAAGCCGCGATATCACCTGGCAATTTCTCTTCGAGGCCATGACGTTAACCGGCACCGGCGGATTGATCGGTATTCTGGTGGGCAGCGGTGTCGTGTTACTAGTCCCGGTGGTCAGCCCGCTGAAAGCGATTGTCCCGCCGTGGGCCATAATTACGGGATTCACGGTTTCTGTAAGTATCGGCTTGATTTTCGGAGTCTGGCCAGCCACCAAGGCCGCGCGGCTCAATCCGGTCGAAGCCCTTCGTTACGAATAGCGACCTACCGCGGTGACCGAGCCAAAGGTTTTTCTATAATGACAGGACTATTGGGGTCGAGTTGTGCTTTTCCATCGGGACCGAAAATATAAGGTATTCCAGAGGGGTCGCGCGCGATACCGGATAGGAGCCCGCTCTCATACAACTCCTTTACCGTCTCCGGGTAGCGACCGTACCTTTCGCGGTAATCGCCGGCATATTTATTGAGTTCTAGGATGTCTTGTTGTGCCTGCAATGATTGAAGGTGCTGAAACGCGTTTTTTTTGACCGCAGGATTCTGGGCGGTGTCGAAAAGCTCCGTCCAGATCGCCCGCGACGTAGAAAAAGAGTCGCCCTTTGCCGCAACTTGCGCGGCTACTATCTTCAACCACAACGGCGCATCCGGCTTTTTACTTGCATCCAAATACGTCGCGGAGGCTTGCGCGTAATCTTTCAGATGCCAGTAGTAGAGAAAACCAAGATCGGATTCCATTCGCCAGTCGTCGGGAATTGCAGCGACGCCACGCTTCACAAGTTCGACAGCCAGGTCGGGGCGGTCAGCCCCCGTGGGAATGGGCTCCGAAAGAAAGATGGCGCCAAAGCGATAGGCGATCATGAGTTTTGGGTCGAGCGTAGTTGTGATGTCAAGAAGGGGCCATAACAACTCGAATTTCTCGCCCGGGCTTCCAATCCTGGTGCCGTAATACTGGACCGAACGCGTCCAATAAATATCTGCCAGCAACGAATCGTATCCCAGGCTCAGTTTTTTCAGCAGCGGCCCGGAACGCAGCAAGAGCTCCTCTTTTTGTTGCGCGATTGTTCGCGTCTGGGCATCGATGCGTGTTTGAAGCGAGGCAATAGCTAAGAACAGCACGGGGACCGCCACCAGAGCAAGGCGTACCGAGCGGGTGTGGCTTTGGCCGCTCATTTTAAGTCACGGCCGGAAAAGACCGCGGAAGCTGCGACCAGCACCAGCACCACGTACAAAGCCGCATAAGCAGTATTTTGCCAAATCAGCGAAACGGGAATGGACTCGCCATGAGCGGCTGCCGTGATGGTATTGAAATTGTGAAAGTTCGGCAGCACATAATAGAGAATTTGAGCCGCGGCTTGCATTGCCGGATTTCGGGTTAACATCCCGATATCGCGAATGTCTTTGGAGAAAATACCGGAGACATAAACTCCCAGCGTGAACAGCGTGGAAAGCATGGGGCTCGAAAAGCACGAGAAGAAAAGCGCCAGCGCGGTCACCAGCGCCAGTTCGAGCAGGATGAAATAAACGGCCACGAGCACCGAGGCGTCGGCGCGCAGGAAATTTCGGCTAACGTAGTAAAGAGCGGCGGCGAGACCCAGAGTCATCAAGATGGTGTTTACCGTCAGCGTCAGCAGGAGCCCGCCAAATTTTCCAACCAGAAATTCCCATCGTCGCACGGGTTTTGAGAGCAAGGTATATAGGGTGCGCTTCTCGATCTCCTTCGAGACAAGACCGACGCCGATAAAAATCGCCATTACCAGTCCGAAAATGGAGATAGCTGAAAGTCCCAGGTTAATGATTACGAGCCGCGAGATGCCGATCGAAATTTCACCGACCAGGATCGAAGCAGCGATCATCATGAGGGCGAAGAAAATCAAGTTGTAGAGCACGCGGTCGCGCACGGCTTCGCGGAAGGTGTTGATCGCGACGACAGCTGGTATCGCACTCATCGCGCGCCTTCCCCGGCTGGATGAGGAGCAGCCTTATCGCGGGCGACTAATTTGAGGAAATAATCCTCGAGCGTAGGCCGCAGCGGCGCAACCGAAAGAATTCGCGCCTGGCAGTTTCGCAATTGCTCCAGGACGGGATACAACTGCACCTCGGGGACTTCCACGCGATAGCGTTCCCCGATTTTTGTGGCGGATCCGGCGAGCGCAGTTGGGAGCAAGGACCCGGGGCGCAGTTCAAAGAAAATTTCCATTCCATACACTTCCATCGAAACAATTTCTCCGGGCGCACCGATGCCCTGCAACTTTCCGCCGAGCAGCACTGCTACTCTGTCGCACAACATTTCCGCATCGGAGAGAATGTGGGTAGAAAAGAAAACAGTTCGTCCCTGACGTTTAAGATCGAGAATGATGTCGCGCACCTCGCGCCGTCCGACGGGATCAAGGCCGGACATTGGTTCGTCCAGGAAAATTACTTGCGGATCGTGAACGATAGCCTGAGCTATGCCCACGCGCTGCAGCATGCCTTTCGAAAATTTTCGCAACTGAACGTCGCCGGCATCCGCTAATCCCACACGTTCGAGGAAGCGAGTTACGCGCTGGCGCCGTTCCGCCGGCGGGTAATCAAAAAACCGAGCATAGTAATCCAACAATTCCCGCGCGGTCAGATAATCGTAGAAATAAGGCTGCTCGGGCAGGTAGCCAATTTCGCGGTGCATGCGCACATCGTCAATCGAGCGCCCACGAACCCGCGCCGTTCCGGCGCTAGGAAATATCAGGCTCATCAGGAGCTTCAACGTGGTGGTCTTGCCCGCGCCGTTCGGCCCCAGAAACCCGAAGGCTTCGCCTTCCTCGACCTGAAGAGTCAGATTGTCGAGCGAGCGGCGCATCCGCTTACGCCAGAACCCAACGGCGTAGTCCTTGGTGAGACCCTCGATCTCGATTGCGGGCGTACCCATGGCCTTGTCATTCTAATTTTTTTTTAACTCTGCCGTTCATGTCAATACCCAGGTGTTGCTTCGGAGAGCACAAGCGAGCTGCGGCATATTTTTCGTGAAAAATTGTTGCCAAGATTTGAAAGGAGTTAGCTCCCCGAAGGCGTTAGCTTGTCTGCGCGACGGAGCTCCGGAAAGCGCCAGGCCCAAATCGCAGTGACGATTAAAGTTCCGACGCCCCCGAGGATAACGGCGGGAACTGTTCCAAACAAGTGGGCGGTAGCCCCCGACTCAAATTCACCCAACTGGTTGGATGCTCCAATGAACATCATGTCCACGGCGTTCACGCGTCCGCGCATCTGGTCCGGGGTCAGCAATTGGACCAAAGTAGCCCGAATCACCACGCTGACCATGTCCGTCGCACCCACGAGCACCAGAGCCAGCAACGATACAATCAGGCTCCGCGAGATTCCGAAAACTATAGTAAACACGCCAAAGCCGCTTACACACCAAAGCATGGTCGCACCGACGCGACGTTTCAGCGGACGATACGCCAACAAAACTGCCATAGCCGCTGCACCAACCGCCGGAGCAGTTCGCAGCAATCCCAGTCCCCACGGGCCGGTGTGAAGAATCTCTCGCGCGTACACAGGCAATAGTGCTACCGCCCCTCCCAACAACATTGCAAAAAGATCCAGTGAGATCGAGCCAAGCACTACTTTTCGCTGCCAGATGTAACGAAGCCCGGCAAGAACCGATGAGAGGTTGATCGGTTCCCGCACTCGCGCTCTAGCATTTAGCCGAATCAGTGTGGTTAAAATCACCGCGATCACCGCGGACGCTAGGGCCGTCGCGTAAACTGCCGCGGGCCCGCGAAAGGCTGCATACACGAGGCCGCCGATCGACGGCCCCAGGATGGTGGCTGCCTGGAATATGGTGGAATGCCAGGCCACCGCATTCGGAAAATGTTCTTCTGGAACCAATTGCGGCAGTAACGCCCGGCTCACCGGCCCATTAAATGAGCGGACCACACCGAGCAGAACCAGCACCGCATAAATTGGCCTCACCGACAGTTCGCCGCCATGCGTAGAGAAGAGCAACAGGCCAGAGCATGTTGCGAAACCCACGTAACACAAAATAAGCAGGTTGCGGCGATTGAAGCGGTCTGCCACGTGGCCTGAAACAAGAAACAAAAGAATTCCCGGCAGGAATTGGCAAAGTCCAACGAGGCCAAGGGCAAATGTACTATGTGTGAGCTCATAAATTTGCCAGCCCACCGCGACGGACTGCATTTCCAGCGAAGCGACAACAAAAAATCGCGCGAACTCGTAGAAGACAAAAGCGGGATAGGTGAATGCAATGCGCCCGGCAGATTTGGAATCATGTGATCCAGCCATCGGCGGGCGATCACTCCTCATAACGATGCGGCCAGCAAGTATAACCTGAGTGGCGTGGATGAAGTTCCCGCACTAGGGGGCGAACATATCGAAAAATCACTTCGAGCACGGATTTCGACGAGAAAGAAAATAAGAGAAACCAAATGATTTCACCGACCACGGAAGGTTTTCTGTAACGCGAAACTTCTAAGCCGGAATTTGCGGCTGTCGGCGCAGACAACACCACCAGTAGACGCTTTCGACAACTCGAACGGAACATTTTGTGGTTACGTGTCGATTTTTTCTTGACAAGTTTTCCACAACCCACGATACTGCCCATCCAGACCCGGGGGAAAATTGAATCGGTGATGACTCGCTTCCTGGCATCGATCAACAGAGCAACGGGCCCGGCAATACCGAAAATTTAGAGGGGAAGAATCCTACTTCGCACCGCGCATCGGATTTTCAAGCGCGGCTTAGCTAGGCTTTTCTATTTTTTCGGCTGGAAAGGCGCGCCACGCAAGCGTTTGGCCGGCGATGCTCTGCAATTTCCCCAATGTTCCGTGTATTTCTCGATACGCACAACGACAGCCTGGTCCCTGTGGTTTGGAGTAGAATAGATTACTCCGCACCGCAGCCCAGCCAATGTACGGCGGCTTCACACCCAGCGCGGAGGCAGAGATGGCAGAACCGAGAATGACCCTACAAAGCAAATCCGAAACTGATCAGGTTACCCGGCGTGCTTCCGGCCTGGAATTCCAGCGCCGCTTCACCGACGGGAAAATATCTCCATTTGACAAAGTTGAGTGGGAACGCCGCCCCGCAATCATAGGCAACGATAAAGGCCAGGTTATTTTCCGGCAGGACAATGTGGAAGTGCCGAAATCGTGGTCGCAAACAGCGACAAATATTGTCGCTTCGAAGTATTTTCATGGGAAGCCGAACTCGCCCGAGCGCGAAACTTCGGTCCGGCAATTAATCAGCCGCGTGGTGGAGACGATTGTTCGCTGGGGCGAAGAGGGCGGGTATTTCGCCACACCGGAATCCAAGAACATATTTCGCGATGAGCTCGCGCATTTGCTGGTGGAACAAAAAGTGGCATTCAATTCGCCGGTATGGTTCAACGTCGGCGTTCAGGCTAAGCCACAATGCTCCGCGTGTTTCATCAACTCGGTCCAGGACAACATGGACTCGATCATGAACCTGGCAAAGACCGAAGGCATGCTGTTCAAGTGGGGCTCTGGTACTGGAACGAACTTTTCGTCGTTGCGAGGAAGCCACGAGTCGCTTTCGGGCGGCGGGATCGCGTCCGGCCCAGTTAGCTTCATGAAGGGTTTTGACGCCTTCGCCGGAGTGATAAAGAGCGGCGGCAAGACGCGCCGGGCCGCCAAGATGGTGATTCTAAACGTGGATCACCCGGACATCATGGAATTCATCGAGTCCAAGATGAAGGAAGAGCGCAAGGCGCATGTTCTGATCGAGCAAGGTTACGATCCTGCGATCGACGGCGAAGCGTACTCCTCTGTCTTCTTCCAGAACGCCAACCATTCCGTGCGCGTCACTGACGACTTCATGCGCGCCGTCGAGGAAGACCGCGACTGGTGGACGCGCAACGTCAATGACGGCAAGGCAGTAGAACAATTTCGCGCTCGAGACTTGCTCCGCGAAATGGCCGATTCCGCTTGGAAATGCGGCGATCCCGGGATGCAATACGATACGACGATCAATCGCTGGCACACTTGCAAGGCCACGGATCGCATTCATGCTTCAAATCCGTGCTCGGAGTACATGTTCCTGGACGACACGGCGTGCAATCTGGCGTCGCTGAACCTCCTGAAATTCCTGGGTTCGAATGGGCAGTTCGATACGGAAGGATTTACCCACGCTGTGGACGTAACCATCACGGCGCAGGAAATCCTGGTGGACAATGCAAGCTACCCCACCGAGAAAATCGCGCGGAACTCGCACGATTTTCGTCCGCTGGGCATCGGCTACGCGAATCTGGGCGCGCTGCTGATGTCGCTGGCCATGCCCTACGATTCCGATAGGGGGCGAGACTTCTGCGGTGCGATTACAGCTCTGATGACCGGCGAGGCTTACGCGCAGTCGGCACGCATCGCGGAGCGTATGGGACCTTTTGGCGGCTACCTGCGGAATCGCGAAGCCATGATAGACGTAATTCGCATGCATCGCGATTCTCTGAGGCCGATCAAGGAAGAGCACGTACAACCGTCCTTGCTTCATGCGGCGCAAAAGTCGTGGGACGATGCCCTGGAGCTAGGCGAAAAGTTCGGTTACAAGAATTCTCAGGTTTCCGTTCTGGCTCCCACCGGGACCATCGGCTTCATGATGGATTGCGACACCACCGGAATCGAGCCTGACCTCGCGCTGGTGAAGCAGAAGCGGCTGGTAGGCGGCGGCGTAATCAAAATCGTGAACAACACCGTTCCGCAGTCGTTGATGAATCTGGGCTATCCGCCGGAGCAGGTTGCGCAGATCGTGGACTTTATCGATGCGAATGGTGCTATCGAAGGAGCGCCGGGGTTGAAACCAGAACACCTCCCGGTATTTGACTGCTCGCTGGCCACTCCCGGAGGGCGCTCAATTTCCTGGAAAGGTCACCTACGCATGATGGCTGCCGCTCAGCCGTTTCTTTCCGGCGCGATCAGCAAGACCATCAACATGCCGGAAGAGTCCTCGGTGGAAGACATCATGGAAGCATACAGCGAGTCTTGGAAATTCGGACTCAAGGCTGTGGCTATCTATCGCGACAATTCGAAAGGCTCACAGCCATTATCTGTCTCGGGCAAGAAGAAGGAAGAGAAGCCCGCGGCGGCATCCGTCGAAGTTCCCGTTGCTAAGGACGAGATTCCTCCGCACGAGCAGCAGGAACTTTTTGACCGAACCAGGCGCCGCAAGCTACCTAACGAGCGAAGCTCGATCACCCATAAGTTTTCGATTGGCGGGCACGAAGGCTACCTCACGGTAGGCAAGTATGACGATGGCACCGCGGGCGAAATCTTCATCAAGATGGCTAAGGAAGGGTCCACGCTCTCCGGTA
The DNA here is from genome assembly GCA_049517055.1 of Candidatus Acidiferrales bacterium. GTDB lineage: Bacteria > Acidobacteriota > Terriglobia > Acidiferrales > UBA7541 > Palsa-295. Next base: position 45,109 of record JBEKSN010000001.1, on the reverse strand, counting down.
TCATGGACGCCTTCGCGTTATCCGTCTCCGTCGCGCTGCAATACGGAGTCCCGCTTCGCGCTTTGGTCGATAAATTCGTGAACTCGCGCTTCGAGCCCTCTGGCTACACCGGCAATCCGAGAATTCGCTACGCAAAATCGGTGGTGGATTACATCGGGCGTTGGTTGGGCGGGAAATTTATCTCGCCAGACTATCTCGACGGTGAAGTTGCCACCGGGGATCCAACAGCCCCAATCGCAACAGTCACGGCGGAAGCGAAGGCCCTGGCTCCGGTTACAGTGATGAAAGTGCCGGACCCTGAAGCCTCTACTCGTCCGCGAGCTGCGATTGATGATGCGCCATCCTGCTCCGAATGCGGCATGCTCATGACGCCGAACGGCAGCTGTTATAAGTGTTCCAACTGCGGCAGCACATCGGGCTGCAGCTAAACCGGCAAGATGAGCGGAATTAAAGCAGGACAAATAAAAAAGGGGACTCCGTCGAGTCCCCTTTTTTTGCTCTACCCCTAGTGCCGGCTTCGGCGCGGCGAAACCGGCCCACCCCGGGATAAGAGACAGCCGTTTACTCTAACTGCACGCGGATTGCCAAGCGCCGTCGCCGTCGCCGGAACCATCCGCCGCTTGGCGTGACAAGACTTACGCTAAGAAGCCCTCGTTTCCGTTTCTAAATTGCGCGAACATCTCCGCTTTCTAAAAGCTCTCGCAGGTTTTCTACGTTCTTTGGAAGGCTGAGCGCTAGTGGTTGGTTAGCGCATATGTAACCGAGATCGTGGTGTCTACCTGAACAGGATTACCGTTCAAGAGCGTAGGCTTATATCGCCATTGCTTCAATGCAATGGAAGAGTTGGATGGGGAGCAATGAAGCCCAGGCGATGCCCGCAAGCTAGGATTGCGATGCCGCAGGACGACGCAGCCGTTTCCAGATCCAGCGAGCTGGTATGAAAAGAACAAATGCCCACAACAGCAGGGTGGGCAGAGACTGCAGCGCCCAGACCCCGAATCCAATCACGCTTTCGACCACTGTTCGATAACCTTCGACTGCTGCATTGCGCAGCCGCGTGCCGGTCGCGGTAGGAGCACCCTGCAAGCTCGCCTTATATTCTTCCTGTACCGAAAGCTCCACAGTGGCGAAATCAACTCGGGTTTGCAGCGCTCGCTGATCGGCTTCCATTTGCTCGATGTCGCCGCGGACCCGCGCGATTTCCTGCTCGGTTGCGAGAATGTCCTTTACCTGGCCGGTACGATTGCGAAGAACGTCCAGCAATCTTTCCTCGGTGGCGCGAGCATTTTTCATCCGGGCGGCACGATCGGTGAACTCCTTGGTCACTTCCTCGCCCGACTGCGATTCCTGTTCAACGTGCCCCAGTTGCTTCAGCTCCGCGATGGCTGACTCGAGCTGCGCCGATGGTATTCGCAGCGTGGCTGTCAGGCTACGTGCAGCCTCCTGCGGCGAACTCGAATTCAGGCTGGCGATGTATCCATTGTGACGCAAAGCAATTGCTTTGACGCTTGCCTCCAATGGCCCGAAGTCTTTCACGATCAAGGAAACTGAGGCTGTTCGGGCGATCATGGGCTGGGACGGTTCAGGCGAGGGCGCAGGAGCCGATCGAGCCTGGGCTATGAATGCTTCAACCTCGCTTGCGGCAGCCTTACTCGGCGCGGTTTCGGCCGAGCGCGATTGTTCGGTATACGCCAATTGCGCCAATCCCTCTGAATGCTGTTCTCTTCGTCGAGTTGGCAATGTGAGAACGAACAGCAACACGACGACAGCCGCAGCGCTGGCCGCTCCCAACACCCAACGGTTCTTGAAAGACGGAATTTTCTCTGTCAGCCACCCAGCGAACCCTGCGCGTTTTGTTTCTTTCACCAGTGGATGATCGGCCCTCGCGGCGTCCAGGTTTTTCGTCAAGCTTGCAGGCGCCGGTTCCACGCTCCAATCTGAAAGCCGAACGGAGACGTCGCGCATCTGTTCAGCCAACGCCGCGCATTCCGTGCATTCGCGTAAATGCGCTGCAACGCTCACCGCGCGATTCGCGGAAAGCTCTCCGTCGAGATAGGCCATCACCTCTTCTTGCTCGAAAGGATGAGTGGATGAAGTCATTTCCGGCCTCCCAAATTTCCCGGCGTGGTCGCCAAGATTTCGCGTAAAGCCATTCGCGCGCGGAACAACCGCGACCTGACGGTGTTCACCGGCGCATGCAACATCTTTGCGATTTCCTCGTAGCTCAATTCTTCGAACTCGCGCAGCAACAAGACTTCCCGCTCGGCGGCGTCGAGCCGTTCCACAGCTTGCCTCACCCAAATTACATTCTCCGGATTTGCGCCTGACGGATCCGAAGGTTCGCCCGGCATTCTATCTGGCTGCGTTGGGTTGAGAGCCGATTTGCGTCTATGTGCCGCGAGAATGTTGAAAGCGATGCCAAATAGATAGGCGCGAAACGTAGCACGAGGTTCATACCGTTGCGCGGCCCGCAGCACGGCGAGAAAAGTTTCCTGGGCTAATTCCTCGGCCTGAGCGCCATCGTTCATACGGCGCCGGAAGAATCCGTAGACCCGCTCGCGGTAGCGCAAGAAGAGTTCGGTGAAGGCTGCGTCCGAGCCTTGCTGAAGTTCCAGGATCAGTTGCTCATCGCTGGTCATCGCTCACCACGAGCCCGGATTCGTGCATTCCCGAGCGCCATGTCCTCCCGATTCAAATGCTTCTATATCTGTAATGTCCGAAGAACGCAGAAAGTTCCCGCGGTTGCAGCTTTTTTTAATAGGAACAAGAAAAGGAAGGAGGCAGAGGATTACGCGCCAATTGCAGAGCGTAAAGCGCCGGCAAGGGACTCGGTCCAGCGGCGGACGTCCTCGTCGCGCTTGGCTTCTACCATCACGCGGGCGAGTGGCTCGGTACCCGAATAGCGCAGCACCACTCGTCCGGAATTACCGAGCGCTTGTTCCGCTTCGCGAAGCAGGCGGGCAACTTCGGGAAGGGAATCCAGAGGCGGCTTGGACCGCACGCGGACGTTGACAATTTTCTGGGGAAAAATCTTTAGATCGGCGACAAGCGAATCCAGTGGTCCGGCAATAGAAATAATCGACGCCAGCTTCAGGGCCGTGAGCATTCCGTCACCGGTGGTGGCGTCATCGAGAAATAAAATGTGTCCGGATTGTTCGCCGCCGAAGTTCGCGCCAATGCGCTGCATTTCTTCCAGCACGTAACGATCGCCGACGGCAGTGCGCGCGAGCTTCAGTCCGGAATCTTCCAGAGCGCGCTCGAGGCCAAGGTTCGCCATGGTAGTGCCTACGACCACATCACCCCTCAGCATACCCGCCGATTTCAGATAACGCGCCACGACGAGCAAAACTCCGTCGCCATCCACCAGCCTCCCGGTGGCGCTGGAAAAAATCGCGCGGTCGGCGTCTCCGTCAAATGCCACACCCAGCGCTGCGCCGGATTGCACGACTTGCTTTTGCATGCCTTCCGGGTGCAGCGAGCCGCAATTCGCATTTATATTTTTTCCGTCGGGCGTGTGATTCATAGCGATCACATCCGCGCCCAACGAACGAAACAACCGCGGCGCCAGATTGCTCGCCGCTCCATTCGCGCAGTCCAGCACTATTTTCATCCCAGCGAGTTTCGCGCCCGGTAGCAGAGCCTGGGCTAATCCCGCCAGGTAATCATCATCAATCTTTTCGTTGTCGTGAAGATGCAGCGCCTTTGCGGCTGAGACTGCATCGCGCGAGGAAAGGACAAACTGTTCGAGAGCTGTTTCTATCGTATCCGGGAATTTCATTCCAGTGGACGAAATCAGCTTCACTCCATTGTCGTGGTACGGATTGTGTGAGGCGGAAATCACCACGCCGGCGGCGAACCCTTCGCGGTTGACGAGCCAGGCCACGCCGGGTGTAGTAAGAACTCCGGCGGAAACCGGACTCGCGCCGCCCGCAGCCAGACCGCGGGCAATGCGCTCGGCGATGTGCGGGCCGGACTCGCGCGTATCGCGTCCAATCAGAACGCTGGGACTTTCGCCATGGGCCCGCCCTGCCGAACCCAAATAATTTCCCAGCGCAAGACCAACGCGATCCAAGGTTGCATCGTCGAGTGGGTATTCACCGGGGATGCCACGGATGCCGTCCGTCCCGAAAAGTTCCTTGCCCATTTGCTCCTATTCTTATCCCGCGCAAAACGGGAAACAATTCTATCATTGTGAGGCCGTGGTCCTGCCGGCGAATCCGGTTCCGACCGCGCATATTAACGAATCGGGGGCTCGCGTGTGTACGCGTAAGCACATCGGCGGATATCGCGGCGCAGCCTGTGTTATCGTACGGGAATGCCACTGGAACACACTGAAATCGTCAGCGACAATTCCACACCCGCCAAGATCATTGCGGCGGGAATTGTGGTCGCTTTCTGCTACTGGGCATCTTCTGTTCTCGTAACGGTCTTGGTGGCGGTGTTGCTCGCGTACTTTTTGGATCCGGTTGTAACGTTTATGGAAAACTGGCATATCCCTCGCGCGTTGGGATCGCTCATCATTGTTCTCTTTACAATTGCTGTTTTGCTGTTCGTAGCGTGGTCGCTGGTCGAACGTGTGGATCAGTTCGGCAGGGATTGGCCTAAGTATCGCGCACCCTTGCACGCAGTCGCCAATGCCGTAGAACAAAAGCTAGCTTCCGTGGAGGAACACGTTTCGGAAATTGGCTCTCCCGATCAGGTTGGCCAGCAAGCTGAACATATAGTAGCCGTCGCCGAATCGCATCCCGTTCGCGCGGCGGTGTTCTCCCGGCTGAGCGGGCTATATGAAGTAGTGCTGGGAGCTACTTTCATACCGTTTCTGTTGTTTTTTATGCTCGCCGCGAAGCGCCAAGTATGGCATGCGACCATGCAGTTATTTCCGGCCACCGAACGTACCTTGGTCAAAGAAACCCTGACAGATATATCCCTGGTTCTCCGCAGCTATGTGGTGGGAACGGCAATGGTGGGAGTCATTCTTGTCGTTTTGAGTTGGCTTTTTTTCTTGTTGATCGGACTTGAGTTTCCGTTCCTCACCGCGCTTATTTCCGGTACCTGCAATCTGATCCCCTATCTCGGCGTGGTCCTTTCCTGGATGCCGCCCATGTTAATCGGCCTGAAACAATTTCACACGGTTTCGCCTTTCATCGGCATTTTCGCCGTGCTTACTTTTTTGCATCTCGTTGCAGCAAATTTGTTAGTCCCAGCGCTAGTCGGCTCCATGGTGCGGCTCAATGCATTAGCGCTAACCGTGTCGCTTCTGTTCTGGGGATTTTTGTGGGGCGCCATGGGTTTGATTCTGGCGATTCCGATTACTGCCGTAATCAAAGTGATTTGCGACCATAAGGAAAGCTGGCAGCCGGTTGGCCGCTGGCTAAGCGCATAATTCCTACTGCATCCGCTAGGGTTCCTCTCTACGCAGGTTGTGCATGGATGCGACCGACTCCGTTAGAGCTTTCGCATCCCTTGACTGCTGAAATATCCGGATGGCGGCAATTCCGGCGGCGCCCGCACGAATGCAACGCGCGGCATTTTCTTGGTCCACGCCTCCGATCGCGATTATGGGCAACTGTACAGTCCGGCAAACTTCGGCGAGCCTTTCTGTGCCTTGCGGCATGCCAAACGCCTGCTTCGACGGTGTCTCAAAGACCGGGCCGAAGAAGATATAGTCAGCATTGGCAGTTTCCGCTTCGCGAGCCTCTTCCAAACTGTGACACGAAACTCCGATCGCAAACCTTTTTGGTGCATTTCCGGCGCGGCACCACCGCACCACGTCGCGCACTGGAGCGGATTCGCGTCCGAGATGTACTCCATCAGCGCGCGCGGCTAGAGCGACGTCCAGACGGTCATTAACTACGATTTGCGGTGGGCGATCAGTTCCGGCGGCTTGCTCCTTACTGAGATGGATTGTCGCGCGCGCGAGTTCGAGCAGTTGCCCGGCCGGCAAATCCTTCTCACGTAGCTGTACCCAATCGACCCCAGCGTGAACGGCTAACTGAATGTTTTGCAATATTGTTGAGGTGAGGGAGACTTCCATCCCAGTACCAGTCAAAGACTTCCGGTCGGTGACGTAGCAAACGAGCGGTCTGTTAGCTGCGGGTTTCAACGATCGTAGTCCGGCGGCGAAACGCTTCGAGCGCAAAAAGTACATTCATCAGACCCAGCCCCGTGATTGCGCCGCGCAGAAAGGAATTTCTTACAAAAAATGCCAGTGCGGGATATTGGTAAAGAAAATAATTCATATCCCAGACTTCGGACCATGGAACCAAGATCAGCGCTAACCCCAATTCGAGCCAAAGCAGCAGGAGCACAACTCGGAGAACCCGGTTCATCATCAGGATAAGGATTATGGGAGATTACTCCGGCAGCCGCAACATCTACTCCGTGTCATCGAACGGGGCTATATAAGGGAACTGAGCTGTCAGGTGTGCGATTCAGTTTGCAATACCGCAAACCGTTAAGCTCGGCGTACAATGGCAGCGTTTCGAGGCCAGCAGGGAATTCCCCGGGCAACCTACGCACGGCGCATCAAAAAAGCTAGGACTAAGGAGCGCAATCCATGGCGACAATTACGACCAAAGACGGAACACAGATTTATTATAAGGATTGGGGAAAGGGGCAGCCTATCGTCTTCAGCCACGGTTGGCCGCTGACAGCGGACGACTGGGACGGACAAATGCTGTTCTTCGGCCAGAAGGGGTTTCGTGTGATTGCGCATGACCGCCGCGGGCACGGCCGCTCCGGCCAAACTTGGGACGGAAACGAAATGGATACCTACGCGGATGATTTGGCCGGGCTATTTGAACATCTCGATCTCAAGGACGCCATTATGGTTGGGCATTCGACCGGTGGGGGTGAAGTCGCGCGCTACCTGGGACGCCATGGTTCCAAGCGTGTCTCGAAGGCCGCGCTCATCAGCGCAGTGCCACCACTCATGCTGAAGACCGAAAAGAACCCGGAAGGGGCCCCTATCTCAGTGTTCGATGACCTCCGGGCGCAACTCGCAGCCAACCGGCCGCAGTTCTATATTGACATCACTTTGCCGTTTTACGGTTACAACCGCCCAGGCGCCAAGATCTCAGAGGGCATTCGCGAGCACTGGTGGTTGCAGGGAATGGTGGGGGGCATGAAGGCGCACTACGACTGCATCAAGGCCTTCTCGGAAACAGACTTCACTGAGGACCTGAAAAAAATCGAAATCCCCGTGCTAGTGATGCACAGTGAAGACGATCAGATAGTGCCGTTCGCTGCTGCGGGACCCAAGTCCGCGAAAATACTGAAGAACGCGACGCTGAAGGTCTACAAGGGGCTTCCTCATGGCATGCCCACGACCAACGCGGACCAAATCAATGCCGATTTGCTCGCGTTCTTTAAAGGCGCAGCGACCACAGCGTCAGCATAACCAGGAAGAGAATTAGCGTTTCTGAAGGGTGGAGATGCGGTCAGCGACGTCGCGGTATTCGATGTTCGCGGCATAGACCTGACGGAAGCAATCCAGCGCCGCTGACGAATCTCCACCGGCTTCCAGGGCCAAGCCGAGATCGTAGCGCAGGGCAAGAATAGTCTCGTGCTCAAGCCCGGGAACTTCCAGTGCGCGCTGGTACCACAGCGCAGCGATATTGGGCTCGCCTTTATCCATGAACGAGAGCCCGAGCATGGTCGAGCAATTCATGGTGTAGCGGAAGGGTTTGCCCTTTTGAACGGCTTTCGCCACTTTCTGGAATTCCCCGATGGCTTCGTCGAGCAGCCCCATTTCGCGGTAGGCGATGCCGAGGTTGTAGTGTGTTTCCAGGTCTTCGTCTTCCTCGCCAAGTTCGCCTAGTTCGCTGCGGAATTCCTGAAAAACTTCCGCAAGTTCGTTCAGACTTTCGGTTGTTATCTCGGGTACAGCAGATGATTTGGAGCTTCCGTTCTCCGAAATTGCAGCCGCAGGCACCGAACTCGCCGCGGAAACGGGGACCGGCTCATCAATATTTTTTGCAGCGGACGCAAAGGCACGATCCGCCGGGGGCGCTTCTAGATCTTCGACCTCGGCCGCTAGCTCGTTGAGGAAATCCTCAGTGGTTGCCGGGCCGGCATGGCTGGCTATAGAACTGGGCTCCGGTGTCAGCTCCAACTCAAATTCGCCGTTGGCTGCAGCAACTGGCTCGGCGGCGAGAGCTTCGGAGTCCGGCTCCTCAATGATCTCGATCGTGGGAATCTCGTCTGCTTCCTCGCTACTTTCCTGGATTTCGAACGAATCCGGCTGCACGGAGAGATCGTTGGCCGATGCCGGGACCGCCTCCGGCTCCGGCTCTATTTCCAGCGCGATCGGCGCTTCGGGTTCGAGCTCGGCGGGCTCCGGCTGGACCGCCATATCTTCATCGATGGACTCTGGTTCAGACTCCTCTATAACAAAGACGGGCTCGGGTTCAGGCTCCGGCGCGGGTGCGACTTCCTGCTCAGACTCAGCGATAGCGGGTTCGCTAGGAGCCTCAGCTACTACGGGCTCTTCCAGCGCGGTTTTCTCAGCGTCCACTACTTCCTGCGAAATCGCTTCCCATTCGTCGGACAGATCCAGCTCCTCCCCGGACGCGGCGGGCGGGGTCTGTGCGATGGATTGCTGAGGCGGAGGTGCCTCGACGGATATCGCCGGCTCTTCCAACGGTATGGGAGCGACTGCAAACTCTTCAACGACAGGCTCCGACGGAGCGGCTGTTAACGGTATGCCGAATTCGGCGGCTATTTCGGCCGCACTCAGCTCGGCAGTTTGGTCCACGGGTACGGCGCCCTCGGACACAGTTTCCACGCTCGCCCGCGCTTGGGCTTCTGGCGCAGCGGGCAAGCTTTCAACCGGCGCGGCCATGGGTGGAGCAGCTTGCAATTCTTCCGGTGATACTCCCGCCGCTTTCTGGAATCTTTGCCGCAGTTCCGCAAAACGGTCGGCATTCACCTGGTCATTGCGCTCGCGATGAATTTGCTCAAGCTGCCCGGCCAATTCAGCCGTGCGCCTTTCGTTGCCGGCGCCCAGATATAGATCCAACAGCCTCTCCAGCGTGGGCGTATGTCGCGGCGCACGCTGCAAAACGTTTTCGAGGAGATGCGTGGCCTTCTGCGTTAGACCGTAGCTCGAAAAGAGATCGACATCCGTCAAGGCCTGCGCGATGTACCGCTGTGTTTCATCATCGAGCGTCTCTTCAATAACCGGCGCCACCGCGATAGAAGCCTGCGGAACGTGAGGTTCGGCTTCTTCCTCTTTGGTTTCAGGCAGCGGCGTTGGTTCAGGCGCTGCCACCGGCGCGCCGCCCGCGCGTTCGCGAAGTTGATTCAGCCGCGCAACCACGCGTTCGTCGTCCTTATTACGGTCGACGAGTTCTTGCAACAGCGCTTCGGCGCGCGGAAAGTTTCCCGCAGCGGCGTAGGCATCGGAGAGCTGGCCCAGCGCGGCATTCAGGCGGAACGGATCGCTCGTAGTGCGGCAGAAATCAACCAGCATTTCCAGCGGCTCGGGATTTCCCGGCAGGCGCTCGCTCGCGGCCGTCAGCGACTTCAAGAACTTATCCTGCTCGCCCGCCTCGATCATGGCGCCGCGCAGTTCGCGCAAGAGCTGAAGCCCAGCGCTTGCTTGATCGCTTTCGATTAAGGTCTCAGCAACCTTGTAAAGCACGCCATAATGCGCATGGCCCCGGGCCAGTACCTGGCGGCCACGTTCCGCGGCCTTCTGGCTCTGCCCCGAGCGCAGCTCGTAGTCCACCAGCATGTTGGTGACTTCGCCGCCTGCGTTCGCTTCCGGATGGGACTCCAGGATTGGAATGGCCTGCTCAGTTTTATTATTCGCGTTTAAGGCCTTCGCTTTCAAAAGAAGCGCAGCCGCGTTGGTGGGATCCACTTCCAAAGCGCGCTCGATTAGCTTTTCCGTCTCGTCCTTTTCGCCCCGATCGAATAACCTTTGAGCATAATTCAGATACGTTTGAGCCGAGTCTTTCTTCAGGCCCATGACGTTGTAAAGTTCAGCCAGACGCATTTGCACGCGCAGATTTTCCGGCTCAACTTCCAACAAGCGGTGCAGCACTTCCACGGCTTTCGGAGCTCGATTGGCTTTCAGATGTGCTTCCGCAATTTGCAAATACAGCGGACGCGCTTCACTCAAGATTCCTTGCTGAACGTAAAGATCGGCGAGGCGCTCAAGCGGAGGAAGCTCGTTGGGAGCTAGTTTGCCAATCTTTTTGTAAATAGCGATGGCCTTACTGTTGAAGCCGTCGTCCAGGTAAACCTGCGCGAGCCGCTCGAAATATTCAATGGCGTGCCCCAGGTCGGCTTGGCGGGCGTAGAGATCGCCCACGGTCATCAAGGTAGCTTGGTCCTTGGGGTCATGACGCAGAATTTGCTGGTATTCGGCGATGGCCTGGGCAACTTTGCCCTGATTGAGGAACTTCAGCGCGCTTTCCAGCGCTTTGCTTTTATTAAAGGCCATGGGTAATTTCGCCTGCCTCGCCTTCACCTTCGGCGGGGCGGCGTGGTTGGGCCACAGTGGCGGCTCAGGTCAGAAGGTTAGCATGCGCGAAAAACAAGGAGCAATGAACCGGGCGAAGGCTGGTGCCATAGGCGATAACAGTGTCTTTTAAGCGCCTAGCCTGGATGTACCCGCAGAGAGGCAAGATCGGGACCGGCTTCGGGGTGGAAAAGCCAAGTAGGTGAGAGGCCTATGACTTCGAAAGCGTCGTGCGGTCTTGGTTGGCGCCGAGGGCATCGGAGGCAGGTGTGAGCGGTAACATGTCCTGCTTTGCGCCAACGGCCCAGCAACCCGCCTCCCGAACAGGAGAATACGAAAAGCGATGCAATGGCGAAGGCCCGTGGCGCTGCAAAGCCTCTAGATGGTCCGGAGTACCGTAGCCTTTATTCTGCGCCAGCCCGTATTGGGGATAGAGTTCGTCATATTCCCGCATGCATTGGTCGCGCTCCACCTTTGCCAGGATGGATGCGGCCGCAATCGAAACCGAACGTGCATCGCCATGAATCAACGCTTTCTGTTCAATGGGCAAATCAATTTCAATGGCATCCAGCAGGAGATAATCCGGGAGAGGAAAGAGCTGCGAAACTGCCGCCATCATAGCCTGGCGGCTGGCTTGGTAGATATTCCAGGCGTCGATCCGGCTGGCTTCGATTTCTGCCACCGCCCAGGCCAGCGCGTATTCACGAATGCGCGGCGCTAATTCTTGGCGACGGTCCGGAGTGAGTTTCTTGGAATCATCCAGGCCTACTATGCGGCGGCGGGGGTTCAAAATGACGGCCGCGGCCACTACCGGGCCAAAGAGAGACCCGCGTCCCGCTTCGTCCAGCCCGGCAATGCGCTGCCATCCGTGCTGGCGTGCGTCGCGCTCGTACCGCGTACAGCAAAGTCTGCCCATCGGCCACGGATTTTAGCACACGGCGAACCCGCAGTTTTCCACAAACGATCAAAGTTGCGGCGCGAGCAGCCCTAAAACAAAAAGCCCGCCCCAATTTCTCGGAGCGGGCAAAATCAAAATAGTAAGGTTACTCTGCGACTGCGGGAACGGGCGCTTTTTCGAAGGTCTCCACGCGTTTGATACGCGCAGCTTTGCCTTTGCGTTGGCGAAGATAATTCAGCTTGGCGCGGCGAACGCGACCCTGCCGCACAACATCAATCGAACTGATCATAGGAGAATGTACGGGGAAAATGCGCTCCACGCCAATCCCGAAGCTCACGCGGCGCACGGTAAATGATTCGCCTAGAAGTTCGCCGCGGCGGCTCATCACTACACCCTCGAACGGTTGGATGCGCTCCTTGGCTTCTTCGCCTTCCTTCAAGCGGACATTTACACGGATCGTGTCGCCCGGACGAAACACGGGATGATCCTTGCGAAGTTGGGATTGCTGCACTTTAGAAATTATGGGTTTCATGACTCATTTTCCGGCAGACCCGCTCAGGTGGGGCCAGCACGCACCGCACAATCACCCATTATAACGAAACAGCCGCACGGTGCCTATATGAAATTAAGCTTGGGAGGCTGTGCTCGATCGCTTCACGACTTTACATTTGGCCCGGATTCGAGCAACAACCGCCCATCCTCTCCACGCCGCGAGCTGCCATTGAGCAAATCAGGGCGATTGCGCTGAGTCTTTTCCAGCGCGCGGGCGCGGCGCCAGCGGCGAATCTCCTCATGGTTTCCGCCTAGCAACACTTCGGGGACATCCCATCCGCGAAAGGAGGGCGGGCGTGTGTAGTGAGGGTAGTCGAGAATGCCGCGACCGCCGGCCCGCGCTCCGCGCTCTGCAACGCTCAAGTAACCGGTCGCTACTTGGCCATCCGGCGCCTTCTCGCGCTCGCCGTCGGAGGCACTGAAAGATTCATTCACCGTGGAATCTTCGTTGCCTAGGGCGCCCGGGATTAGGCGGGTGACCGCATCCAGAACCATTGCAGCGGGGAGTTCGCCGCCGGAGAGGACGAAATCGCCAATGGAAATTTCGTCCGTAGCGAGATGCTCTGCGACACGCTCGTCCACTCCTTCGTATCGGCCGCAGATCAGCACGATTCGCTCGAGCTTCGCAAAACTGCGCGCCATTTCCTGAGTAAAGAGTTTTCCCGCGGCGGAAAGCAATACAGTGGCAGTGCCAGCCTGCACCGCAGCAGCGCTCTGTTGACCCAGCAGCGACTCGACCGCTTCGAACAGCGGCTCGGGTTTCATCACCATACCTTCGCCGCCACCAAACGGCCGGTCGTCCACCGTTCGATGACGGTCATGCGTGAAATCGCGCAAGTCGTGAGTGTGCACGTCAATGAGTTTGGCCTCGCGCGCACGCCGCACGATTCCGTAATCGAGTGGCCCGCCGAAAAAATCGGGAAAAATCGTGATGATGTCAATACGCATCGCTGCTTATCCTACCTAAATGACGTGGCGAAGATGATTGTCGCTTATCGCTCCTGATTCCGGTCAATAATTTGCAGTTCTTCTTAGTTCAAATCGCGGAGGCCTTCGGGGAGAACCACTTCGATGCGGCGGGCTTTGATGTCCACACTCCTACAAATTTCCTGCGCCAAAGGAATCAGGAGTTCGCCTCGAGCAGAATCGACCACAAGAATGGGATTCTTGGCAGCGCCTTCGCCTGTAAATTGCACGTCGCGAACCAGTCCGACTGCAGCGCCGTTTTCCTCGCACACTTCGCAGCCAATTAAATCCGTCACGTAATAACTCGCGTTCGGCAGCGGAATGCGCTCGGCCAACGGAATTTGGACTTCCAGGCCGATGAGTTTTTCGGCGTCGGAGATCGAGTCCGAATTTTCGAAGTGGAAGATGGCCTGGCCGCCGCGGCTATGCGAAAGCCAGCACTTGCGAACGGCCAGTCGTTTTGACATTGCCGTTTTCTCGTTCCACAATTCGGCGAATTTCAGGCGGGTGAGCCGGTCGGGGAAATCTGTGAGGATTTCGGCGGCCACTTCGCCGCGGCGACCGTGCGGACGCAGAACGCGCGCTACCGTAACGCGATCGGACCGCGGAGATTGTTGCACGGTCACTACTCGAGGATTTCCAGGGTAAAGCGCTTTTTCAATTTCATTCCTGCCGCGCCGAGCAACGTGCGGATGGATTTGGCCGTACGTCCCTGGCGCCCTATCACCTTACCCAGATCGTCGGGATGGACGCGCAATTCCAGCACAGTGACTTGTTCACCTTCTACAGCGTTCACTGCAACGTTTTCCGGATGATCGACAAGAGCTTTGGCAATCTCTTCAACAAGAGCCTTCATCGCGACCTCCACAGCATGTGAGCTCAGCGTAGAAATTCGCTGGAGCATGTACGAGCGCTAGATCTACTGTGGGGTGAGACGCCTTAGGCAGGTTTCCGGTTTCTTAGAAAACTGCGTACCGTGTCACTGGGCTGTGCGCCCTTGCTGAGCCAGTAAGTCACGCGGTCATGGTCCAGCGTGATGGCGGCGGGCTTCTTCAGCGGGTCGTAGGTACCTACGATTTCCACAAACCGGCCGTTTCGCGGCCGGGTTTTCTCCGTAACGATCACGCGATAAAACGGGCGCTTCTTCTTACCAATCCGAGCCAGCCGAATCATTAACACAGCGAAAATCCTCCTATGCCGAACCGAACCATTATAGCGAAGGGGGCTGCTTTCACCAATCGCTATCTCAGTCGCGCGGGCATTAACGCAGGAGCCAGAGGGGCAAGGCCGCTTGAGCGCAGTGCTCGATCATTTGTTGGTCGCGCTCTGAGAATGCGTTGGCATGTTCGCTTTCAACGTCCACAGTTCCAATAACGCGATCGCCTCCGGGAGCTAGAACCGGAACGATGATTTCGGAAAGAGTACTAGCAAAGGCGGTGAGATAGCGCGAGTCGGTTCGGACGTCGCCTGCAATGACCGTTTTCTTTTGTTGAATTGCGGAACCGGTGAGTCCCTTGCTCGCGGGAAACTCGGGGTATTCCGGAGCGCCGGAACCACTCCAGCCGATGATGGAGACCAGTTCCGGGCGCACATCGTAAATGCCGACCCAGCGATATTCACCAAGTTTTCGGATCAGTTCGGCAAGGCGTCTGGCCTGTGCAGGACGATCGCCGCCACTCATCGCGAGGGAGCGAATCTCGTTGAGCGTGTTGTTGACGACTATCGGCACGTTCGTTCCTATTTCAGGCCGGCGAATTTGCCGATGCCGCGCATTTTTGTTTTTGCATAGGTGCCGTACTGCTTCATCATTTTGCGCATGTCGGCGTATTGTTTTAGCACCTGATTTACTTCCTGGACGGAGGTGCCGCTGCCTAGAGCGATGCGTTTACGACGTTTGCCGTCAATCAGATTGGAATTTGCGCGCTCCTTGGCGGTCATGGAATTAATGATGGCCTCCACGGAACCGAGGCGCTTCTCATCAATCTCAGTGTTTTTCGGCAGATTGGCGAACGGGCCGACTTTTGGAAGCATGCCCATGATTGATTCAATGGAGCCCATCTTGCGAATCTGGCGCAACTGATCGCGGAAATCCTCGAGCGTGAAGTCGTCTTCGCGCAACTTGCGTTCGAGTTCGCGCGCCTTTTTCTCGTCAACGTTCTTTTCAACTTTTTCGATCAGGCCGAGAACGTCGCCCATGCCGAGAATGCGGGACACGACGCGGTCGGGGAGAAAAGGCTCGAGCGCATCATATTTTTCGCCGATGCCGACAAACTTTACGGGTGCGCCAGTTACTTTACGGATGGAAAGCGCCGCGCCTCCGCGAGCGTCTCCGTCCATTTTCGTGAGTACAACGCCGGTGATGCCCAGGCGCTTGTGGAATTCACCGGCCGAACGTACTGCGTCCTGACCGATCATCGCGTCTGCGACGAAGAGTAGTTCGGAAGGATTTAGCTCGCGCTTGAGATCGGAAAGCTCATTCATCAAGTCGTCGTCGATGTGCAGGCGGCCAGCGGTGTCAACCAGCACGACGTCGCAGGCAGATAGTTTTGCTTCGCGCAATGCGCCGCGCACAATTTCCAGCGGCTTGTCGGTTCCGGTTCCGGGCCACAGCGGGGTCCCCGTCGCTTTGGCAACCTGCGCGAGCTGTTCGCGGGCCGCGGGGCGATAGACGTCAGTGGAGACAACCAGCGGGCGATGTCCGTGTTCCGCGAGCCACTTGCCCATTTTTCCGGTGGAAGTGGTCTTGCCAGAGCCCTGCAGGCCGACGATAAGCCAGACAGAAGGCGGCTTCGAACTGTATTGAGGTTTTGCTTCGCGGCCGAGAAGCTCGCCCAATTCGTCACGAACAATTTTTACTACTTGCTGGTCGGGCGAGAGTTGCAACAGGACTTCAGAACCTAAAGCCTTTTCTCGGACGTGCTTGATGAATTCATCTGCAACGCCCACATTGACGTCGCCTTCGAGCAGGGCTTCGCGAATCTCAACTAAGCCGGCGTCGAGATGCTCTTCGGTGAGTTTGCCCTGGCCGCGCAGGTTCTTAAAGGCGCGCTGAAGCTTGTCTGTAAGTGTTTCAAACATGGTGGCTGTCGCGCATGGGAACGGTTAGTCGAGGAGATGATCGCATTCGCTGATTCTAGCCCCGGTTAGATTGGTACGCCGTCCTGTGTTTTCTATAAGTTACGGAGATTTCTGAATATGAGCCAGAACCGGTTAGAAATGCGCGAACTTCGACAAAAAGGGACGCGGTTCTGAGGCTACGCTGACAAGCATAGCGTCCCACTTTTGAGGTCAAAGTCTCAGGTGGAAAGCCCGCGACGTGGCTTGCAGGCCGCGAGTCGCTTAGGACTTTGCGATGCGTTCGGATTTTCTCCATTTTAATCACAAAAAACACTAGCACACTGCCGTGCAAGAAATCTAGGGATTGGATGCTGTGGACGCAGTGAGATTTCAGTGGACTGAAGTCCCTGTTAGTGGTTGCCGGCTGTGGATATGGGTTGCCCCGGCCAAGGCGAAGGACAAGGACAAGGAGATATGCGACTAATCCGTTACTGTGGGGTTGATTATGTGCAGGGAGCGCGTTCCGATGGGCTAGAAATGGTATCGAGGTTCTTCGGAGCGCCCGTCGCGAATCGGCTTACGGGCAAGCAGTGTTTATGAGGAAAGGCCGAGTCGTCGGACTTAAGGTATTTTTGTTGCGAAAATAAGGCACTTGCCGCAGTCCATGGGTCTCCAAGCGAGTACAATAGCGAGGGCAAACATTCCCACGATGTTCCGCGCGAATCCCAGTTCAGCTCGAGAAGGGTTTGGAATGTCGGACACTCGAAGTCATTTTGAAGATCTATTTGGCGCTCTGCCGGAGAGGCCGGATCGTCGAGCCTACGATCGGAGCAGCTCGGCTCTGCTTACATATGTGGAGCTGGGCGATGGAAATGGCGGCATCGCTTTGAACGTCAGCGAGGGCGGGCTGGCTGTCACGGCGGCCGGATTGTTGACGTCTGATTACTTTCCGAGCGTACGGTTCCAATTGCCGAAGTCCGATGTATGGATTGAAACCAGCGGGCAAGTAGCATGGACGAGCGATTCGAAGAAAGGCGCGGGAATCCAGTTCGTTGACGTCGCCGATAGCGACCGCGAAAAGATACGCGAGTGGATCGCGATCCAACACCCTTCTAACGGTCCAGTACAAGGAACGAGCGAACCCGTTCGTGGAAGAGATAGCGAGTACCTGGGAATTCGAAGCGCCAGCAAGCTTCCCCTGAAGCTGGAGACTCTTAGCGAAGCTGACGAAGCTAAATTTGCGGGCATGTTTCCGTCAGAAAAAACTCTGCCCAACGCGCATCATGAGCCCGAGGGCTTGACGCAAGACACTGAGCCGCGGGTGCCGGAGCAGAATTCGCGAAACGTTCTGAGATTTTCGGGGCGAAACTTAGAGCGTGACGAACGATCGAGCGCCCCGGCGACGATTGAGCCTGCCGACGACGGCGGGACGCAACCTGAGACAGTTTCGGCCCTGCCAAATGACGACTATTTAGTCGAGAATGAAACGTCTCGACCTTCCGAACTCCCTGAAGAAAATCCACTCATTGTTCCCGGCGCTGATGATTTTTGCGGAGAGCCAGAGCAACGTGCGGACGATAGCGCGCCGGCGCAAACAGAAAATGCGATATTCGAGGCGACGCACAATCATTCAGTCGAAAATACATCGATTACGCCTCCTCCGGACTTTCTCGAAGAAAATCAGCCTCTCGCCGCCAAGACGGATGAACCTTCCGAGATTGAAGAGAGAACCGCGGGCGGGAAGGAGCAGGAACCGCCCGTTCACGTTTTTTCGCGAGAAGCTGATTTGATCCAACAACTTGAGTTGCACAGAAGGAATCAAGCGGCGAACCTCTTGATGAAACAGGGTCACGAGGTTTCGGTTGAGCGCCGAAGCGGATGGCTTCTCGCGGCACTGGTCCTTCTGATCGGGATAGCGTGCTTTGCGGTTGGCGTCGGCGTGGGAAACGGATTTTTCGACAAGTTGCTTGGTCACGATCAAGAGTTGGAACAACGCAGCGACGCGATGCCGGCGAATTTGCCCGTAGCTACTCCTGGGGAAAACGACTTCGCCGGTGGGAGTGCTGTTGCAAGCAATGCACAGAAATCAACAGAGGTTGCCTCGGGCAATTCCGCGGGTGCTCGACCCAGCAGTCCGGCGGACACAGCGGCTAGCGATGCCCCGGCCGCTTCCGAGGGCAAGCCGCCGATGAAGATTGCTCCGGCAGGAGCGGCGGAGACAAACCGCGCAGACGGCGAGAAGCCATCGTCCGAGGATGCGCAGCAACGCGCCCCGGTCACGCCGGTAACAAAACCTCATCAGGCGGAAACGAGCGAAGCTTCTCCAGCAGCGGCGGCGACTGCGCAACCGTTCAGCGAGACCCAGGGGCCAATACTTGTGACTGCGCCGGATGAAACGAGCGGTCCATTCAGGCTGGCACTCGCGGAACAGGCGGTGAGCGCATCGCCAACGCTGGCGATCAGTGCGCAACGTTTCGTTGCCGTTCCGGCACAGCCGGGGCCCGCGTCGGGTCACCGCCCGGAAAGATTGCAAGTGGGAATATTGATATTTCACGTGGACCCTCAGGTTCCATCAGGCGGAAACCTAAAGGAAATGGCCGGGACAGTGAGAGTACGAGCTACGATCGGAAAGAGCGGAGACGTTGTTGATGTAAAACCGATCAGCGGTCCGGCGGCTTTGATTCCGGCAGTGATACAAGCTGTTCGCGAGTGGCGCTATACGGTGACGCTCTTGGACGGACAGCCCCTGGGAGCTGAGGAAGACGTGGTGGTCGAATTTCGGCCGAGAAGTTAAGAAAGATCTTAGGAAATACTAAGGTTCTTGTTGGCAAGTTTTACAGGGTTTAGCCTATAGGCCCTCCTACGGAATACCAATATAAGTAGACTTCTAATTCTGCGCTCTGTCCACAGTGGCTATTTAACCAAAATCTAACGAGGTGATGCTCATGCACACGCTCCGCTCAATCCGCTCCACACGTTGGCTACTGCTCGCAATGCTGATGCTTTTCATACCGGCTGGATCCTACGGTCAGGTCGTTGGGGTATCGATCTCCATCGCCCCACCAGCGTTGCCGGTATACGTACAACCGATTTGTCCCGCTGATAATTACATTTGGACGCCTGGCTACTGGGCTTACAGCGACGACGACGCTGATTATTATTTCGTGCCGGGCACGTGGGCGGAGGCGCCGACTCCGGGCTTTCTATGGACCCCGGGCTATTGGGGCTGGAACAACGGCGCGTATGCGTGGAATGGCGGTTATTGGGGGTCGCAGATTGGTTTCTATGGCGGCGTAAATTACGGGTTCGGTTACGGCGGAGTGGGCTATGAGGGCGGTTACTGGCAAGGCGGAAGCTTTTTTTACAACCGCTCGGTGAGCAATGTAAATGTGACCGTGATTCACAACGTTTACAGCAAGACGGTGATCAACAACTACTCGTCGACCGGGCGTGCGAGTTTCAATGGTCCGGGTGGAGTATCGGCGAAACCAACCGCGGCCCAAGAAACCTATGCGCACGCACAACACACACCGCCGACAGCGGCGCAAACCGAACACCAGCACGCAGCGGCTTCCGACCGCAGCCAATTTGCTTCCGTGAACCATGGAAAACCGGCGGTGGCTGCAACGGCAAAACCGGGTGAGATGAAGGGCGCAGGAGTAGTGCCGGCCAAAGCAGCGGCTCCATACAAGGGCGCTACGGGTAAAGAGGCGACAAAGGCGGGAGGCGCAAACACCGCTGGTCGTGGCTCTGCCGCCACAGCCGAACATACGGCTGCACCGGAAAATAAGACTGAGCACACGGACGCCGGCGCGGCGAGCGAACATAAGAGCGCAACCCGCGAACCCAAGACAGCGACTTCACCAGCGCATACGACAACGCCCAAGAACGAGAGCGCCCCAAAAGCTCAACCCGAGCATGAAGCGGCACCGAAAGCAGAGCCAAAGCGTGAGGCAGCACCGAAGGCAGAGCCTGCTGAAGCAGCACCAAAGGCTGAGTCCAAGGCGACACCGAAAGCACAGCCAAAGCATGAGGCCGCACCAAAGGCAGAGCCTGAGCGTGAAGCAGCACCAAAGGCTGAGTCCAAGGCGACACCGAAAGCACAGCCAAAGCATGAGGCCGCACCAAAGGCAGAGCCTGAACACGAAGCAGCACCAAAGGCCGAGCCCAAGGCGGCGCCAAAGGCTGCGTCCAAACCCGCGCCAAAGCCCGAACCGAAACCAGAGAGCAAACCCGAAGAGAAACCGAAGCTCTAAAATAGTGTCAAAGACAGATTGCATTTTGCAGGTCCGGTTTTTGCGTCCGGACCTGCGACTGTCTCATCGCAGCCCTATAGTCCCCTTGAAACTAAGTTCTAAGTTTCGTTCTCCAGGCATTCGCGCGAATTCTTGACCGCACAGCGCGGGTCTAATACACTAATCGTTTCGCCAGGGTGAGGGATTTGATTAAGACGCGCTGCGCCAGCGCGGGATTGTGCGTGCGGGAAAAGCGGGGACTGCGGCAAGACTGCGGCGCCCAACCGGCTCACAAATAGAACAATTGCTCAGGCAGAGGAGAACGACCGTTGCCGAAACGCACGTTTCAACCGCATGTGCGCCGCCGCCACAAGAAACACGGCTTCCGCAAGCGCATGAAGAGTCAGGGTGGAAGGAAAGTCCTTGCGCAACGCCGCAAGAAGGGGCGCCACAGTCTCACGCGCGTCTGATACGCCGCGACTGAATCTTCCGCGGAACTGCCGACTGGTGCGCCGCTCGGAATACGATGTGGTGTATCGCGAAGGGCGCCGCCGGACGAGCCGCGAGTTCACGATATTTCTACGCCCCAATGGCCTCGAAATCAGCCGGTTTGGCTGGAGTATAAAAAAGGCGCTGGGTAATGCGGTCCGGCGCAACCGAATCCGGCGCCGCCTACGCGAAATACTAAGATTGCATCGACAGGAGATTGCCACGGGATGGGATATTGTGATTCATCCGCGCACGACAGCCGCGACGGCGGAATTCTTGCCACTGGCGGCAGAACTGGTGAAATTGATTCCGCGCACACCGTAGCGGTTCGTTCTGATTCCAGCGGGGAAAGCCGGCGATCGGCAGGCGCATGGGTTCTGCTCGCGCTAGTTCAGTTTTATAGAGTTTTTCTTTCGCATTTTTTCGGAGGCGCTTGCAAGTTTGATCCTTCGTGCTCGAAGTACGCGCAGGAGGCAATTGCGCGTCACGGGGCGCGGCGCGGTGTGGTACTTGCGCTGAGAAGGCTGGGGCGCTGCCGTCCTTTCACGAAGGGCGGGTTCGATCCTGTGCCGGATAGCGAAGAAGGCAAGACTTCTGGAATGCAGATTCCCCACGCTACGCACTCTTCCGCGGTAAATTCGTTCGAAACTTTAAAAGCGCGTTTCACGGAGAACGCTCCGCCCAAGCAAGACAAGGAGCTGCTTCTGTGAACGAGATGTCCGATCAGATACGCGCGGTAGTGTTCGTGGTTATCGCGCTGGTGATTCTTTTCGCCTGGGGGCATTTCTACAAGCCTCCCGTGGCGCCGCAACCTCAACCCGCGCAGACGGCAGTGCAGGAAACAACGCCGCAAGTTCCTAGCAACTCGTCGGCCGGGAGCGGAGGTATAAGGCAGGGAACCGCCGCGGCGGCCGCCGCCAGCGCCACCCGGATTCAAGCGGCAGAAGAAAAATCAGTCGTCGTGGAGAGTCCGCTCTATCTGGTGGAACTTTCGAATCGCGGCGGCGTGGTGAGAAGTTGGAAGCTGAAGAAATATTCGGACGATCAAAAGCCGGCGCATTTGCTCGATCTGGTAAACAATTCCGCGGCGCAGCAATTGGGCTGGCCATTCTCTCTGGTGCTTTCGGATTCGCAGCTCGAAGCGAAGGCCAACTCGGCGCTCTACGAAGTGACCCCTGGGCCGGGTAATTTAACTGCGCCGACGGAAATTACATTCCATTGGAGCGACGGCCATCTGGATGTAACCAAGAAGCTCAATTTCGGCTTGGACTACGTGATGTCTGCCGAAGTTTCCGTTTTGCTGGACGGCAAAGCAATTCCCGCAGGGATTGCCTGGCGCGGCGGATTCGGGGACAGAGCGGTGTACAAGGCCGCCTCACTCGTCACCGTTTATTACAAGCTCAACGACAAACTGAATCTGCTGCAATATAAAAAGCTGGGTGTGTCCGGAAATCAGAGCCAGCCGGCGCTGCAAAACGGGCCGATGGAATATTTAGGCATCGAAGACCAATTTTTCACCGCGGCATTTTTGCCGGATGGCGCGGAACTCTCGCTGTGGCACTGGACGCAGGACCACGGCATCGTGGACGACGGCAAGCCCGCGAGCGAGCCCATCGCTGAGATGGCGGCGGGGACTACGATTGCGGCGCCATTGGTCGTGCGAGTTTTTGTGGGCCCGAAAGACCTAAAGATTCTGGAAAAAACCAAGCCGCCGCTCGCGGAGCTGATCAATTTCGGATGGACGGGAGTGATCGCCAAGCCCCTGCTGTGGACTCTGCAGACTATCCACACGAAAGTGCCGAACTACGGATGGTGCATCGTTCTGCTGACGCTGGTGATCAACTTTGCCATGTTCCCGCTGAAGATGAAAAGCTGGCGTTCGATGCAGAAAATGCAGAAAGTCGGGCCGGAAATCCGGCAGATCCAGGACCGCTACAAGAAATACTCCATGAGCGATCCGCGCAAGAAGAAAATGAATGAAGAAGTTATGGCCATCTACAGCCGCGAGGGCATCAATCCGATGGGGAGCTGCCTGCCGATGCTCTTCCAGATGCCGATATGGTGGGCGTTATGGCGGGTGCTGAATGGCGCGATTGAACTGCGGCATGCGCCGTGGATGTTCTGGATTCACGATCTTTCGGCCAAAGATCCGTACTACATTTTGCCGATCGGAATGGCCATCATGATGTACTTGATGACCAAGATGACGCCGCAGACGACCACTGATCCCGCGCAACAGAAAATGATGGCGTTGATGCCCCTGATGTTCGGTTTTTTCTTTTTCAGCCTTTCCAGCGGACTGAATTTGTATATGTTCACGAGCAACCTCGTTGGCATCGGCCAGCAAGTGTATTTGAACCGGACCGAGCCGCTCCCTTCCAAAAGTAAATTCAAGAAGAAAGCGCTCAATGAGTGACGAACGACCTGCGGCCGCGAAGAGGCCTTTCATGAAGGAACATGCACAGGGTGAAGCACGGCTGGATCGCGAACGCGCGGCGACGGAGCTGAAACGCTTTCTCGATCTCGCCGTCCGCGAAATGGGGCTGGCGATTGAATACGAAATCGGCAATCCTGATTCGGTAGCCGGCGGCGCCGGAGAAAAAGATGTGGTCGTCGCGTTTCACGGAGCAGATCAGGATTTTCTGCTCGAACGCGATGCCGAGCTTCTATTGGCGCTCGAACATGTGGCGCATCGATGGCTGCGGTTGGATCCCCGCCTGCACGATCGGGTACGCTTCGATTGCGGAGACTATCGGACGGCGCGGCTTGCAGAATTGAAACTCTCAGCGCGGGTGGCGGCCCAACGGGTGCGCGAAACGGGCGAGACCTTTCGTTTTAATCCGATGTCGCCACGCGAGCGCCGGCTGATTCACCTGGAATTAAATGGCGCGCCGGGTGTGCGCACAGCAAGCGAAGGCGCGGGCGACCGCCGGCAGCTTGTCGTTTATCCTGCCAATAAAAAGTAACTGGAAGTCGTGGAAAGGCGTTATTGATCTTGGAACGGCCGTGCCCGCTTGTCCGAGCTCTCCGATATATTTCAATTTCTTAAACTTCCAGCGTATATCCCTGCTTGCCGACGTTGATGCATTGCGTTTGCCCGATGCGATCGGAGCGGCCGGCGGTTTCGTGGATGTGGCCGCAGAAAAGATAGGCCGGCTGGGCGCGAGCCACCCATTCGCGCAACGTCGAGCTCCCGCCATGCTTGCCGGGCGCGAATTCGTCGAGCCTGGTATTGAGCGGGGGGAAATGTACGACGAGATGGAGAGATTTCATTCCATCGAATGCCGCGAGGGCCTGGCCTATTTCTTCTTCGGAATATTCCCCGGGCGTATCGAACGGCGTGATGTTGCTGTAGCCAAGTCCGGCCCATTGCGTGATGCCAGATGCGGATTCAAGCGAGCGCACCTGGCGGTGAAAATCCAGGAAGCCATAATGCTCGCAAAACGAGTGATTCTCGCTCTGCGTTTCGTGATTTCCGGGCAACGCCCAGAGACGCTGGCCCAGCGGTTTTAGTATTTCTCCGCAGCGTTCCAGGCCTTTGCCGAAATTCGACAGGTCCCCAGCGGAAATATATCCGTCCGCTTGTTGGGAAGCGATGCGTTCGAGCGCGCGCAAATCTCCGTGAATATCGCTGAAGATCAGGACCTTCATGGCGTTTCTCCCGTGCGCTGCGGCGAAAGCTTTTGCATGCGACGCAGTAGCATGCCGTCAGACTGCCAGCCTTCCTCAATTATATTTCCAGCCTTGTCGAAAACCACGCGATAGGTGAAGGGCTGCGGACTCTCGTGACGCGTATTGACGAACCGATTCTCGCCGAAATCGACAACGTGATATTCGCCTTCCATCGAGGTGCGGATCACTGGAAAACGCGAGAACTGCCAGAACAATTGGACTTCGGGAAGCAACAATGCGCGAGCAACGAATCCATCCGGCGGAGAATCCGCAATGAAATGAAATTCCGGAGCCACGGGACTTCGCAAATCGAAGCGAGCCTGATAAACGCCATCGATCGAGCGGATTACGCCACCCCAATCTAGGAACGATGGCGGCAGCGGCAGAGCGCCTATGCGATCGATCGAAATGTTATTCGCCGAAGCAAAGGTTTTTACACGCTGCAACGCAGCGTGATGCGCGAAACTGCAGACGAAAAGATACGCGACCATAGCGTACGTTCCCGCCTGGCACCACGCGGCGCGGGTTACGTGGAACCCCCACTCGTCGAGAGCCGGTAAGAAAAATAACACAGCGATGAGGCCACTTGCGAGGGCCGCTATCCAGAGATGAAATGGAAACCCAGCGGCGCCCGCGGCCATCCATGCGGCTACAGCGCCCAGCGTGAAGAGCACCCACATCCAGGTGGAGCGCATCCGGCTCTTCGAGCGATCGCGATAAATCCACGCCGCGATCTGGGGCAATAGAATAATCGCCGTGAAGCTGAAGTCGATGATGAATAGCAGATCCCAGGACACGCGTCGCTGTGAGATAGGCGTCCACATTCGCGTGCCGAAAGACGTCATCCCGTCAAGCAGGATGTGGCTGGCGATTCCGATTCCATAGATTAAAGTGAGCGTAGCCCATGAAGGGGTTTCGATGCCGCGACGCCGCGCGATCCAGCGGGTGAGCCATGCAAGAAGCGCGGCAAAAAACGGGAGCCCGACAAAGGAATGCGTGATTCCGCGGTGATACTTCACGATTGACAGCGGATCGCGAGAAGCTATCTCTGCCACGATGTCGATGTCGGGAAAAACGGCGCCAAGCGTAGCTGCGAAGACTGCGACACGGCCTTTGCGCTCTGCAAAATACCCTTTGCCCAGAAGCGCGCCGGCAATGCCGTGAGTTATGGGGTCCATGGGAGGTTCGAAAAAAGAAAAGTGTACACGATTGAGGCGGGTCAGGCGATTTCGATCAGAGGCGAACGCCGAGGAATGATTTCACCGATTGCGCGCCCAGGAACTTCGTGGCGTTTGAACGCAGCGAGTGCGGAACCCGCCGAGGCCGGCGCGATTGCGACGAGCAGGCCGCCTGAAGTCTGGGGGTCGAACAGCAGCGCGCGAAATTCCTCGGGAACATCGTCGGCGAAGCTGACGCAGCTTTCGCAAAAGTCGCGGTTGTTTTTCATGCCGGCGGAGAAAACATGGCCGCGCGCCGCCTCAATCGCTCCGGGAAGATATGCGATTTGTTTGTGTTCGATTTTCATCGAAACGCCGCTGCCAATAGCCACTTCGCGCGCGTGGCCGAGGAGGCCAAAGCCGGTGACGTCGGTGACTGCGTGCACAGGCCGGCCACTTTTTGAAGCGGCCTCCACTTCATGCAATGCATCGGCGGCGTCGCGATTCAAGCGCGTCATCGAAGCTGTTGCGGCAGAAACCCACGCTTCCTGGGCGAGACCTTGCTTCAATGCGGTAGAGATCACACCGGTTCCAATTGGCTTGGTCAACAGGAGAATATCTCCCGGTTGTGCGCCGATATTCTTCCATACTTTTTGGGGATGGATCACGCCGGTGACAGCGTAGCCAAACTTCAGCTCGTCATCGCGAATGGAATGTCCGCCGACAACAGTGCAATTTGCTTCCGACATTTTCGCGAGGCCGCCGCGCAGAATTTCTTCGAGAATCCCGGGCGCGCCTGAAGCTGGAAAAGCAACAATCGTCAGAGCGGAAATCGGGCGTCCGCCCATGGCATACACATCACTGAGCGAATTGGCTGCGGCAACTTGGCCGAACTGCGCCGGGTCGTCCACGATCGGCGTGAAAAAATCCACGGTTTGAACGATGGCGAGATCATCCGTTAGGCGGTACACGGCGGCATCGTCGCTTGTTTCGAAACCGACTAGAAGATTCGGATCCGTTTGCGGCGGCAGACGTTTGAGGATTGAATCCAAAACGCCGGGACTGAGCTTTGCTGCGCAACCTGCGGCTTTTGCAGTAGTGGTTAATCGAATTGTTTCGGCCAATGAAGCTCCCTAGTAAATATCGTTTGTTGATTATAACGCTTCGAAGCGGTGGAATTTGCGCGGTGAAGCAACTCTTGGTTAGCGGAAAGTCTCAGGCGCGCGCGGCGACTGAGCGAATCGGGATCGTGACTGGTTTCGATGTTTCAGTGGCACCAAGCATTTGGCAGCTCCCGTCGAACACAGCTCCAGGCTCGATGATGAGGCACGGACAATGGATTTCGCCTGTTACGATGGCTTTGGTCTTCAGCTCGACTCTTCCACGAGCGCGGATAATTCCGTCAAACCGCCCGCTGATGATCACATTGTTGCCATCGATCTGACCTTCCACTGAGGCATGCTCCCCCAAGATCAACGTTTCTTCGGAGACGAGAGTTCCCTTCATCGACGAGTCGATGCGAAACGTCCCGCTGGACTCAAGTCTGCCTTCGAGTTTTACTCCCGGCTCTAGAAAACCTGTCCATTCGCCGGAGTCATGTCGGTTTCGGTCAAACCATGCCATGCGTGGTCCTACCCCTGTGCCGATTGAGGTTCTTGAGGGCAAATCTATTTAAGCATTAATTGGTCGTAGAGGCGGGTTAAATCACTATCGTCATAGTATTCAAAGATTAACTGACCAGGTTTTCCGGCACGACGCGGTTGTATTAAGACGCGTGTTCCGTATTCACGCTGAAGACCCTCGAGAGCAGCCTTCATGTTCGGATCAGGTTGAAACAGCGATCCCGCAGGACGTGGTCTTGGCGCGCGAGTGGAAAGTCGCTCGACTTGACGGACCGTCATGCCCCCGCGTGCGACGCGGTGCGCAAGCGCAACGCGCTCTTTAGTGTCGGCTACCGCGAGAAGGGCGCGACCATGGCCTGCGGTAAGTCGCCCGTCCTCCAGTAAATCCAGAATCGGCTGTTCAAGCTTAAGGAGTCGAAGCGCATTGGCGATGGTGGCGCGGTCCTTGCCGGTGCGCTCTGCAACTTGTTCTTGCGTAAGGTGAAACTCATCGGTGAGCCGTTGAAATGCATGGGCTTGCTCGACCGGGTTGAGGTCCTCTCGCTGGAGATTCTCAACCAGGGTCATCTCGAGAGCCATGTCGTCAGGCACGTTGCGAATGACGATAGGAACGCGGCTAAGACCGGCTCTCTGCGCGGCACGCCAGCGACGTTCGCCAGCGATGAGCTGGTGGCGAGCGCCGACCCTGCGGACGACTAGCGGTTGAACAATTCCGCTGGACCGAATCGAGCGCGCCAGCTCGTCGAGCGCTTCCTCGCGGAAGCGCGTTCGGGGCTGATACGGGCTCGGATCGATCAGATCGATATCGACGTGAAGGAGCCCGTCACTCGGAGCTAGTGCCGGCGCCACCGCTGCCGCTGGTCCCGCTGCTGTCGTCGCTTGTGGTGGTGGAGCTGGCAGGTGTCCCGCCAACGCCGCCGCTGGCCCCTGCACTGGCGGCTGCGGCTGATTGGACTCCGGCTCCCTGATCAGAGCGCTCAGTCCCCGGCCCAACGCGTTTCTGGGCATTAGAGATAACCTCCTTGGCCAGTTGGATGTAGCTTTCCGCGCCTTTACTATGAATGTCGTAGAACATTACGGGCATGCCGTGACTTGGAGCCTCGGCTAGCCGGACATTCCTGGGAATCACGGTCTCGAAGACCTGGCCGCCGAAGAAGCTTCTGAGATCGGCGGCTACCTGCTTTGAGAGAGTCGTACGATCATCGTACATCGTCAGTAAAATACCCTCGATCGCAAGAGAGGGATTAATGGTGCGGCGCAGGCGCATCAGCGTATCGAGAAGCTCCGAAACTCCCTCAAGAGCCAAGTACTCACATTGGATGGGGACAAGGACTGAATCGCTCGCCGCTAGGGCGTTAAGCGTTAGTAGATCTAGTGCCGGTGGGCAATCTAAGAGAATGTAATCGTACTTTTCCTTGATGCCGGCGATGGCCGCTTTCAGGCGAAATTCCCGATTCTCCATCAGGACAAGCTCTACCGACGCACCTACCAGGTTCTTGTCCGATGGAATCAGATCTAGTCCCTCAACTTGGGCGTCCAAGGTAACGCGCTCGATTGGCTCATCGAGTATTAGCGTTTGATAGAGAGTCCTTCTAGCCGGATCCTTCGGAAAACCTAGTGCGCTAGTTGTGTTGCCTTGCGGATCGCAGTCAATCACGAGGGTTTTTTGTTCAGAGGCTGCTAAGGAAGCGCCGAGGTTAACGGCGGTTGTTGTTTTCCCGACGCCACCTTTTTGATTTGCGATCGCGATGATGCGAGCCAATGCGAGAGCCTCCGGTATGCGCCTGCGAATCTAGCAGAAAGTTTTTAGAACATGCAAGACGTTTCACGTGGAACACTCTCTGCGGAACAAACTGTTCCACGTGGAACACCGAGCTCTGGTGGCCCACTAGTCTGCAACGCCAACTAGGATGGTTCGGCTATGTGATCCTGGGATTGGAACCGGCTCGCGCCACTGCCACGTCCTATCCAACGAGACTCGAGCGGCGTCATCCGCCCCCAGCCACAGAGCCAAGCTTCCACCCTTTTTGATCGCGCCTCGTGCCCAATTTATGAGCTCTTCGTGCCTGCCGATGGCTCGAGCGGCAACAAAATCGAACTCCGGGCCCTCTGCGCGGAAGCCCTCAAAGCGACCGCGGTATATTTCGGTGCGCTCGAGGCCGAGATCACGGACCGCTTCAGCCAAAAAGGCCGCCTTTTTTGCGTTCGATTCGATGAGCACTAGTTCCAGCGCAGGAATTGCGAGTTTAAGCGGGATGCCTGGAAAACCAGCCCCGGAACCAACGTCGGCGAGCCGACCATTTAGATTTGAAATGACTGACGCCGCGAACATGCTCTCTCCAAAATGAAATCGGAGGATTTCGAGAGGATCTGTCACGGCTGTTAACGAGATTGTTCGGTTCCAGTGCAGTAGAAGCGAGATAAATGTGCGGATTGCAGAGCAAATGTCGGCCCTGGCCGAAACTCCATAGGTTCGGAGCTCCTCAGAGATGACACTATCGGTGAGAATTGTCATGTGAACGTCGCGCTTATCTAACTGTAAATAACAAACTTGCTCCAAATATATGCTATTTCAGCGACCCAATCGCCGGTCGGTGGTCTTGCGCAGCTTCGCAGGGGCTAACATGCCAATGCTGAAATCCGCGATGAAGTGAGCCACAATCGTTGGAAATAAGCTACTTATCCAAGCGCGGACGATGGAAAATATAGCTCCTACTATAAATGTAGTTGTAAAGCCTTTGCGTCCTTGATAAACATGCGCCAGAGCGAAAAAAGCCGCTGAGCCGAGAATTCCGGCGGCTACCACGTATCCGCCTGCCCAATCCTGGAATACACGTTGAACAAAACCGCGGTAGATGAACTCTTCACACATGGCCACAGTGACGACCAGTGCGAAGAATATCAGGCGTTCAACAGCGTCCCGAGGGAAGAGTTTTAGAGCAAGTTGAGGCAATACGCCCTTTATTTCTGACGGTTTTGCTACGAGACGACAGAGGCTGTAGATCTGGTTGACCGAAATCAGAGCGGCAAGAACAATTGCAATCGTGATGGCGAGAGCGGGCTTGGGAATTGCCACTCCGAGCTGGGCAAGCGTGATTCCGTGAGCGCGAGTGCGCCAAAGAATAATTACAGCGGCAAGCCACTGAAAAGCGATCGTGGATGCGTAAATCGAGAGGCGGTCCATCTTTGACGTTTCGGGAGAATCAAGTAATTGGCGAATCCGACGTCGTCCCAAAACAGGGACCGCGACGCCGAGAAAAATTAGGATGAGTGCGAAGTCCCAATGCATCTTATTAGATGAAAACATTTTTGGGGCGAGGGGGCAAGGCGATCTCTTGTTGACACCGGCAGAGCGCCCTCGTATCGTTCTTAATTCTGTTCAGCGGACAAGCGTGAAAATACTTGTGATCGGCAGTGGCGGGCGCGAGCACGCGATGGTGTGGAAGCTGCGGCAGAGCGCCGCGCTCGAAAAGGTGTGGTGTGCCCCGGGGAACGGGGGGATTTCAAAGGACGCGGAATGCTTTCCACTGGATTTGAAGGACTTGAATGCGGCGGCCGACCTAGCTAGCAAGCTTGGAGCGGAGCTCACGATTGTGGGGCCGGAGGTGCCGCTGGCGAGCGGGATTGCGGATGAATTTGCAAAGCGCGGTCTTGCGATTCTAGGACCTTCGCAAAAGGCTGCGCAGCTCGAAGGAAGTAAGGTTTTTGCCAAGGGATTTATGGAGCGCTTCAAAATTCCTACAGCTTCGACGTACGGAATCTACGATTCGCCGATTGACGCTTATACGTCGCTTTGTTCGGTTGATTGGCCGCTGGTGGTGAAAGCCGATGGATTGTGCGCCGGCAAGGGCGTGCTGGTGACTTCGTCGCCCGACAAAGCGGCCGCGTTCATTGACCGGCTGATGGAGAAGAAAGAGTTCGGCGATGCGGGCAAGCGCGTTTTGCTCGAAGAAGGACTTGCAGGACGCGAGCTTTCCTACATCATTCTAATGGATGGAAGGGGCTTTGTTTCTTTGGCGCCGACACGTGACCACAAGCGCGCTTATGACGATGATGAAGGCCCGAACACAGGCGGCATGGGTGCCTTTTCGAGCGCAGATATTTTGCCGCCGGAGTTGGAGAAGAAGATTCTCGAGACAATCGTGCAGCCGACTCTAGCTGGTCTGGAGAAAGAGGGGCTGAACTATTGTGGGTTTCTTTATTTTGGATTGATGCTGACCTCGGATGGCCCGAAAGTTCTCGAATACAATTGCCGGCTCGGCGATCCCGAGACGCAGGTGATATTGCTGCGCGCGGATTTTGACTTCGGCGATGCGTGCGCCCGTGCGGTGCGCGGGGACCTTGCGTCGGTTCAGGCAAAATCTTCGAATGGCGCGAGCGTTTGCGTGGTCGTGGCTTCGGAGGGCTATCCTGAAAATCCCAAAATCGGCAAAGAGATAACTGGGCTGGAGGCGGCCGCGAGTGTTTCAGGTGCAGTGGTGTTTCACGCAGGCACTCGGCGGCAGGGCGAGAAGTATTACACCACTGGAGGACGAGTGCTCGGCGTAGGAGCCGTCGCCGCGGACTTGCCCGCGGCTTGCAAGATTGCATACGAAGCAACGAGCAAGATCAGAATTGATGGGGCGCACTATCGAAACGATATCGGAATCCCCAATACGCCGCGTAAGGCTGTCGCGGAGGGATCGAATCGGTGAAGTTGCGCGTGTACGGCGAATAGTTCCTAATGAAAAAGGTTTAAAGTTCGGAACAGGGAGATTAACCGGTGGCTAAGGAACACAAGCAGGAAGCTGGGACTCTGGTTGGAATTCTGATGGGTTCGGATACGGATTTCCCGGTGATGAGCGAGGCGGCGAAAACCCTCGAGAAGTTTGGGATTCCGTACGAATTGGAAGTGGTGTCTGCGCATCGCTCACCTGCGCGCGCGCACGAATATGCGACAACAGCTTCTAAGCGTGGCTTGAAGGTTCTGATTGCGGCGGCGGGCGCAGCAGCGCATCTGGCTGGAGTGATCGCGGCAAACACTACGCTGCCGGTGATCGGAGTCCCCATGGGGACAAGCTCGTTGAATGGACTAGATGCTCTGCTATCGACGGTGCAGATGCCCGGCGGAATCCCGGTCGCGACCATGGCAATTGACAAGGCGGGCGCAGTGAACTCCGCGATTTTTGCAGCGGAAATTCTGGGGCTTTCGGACCCCGAAATCGCGCGGAAACTGGTCGCGCATAAACAGGATCTTGAGCGTTCGGTGGGTGAGAAAAATGCGCGCTTAAAGCAACAGCTTGCGGACAAGAAATAGACTTGAGCGACGATTAAAGTCGCCGGGCTGCGGATGGCACTGTTTTACTCTGCGATATGCTGAAAGACTAGCGGACCGCTAAAGTCTTCCATCAACCACGAGTGTTAACTCAGAAACTGGGGTGCAACAGCGAAGGGGCGCCCTCAGGACGTTCCTTTTCCAGGCGGGGATTCTTCGGCTCGGGTGCAGGCTGGAGAATCCACTGAAAGCCTGATTCGACGCTGATCGTGGCGATCGTTTGGCGCGAGTTTGGCGGAGCGATGATGCCAATCGCCGCGCGCAAAAACTGAATCGCATCCACCGCAAGAACCTTGACACTCTCGCCCTGCAGAAAGCGGTCCCGCACATTCCGCATTTTCGCGTCTGAAGAACAAAGTTTTTCGATGCCAGCATCTTTATTTCGAATCAGGTCGATCAGCGAAGACACGACGCCCTCCGGCGGGTAGTGAAATTCGACGAAGGTGCGCGGCTGGCCCTTTTCCGGTGGCCACAATTGAACATACTGCGGCAATGAAACGTGCGTGTCGAAATAATCTTCGCGCTGCATGGACTGCCGAAGCGTAAAACTTAGTTGCCAAATTTCGGGACCGTAGTCTTCCATGTAGTCCGCAAGAATCAGCACCGCAACCGGCTCGTTCGCGGGCAAATCTATTCTGCCGTGAAGATTTCTTGCGATTTCGTTCAGGCGCTCGGAGACACCGTGGCCGATGGAATCAATGTCAGCAGCTTCAGCATTGGGTTGAACCTGCTGCAAGTGAGGGGCTATCGAAGCGACTTTGCCGTGAAGGTGGGGAAGATCTTTGTCGAGCCGGGCGAACTCTACTTGCGAGGATGGCGAAATCCATTCGACGGCGCCGAGAAAAATTCCCACGCGCTTCGAGTTGAGCTCGACCGGCGCCGGCAGGCGGGTCTGCGGTTCGATCGGATTTTCGATGGTAGCGATTAGAATGGCGTCTTTTACCACCGCAATAATCACGCGTCCCGCAGCAAGGTTTGCGATTATTTCGTCCCCGGGCGCGTCCTGCCTCTGTTGGGCCACGGCATTCGGCGAACAAAGGAAAATGAAAACGGGAGACAATGCGCTTAGGACGGCCGCGGCAATAAATGATAATTCGCGGCTACGCGAGCGGAACAGGGAGAAGTGGAAGCAATGACTCACACTTCGACGGTACCACAAGTCGTCAAATAGCCAACAATCCCAGGCTACGAGCGCCATGCTATACTTATAAAACAGTGGACGTGCGGTAGCTGTTCACATTCACGGCGACGATGAGATCCCCGAAAAGCATAAAACACAATGGCAGGCTCGTGTCCGAGATTCTCGAGTCGCACCGCCGATTCGTTCGCGGCGACGAAACCGGGACTCGCGCGGATTTGTCCGGAGCGGATCTTTCGCGCGTGAATTTGGAACGCGAGAATCTGGACCTCGTCGACTTTCATGGGGCGAACCTGGAAGGCGCGAATTTGCATGAGGCTAGGCTCTCTTCGGCGAACTTGAGCAAAGCGAAACTGCGCCGCGCAGACATGCGCAAAGCTGATTTGACCGAAGCTGATTTGAGCGAAGCGGACCTGACAGACGCGAAGGTCGGCGGCGCGGAACTTTTCCGCACGGATTTGCGTCGCGCCATACTGCGTGGGGCAAATTTGGTGGCTTCGAATTTCCGCCTGGCCGAAATTCGCGGCGCGGATTTCACGGGAGCGGATCTGAAGACCACGGTTCTCCGCGAGACAGATCTCGACGGAGTGAACCTTTCAGGTCTGGACCTGAGCACAACGCTATTGCCTCGCGGCTACAAACCTCCAGATTCCACGAAGAGTTAAATGAAGAAGAGCGCCATTCGAAACATGCCGTGGATTCTGGTGGAGGACTACAAGCGCGGCAAGGGCTGGGTGGGAGCCGAACAGTGCGAAGCCCGTGCTCGCGCCTACTGCGAATTACTGGAGCGCGGCCAAATACTTTTCTTTCGCGAGCCGCCGTTCGACCTGCCTGCGGCCGATCAGCAATTTCTTCTCGAGCAGCAATGGTCTGAGATGCGAATGCACAAGAACATTTCGTACAGGCCGAGTGAAGATTTGTTGCGCGGAGTCTCGGGCAACCGCGAGACGGTGGACCGCGTTCACTCGATCATGCGGAATTACAGCGCTCAGGTGACGGAGTTCCTGGCCAAATTTCTGGCTCCTTACGCCGGCAAGTGGAATCTGGATTTCGCGAGTTTTCGGCCGCAGGAAGAGGAAGGGCGCGATTTGCCGCTGCACAAGCGCAACGATTTGCTGCATTTCGACGCCTTTCCCAGCCGGCCAACGCACGGTGCACGTATCTTGCGCGTGTTCACCAATCTAAATCCCTCGAAACCGCGCATCTGGCAGTCCACTGAAGGATTTGAAGTGCTCGCCCGGCGATACGCCGGCGGCGCGGGGCTGCAGGATATTGCCGAAGACAATTCATTCCTGAGCCGCACGGTGCGAGACCTGGGCTCAAAGCTGAATATTGGAGTGATCGGACGAACGCCCTACGACATGTTCATGATTCGCTTCCATGATTTCCTAAAGGAGAACACGGCGTTTCAGAGAGATTGCCCGAAGACACAGCTGGAATTTCCGCCGCAGGCTACCTGGATTGTCTTTACAGATTGCGTCGCGCACGCAGTGATGTCCGGCCAGTATGCCATCGAGCAGACATTCTTAATTCCGCCGAAGGCGCTGGTTGCGCTGGAGTCCGCGCCCTACCGCATTCTGGGAAATATTGCCGGCCGCGCTCTGGTTTCTTAAATCAATCCGACCGCATCGCTCATCTGAAAAAGTCTCCCACCGCCGCGTCACTTACCGGCGAGAAATTCGGCGGAATCCTCTCCGAAGCCTGCGGCGGCGCCGCGGACTGAAGTGGTGCGGCGGCGAGTTTCTATGCCGAGACGCTTTATTTTTTGATTGAGGGTCGAGAGCGGAACCTGAAAACGCTCGGCGGCTTCCGTCTGGTTCCAATTCGTGCGCTCGAGCATGTCAACAATTATCCGGCGCTCGACTTCCTCGAGGATTTCGAAAAGCGAGGGTGAAGCAGCATTTCCGCCCGGCGCGCCTGGCATGGGCGGTAAGAACTCGGCGAGCTGCAGGCGGACTCCTTTGACGATCTCGCGGGTGCGTACGCTTTCAGGGAGAATGTCGGTATCCATGGCTTCCTGGGTAGAAAGCACGATGGCGCGCTCGACGACGTTCTCAAGCTCGCGAACATTGCCCGGCCAATCGTAGTCCATGAGAAGTTTCATCGCACCATGCGTGAACCGGCGCGGGGGCTTGCCATTTTCCTGGCAGAATTGCACGAGAAAACGCTCGATGAGCAAAGGAATATCTTCTTTGCGCTCTCGCAGCGGCGGCAAATGCAAAGAAATGACGTTCAAGCGGTGAAACAAATCTTCGCGGAAACGGCCGTCGCGAACCAGCTTGTTCAAATCCTCGTTGGACGCCGCGAGGATACGGACGTCTACTTTGATGATTTCGGTGCCGCCGAGGCGCATAAATTCCCGCTCTTGAATCACGCGCAGGAGCTTGGCCTGCGTCTCCGGGGTGATGGTTGAAATCTCGTCAAAAAAAATGGTGCCCTGGTCGGCGACTTCGAACAGACCTTTCTTTGAAGCAATGGCGCTGGTAAATGCACCCTTCACATGTCCGAAGAGCTGAGATTCGAGAAGATCGCCTGGAATTGAACCGGTATTGATGGGGATGAACGGTTTATCAGCGCGCGTGGAGGCGGAATGGATGGCCTTGGCGAATACTTCCTTGCCGGTGCCGCTCTCGCCGGAAATCAAGACGGTGGAGCGCGACGGCGCGACCTGCGTAACGAGGTCGAGAACAGTCTGCATCTTTTCGCTTTTGCCGATGATGTTCGGGAAGTTATACCGCTGCTTCAGCGCTCGCTTTAGTTGAACGTTTTCGTCGCGGAGCCTGCGGCCCTCAATCGCGAGCGATATCTGCGCGATGAGCTCGTCGTTGGACCAGGGCTTGGTGATGAAATCCTGCGCGCCGCCCTTGAAGGCCGCGCGAGCCATATCGATCGAGCCATAAGCGGTAATCAAAATGACGGCGAGTTGCGGATCGCGACGCCGGATTTCGCGCAGTAACTCGATGCCGTTGCGATCAGGCAGGCTGACGTCAAGGAGCATAAGATCGAACGGATGGTCTTCGAGTTGGCGGAGGCCGGCCTCCCCGGTTTCCGCGAGCGTTACCTGGAAACTCTCCGAAGTGAGAAGGGCTTCGAGACCTTCACGAATTTCCACTTCATCATCGATAACAAGAATAGATCCTCTAGGCATGAACGGTTTTCCTGGCTACGGGAAATTCCAGCCGGAACGATGTTCCCTTGCCCGGCGTTGAGCGCACATCGACTTTGCCGGCGTGCTCTTTTATGATGCCGTAGCTCACGGAAAGGCCCAGTCCGGTGCCCCGCCCGGTGGCTTTGGTAGTAAAAAATGGATCGAAAATGCGATGTAGATTCTCCGCGGGGATGCCCGAGCCGGTGTCAGTGACTTCGACTGCAACCGAGCCGTTGTGCGCGCCGGTGCGCACTTCCAGCATGCCGCCGCTCGGCATAGCGTCACGAGCGTTCATAAACAGGTTCAGAAATACTTGTTGGAGACGCGTGATGGAGCCAAGAACGGGCGGCAACTGCTCGGTATAGTTCTTGATGACGTTCACCTGCGCCGTTTTGAACGGATGTTGCACCAGCGTGAGGGTTTCTTCCAGGACGGAGTTCAGATTCACTTCTACGAATTCCGCCGCGCCGGTTCGCGAGAAATTGAGCAAATTGTTGACGATTTCGCTGGCGCGGAAGGTCTGCTTTACGATCCGCTCTATTGTTTTCTGGCGCGGATCGTCGGCGGGAATCTGTTTCGCGAGCATCTGGATGTAATTCGAAATCACGGCGAGCGGGGTATTCACTTCGTGCGCCACGCCGGCCGCCAGCAAGCCGAGCGAAGTGAGTTTCTCGGTTTGTACCATTTGCTCTTCCAGGCGGACGCGCTGCGTGATGTCGTCGAGAAGAATGAGCCTGCCCAGGCGCGCTCCATTTTTGCCCACGAGCGGCGCGATGGAAGCGTTGATCACCAAACGGCGTCCGGCGGGCGTGTTCAGATGGAATTTATAAATACCGGAAACGTGATCGCTGGTAGCGCGCAAAGCAATTTCGGCTACTAAATCCTGGGGGAGAACGTCCTGCAGGTGACGCCGAAGCGCTTCACGGCGAGGAATGGCGAGCAAATCTTCGAGTTGAGGATTCCAAGATTCGATGCAATCTTCCAGATCGACCGTAAGTACGCCTATGTTCAGTGATTCGACGATGTTCTCACTGAAATCCTTCAGGCGCTCGATCTGCATGGCCTTCTGCTCGAGTGACTGATAGAGCCGCGCATTCTCAATGGCGATGGCCACGTAACCCGCGATCGTGGAAAGCAATTCGAGATCGTCCGTCGATAGATAGTCGCCATCGACCGTTTTGCCGAGGCCCAGAATCGCGACGGTGCGGTCGCGGAAGCGGCAGGCAATGAAATAATTCAGATCGAGCTCTTCCAGCGTGCGGCGCACGGAGTCGGATTCCTGGCTTGCCGCCCGCGCCGATTCGAAGAACAAACACCCGCGCTCCAGAGCTGGACGCGAGGGGTCCAGAAACGATAGATCGAGCGGACCCTCAGGCCGCAGTCCCATGGAACGCGAGAGGATGAACTGTGCCGGACGCGCAGGGTCTTCGAGAAATATTGCGAGCCGGTCTACCAACAGGGTTTGCGAAATGCGATCGAGCACGGAGCCGACCAGGGGTTCGAGGCGCACCTCGTTTGTGAGGGCGCGTCCGAACTCGATGAGCGTGCGGCGGTAATTGAGCCGGTCGCGATAAAAAAAACGGTCAAGGCGAGTCTGAACCCATCCTCGCACCGGCTCAAACAAAAACGCCGCAACAACGATTGCAATCACGCCGCCCGCCGGGCCGGTGGGCCAGCGCGTGTGAAACGTTTCGCCGATTAGAGCGATGCCCGCAAAATAAATACCGACAACAGCGGCAGTCGCGAAAGTGTAAGCAAGTCCGCGCTTGAAGATGATGTCAACGTCCATCAGGCGGTAGCGGATAATGGCGTAACCAAAACACAGTGGGATGAGCGCCAGTGAAAAGACCGAGAGTTTCATCCACGGCGCAGGAACAATACCCAGCACGTAAGGCACGATATAGAACAATAGAAAGGGTAGCGAGCCTGCGAAGGTCCCACCGGTGACCCACTTCAATTGTTGCCGTAAGACACCACTGGGTGCGCGGCGGTAACTGAAAAGGAAAATGGTGGCAGCAATCAGAAAATAGATTCCGAGATTCGCCTGTTCCACTTTATCGAGCCAGTATCGTGTGCTGAATGCCGGCAGAAAATTCAACGTCCCGGAGGCGATGAAAATATGTAAGGTTAGAAGCAAGGCCGGTAGAGCGTAGGTGGCAGTTAGCTTCGGCCAAAGGGCGCCACGGCGCTCCGGGAATACGAGCGCAAAGTGAACGAGCAAAGCCGGCTGCAAGAGGAGCGCGACTACGTTGGCCCAGTAAATCGTTTGGTCGAAAGAATTCAGCTTTCCG
Source organism: Candidatus Acidiferrales bacterium (assembly GCA_049517055.1). GTDB lineage: Bacteria > Acidobacteriota > Terriglobia > Acidiferrales > UBA7541 > Palsa-295. The sequence continues at coordinate 6,102 of JBEKSN010000001.1, read as the reverse complement.
GTGTAATGAAAGCTATAGAGAATGAATGAGGCCAGGCAGAAAACGTAAAAATGAATGGCGCGCGGCGCATTCCAACGGCGGACGAATATGAACAGCCCGATGAAGAGATATAGGAGCGCTGTAATGCGGAGGTAATTCTCGATCGAGGATGAATTGTCCTGTGGCGCGGTTACCAGCCGCGTCTCAAAGGTGGCCTCGCCACGGCGCATTTGATAGTGAACTTCCGCCCATGGCCCCACGTGAAACAACACGCGTGTGACGTCGGTGGCGCGTTGAATCGGGACGCCCCGGACCGACTCGACGATGTCGTTTTGCTTGATGCCAGCCCTGGCGGCTGGCGAGTCAGCGACAACGTGCCAGGCAGTTACTCCCTGAGCCGAATCCATCCAGGTGACACCGTCATCTGGAAGAACAAAGCGGGAGCGTTGCTGGAAATTGAGGACAGCGAAAACCACGGCGGACAGGGTTATAAGTGCCAGAAGTACTGCGCCGAGCCGCATTCGGAGACTGTCATTCATCCAGCTACACCCGTAACCTCTGCCTAGAACCCATATAATGCAAGCACGTCAGCTTCCAGTAAACTGCAGATTCTATTAATCATAAGTATTTTATTTTTATTAACTTGCGAGAGCGGACGGTTGAAGAGACTCATGGAATACCATTTGTGGGAGGCATCTTCCCGTTTCCAGTACACTGATTTTAACTGATTTGACTAGAATTGAAAACTAAGTCCACCGCGGATGAATCGGTAGGTCGGGATTAGGACAACTCGGCCGTCAGGAGTGGCTAAGGGAACGTAACCCTGTGCGAAGAGGTTACCGCAGTCGGCCAGAAGTTCCGCGTGACCTGGGATGAAGCTTGGCAACGGTTGGTGAATCCCGAGGCTCAGATACGGATCGAGGTGATAGAGGGACTCGCCATAAGGATCCATTGCAGAGACCACCGGGCCATTGATCCATTTGTAGCCAGCAGTAAACTTTGTCCCAATGCGGGGAACTCTTGCGGTCAGGCGCCCGCCCACACTTTGGCGATAGCGCATCGCCAACTGGTTTCTTAATGCTGCTTGAGAGGGATCTTCCGTCGGGGATAGCGCTCCCGCATATTCGTAGATAATCGTGGCAGTAACATTATCCGAGAACTTCTGGTGATAAGCGACACGTGTCCCTAATGAGCTGGATTCACCGGCGTCGTAGGCAAAAACGTTGGAGAAGAAATCTTGTAAATAATCCGGTCCGGCAACGGATCCGTGCCCGAAAACTGCCGTTTGCGTCGAACGGTCGTTAAACAGCGCCACGGTGAGAGTGGCATTCTTACTGAACGCATGTTCAATGGCCAATTCTTCGTGCAAGCCGTTTTCAAGAACCGAATGACCGTCGCGCATCAAAAGTATGGGGAACTGATCGAGAGTGTTTAGGGCAGACTGCAGCGTACTCTGATCGCCTGCAGAATCCTGCCAGCCATTGGCGGCGGCGAGAACGGACACCTGCCATGTGGGAGCGAGCTGGACGGCCATCTCAGCGCGCGGCCGCACGCTTGCTGTCGTGCCCGCGAGACCCGCCATCACGAAATCCGAACCGTAGCGAAGGCTGATGCGGTCACCGATCACGAAAGAATTGTCATACGACATGCGCAGCCCGCGGAACGTGGGCCCGTCCGGACCCAACTGTGACTGGCGAATTAGAATGGTTGTCACCGGACCCACGCCGGGCTCGCCCGATGGAATCCATTGAGTGGCGAAACCGCCGGAATAGGACCCGCTTTGGTAGCTGAACTGGCTAGCCATCAAGAGTTGGTCATGACCGCCAAGAGAGAGATCATAAACAAGGGCCGTGCCCGGAGAATCAGCCGGATTCGAGACCGAACCGGGATGATCTGATCCCGAAGTTAGTTCCAGACGCATGCGGCCTGCTTGATTTTGCGCGGTTTCGAATTGGCCCGGTGGAACGCCGAATATTTCGCCGTCGTCTTGCCAGCGCAGCACTGGACGCGTCGCCGATGCGCTTCGAAGCACCCAAGTCCACTCGTCCGCAGCGATGGGTTGATCGGACTGGCGTTGCAGCCTTTCGAGTGATGAGAATATCGAGCCGAGAACAATTTCGAGTAGAGTGGTGCGCTCATCATTAACCAAAATGTGCTCCTCCACGACAGGGAGGAAGCCAGCCAGCGTCACTTTGATCGAGTACGTGCCGGAAGGAAGCAGCGCGGTAGAAAATCGTCCACGATCGTTGGTGAGCAATTCGGCAGCTGAACTGCCGAGCAATTGATCGGAGCTTACAAAGATAGTGGCGCCCATCTGAGGGGTCCCGGAAGAATCCAGCACTACGCCGGATATCTTGCCGGAATTCGGCGCACCAATGGCCGAAAGAGGAAGCAGGCACAGGAGCACCCCGAAAATGGATGAGCGAATCACTCGCAGGCTCACCAGGTCACCTCCTCTGTGCAGTCGTTGCGGCTGGTACTTTCACCGTAAAATCCATTGCCGGTGTAATTGTCTGTTTCGCGAGATTATCAGTTACCGCTACTTCCAGCTTGTACGCTCCTGGTGGCAATGAGCCAAGCGTAATGATGTTTTCCAGAGTCAATTCCTCGCCGTGCTCGGGCAATTTATCCTTAGGAATATCGAATTTCAGGACTGGCTCGGTAGTTTTATCCTTCATGACGCGATACTGCACGGTAGCGTCTGACTTATGAGTTTTGTCATCCACTTTCAGGTTGTAAATCTGCAGAAATACACCCATTCCGTCTGCGGCTCCGAATGACGCATCCAGCTTAGGGCGCACCTTCACATCGCCCAGGACGAACTGGCCGAGCCCGATATCCTTCGATGAAACGGGCAAAATCTGATCCGCGAGAATCAGAGAGCTGGACGACAAGTGGTCGTCCTCAAAACGCGGAACCGCAAGCCGAGTATTTACCACACCGACGTTCCCGTTATTTACGTCCTTAAGCACGATATCGAGGCGATAGAGCCCAGGGCTCAAAGGTACAGCTTTCTGATAAATCGACGGCACGGCGCGGGCTTGTTGCAGTAAAGCCGCTGGAACATCGCGTTTCACCGTATCCTCAAAGGTTTGAACAATGCGCCCGCTCAGTGTGCTTATACGCGCGAAAAGATTGACTGTGGCGGAGTCTACTCCCTGTTTTTCTTGGAAGCTCAACTGTCCCGTCGGTATCTGCACGGTGATGGGAACCAGGACCGTCTCTGATGTGATGCGCAGGAAATAAAAGCGGTAGTCGAACTTCACCTGATCGCGCACGAGCCGGGAGGTAACTACGGCTTCCAGATCCTTGAACTTTACCGGAGGGGCCTGCTGGATCTTAGCGTAAAGCTCCAGCCGAGAAAATTCATTCGCGCTCTCTGGCGCCATTCCGATCGGCGCAGCATCGTGCGTACCGTCCGTGTTGTTGAACCGGCTAGTCTTGCTGGCCAATCCCATAGATTCCATTTGGGTCAGGCCCGCGCCTGGAACCATAAGAAGGGCGTCCTTCTCGCTGGGATCCATGGTCAGATGGTATTCCCCGCTCATTGTCGGGTCCACGAACTCCAGGATGACATTTTCGCCTATGCCTTCGAGATAGCGATATCGCCAGTCCTCGAAAGGATAGGTGGAAGTTTCTCCTCCGCCTTCCTCGGCGGGACGGTCATAGCTGCCACCCGCAGGATGCGAATCGATTTCGTCGGCTGGACCCCACATGATGTAGATACGGCCGCGGTCTGTCCTCCAGCCAGGTATTCCGGAGGAGAAGTGCTCGTTGACATACGCAATTCGACGATAGTGTTCCTCTTTAAATGTGTTGTCGGCCGAATCAGGGTCGGGATTGCGCCGCTGCCAGAAAGCCTCGATAAACTGCTCACGCTCTTCGTTGGTACTGAGGTGGAGAAAGCTGCTGCGCTCTTCGGGAGTTATGATGTAGACCACGTCCTCGTCAAGCCACTTCCTATACTGGGAATCTAATTCCTTCCTTAGATCTTTGTCGCTCTTGGCTTTTTGTTTTGCAGTTTTCTTGGCCGGATTCTGTTCAGACTGGGCTGGTTGCTGCCCTTGGGATTCGCCCTGGGCAAATGCGGAGGACGCTACTCCCAAACCAGCCGTTAAAATCGCTAAGAGAAACCATTTACCGCAACGGCCAATAATCAACGTTTTCCCCTTGATTGATTGCAGATTCTAACCTGTCCGAAGGTACAGGTCAACGTAGTCCCCCCGCCGATATGGGATATGAGCACATTAGACGAACGGGGGTTGCCTGGCATTTTCGGGGGATTTACTTGCTGGGACGCTTCGCGGGCTCACGAGGTTACGAGGTTACTTGGTCCATTCGCCTAGAACAGCCTTTTGGTTCGCTTGCATCAGAATTTGGCCAGGAGCGCGGCGATTCTGTTTCTTTCCCCGCCAAAAACATCTAAAATGGTCGCCATGGGGATGACGAGGTTCGTCGTACGCACAACCAAAGTGACCGAAAATTAGCGATCCTGGGCGACGTAGTGGGATAGAGATCCCCCTTGAGAACCAGAAAAAGGAATGAAAGAGCCCGAAAATTTATGTAGCTAACTGTCTTTATCTCTTTATCTTCGTCTAATCCGGAAACATTCCGGGCCCTTCGGACGTATGGAATGGTGTGGCGGGTGCCTCCGTCCCTCGACGTGAGGACATAAAAGGTTGAAGCAATGAAAACCTGGCAAAAAGTGTCAATCGGTGTGGGTGCTGTAGTCGTGCTTGGTGGTATTGCGTGGTACAGCGTCTACCAGGCGAACAAAGGTGTTGTGCAGGTGCAGACCGGCAAAGTCGTTAAGCAGGACCTGACCTCGATCGTAACTGCATCCGGTGAAGTCAGGCCGAAAAATTATACGAACGTACTGGGCGAAGGCATCGGGAAAATTACCAATATAGTGGTGAAAGAAGGCGACCATGTGAAGAGGGGCGACATCCTTCTGCACCTTGAAAACATTCAGCCGGCCGCGGATGTTCAGGCCCAAGAGGCCAGTATCAGTTCCACCGAAGCGGGCATGCGCGTGGCCTCCGCAAGTTATGACTCCGCGGTCGCGACGCTAGCCCAGCGCCAGGCAGACCTTGAAAAGGCCAAGTTCGATTGGCAGCGCACCCAAGAACTCTACAAAGATCAGCTTATAGCCAAGCAAGAGTTTGACGCGAACAAAGCTACTTACGACAGCGCGGTGGCCGCGCTTAACGCTTCGAAAGCACAGGTTGAACAAGCCCGCGCGGCGCGAGATCAATCGCGGGATAACATGAATCAGAACCAGGCAGTCCTGAAACACACAAAAGACATTCTTCGCAAAACGACCTATACAGCTCCGATCGATGGGATTGTCAGCTACATCGCTGTGCGCGTCGGGGAAAACGTGGTACCCGGAATTCAGAACGCCGAAGGCAGTAACCTCATGACCATTTCCGACATGAGTATCGTCACCGCCGAGGTGAAAGTCGACGAGACCGATATTACCAACGTGCGAGAGGGACAGCCTGCCGAAGTGACAATTGACGCGCTTCCGGGCAAAACATTCAAGGGTCACGTAAGCCAGGTGGGTGAGCTTGCCATTCTTCGTTCGTCCGGACAGGCGGCTACAACGCAAACGACGGCAAATACCCAGGAAGCGCGTGACTTCAAAGTTGTGGTCACCGTGGATAATCCACCCGAGGCGCTCCGCCCCGGCCTTTCCGCAACCGCCAAAATTCAGACAGCGGAAAAGAAGGATGCTCTGACTATTCCGATCCAGGCGCTAGCCGTGCGGACCCAGAAAGAAATCGAAGAAGCGAAGCCGGGCAAGAAAGGGAGCGACGTCACGCTCGCGGCTTCCAAGCCGTCGTTAGGGGCGAATGGCGATGCCAAGAAAACGGATATTCAGGGAGTTTTTGTTATCCGAGAAAAGAAGGCAGAGTTCGTCCCGGTGCAGACGGGTATCGCGGGTGTGACCGATATTGAAGTTACCAGCGGTCTGAAAGACGGTGACGAAATCGTCATTGGAAGCTACAAAGCGCTTCGTACGCTGCGGCCCGGCGCCACAATCAAGGTGGACAACTCCGCGCCCAAACGCGAAGAATCTTCCACCTAGTTGAACTGAATTCAGGAGCACATTGCGCATGG